>JAMDBT010000043.1 GCA_023487205.1 Thermoplasmatota archaeon
AGGACAAACACAGACAAATCCTTCATGGATCTGCTGACGGTTTCAACAAGGATATCCCACTGTCCGGAAATTATGGATACCGAAAGGACATTTTCTAGCATTGCTATTTTTCTTGCCAGGGACCTCTGGTCAGTTCCGGTGTTGGAATCAAAGGAGACCATGATATAGGCCTTCACGGAGTAACCAAGCTTTTCGTGATCCAGGTCTACGGTGAATTTCTTTATGTACCCCTCATTCTTCAGTCTTGTGATCCTTTCGAAGATCGTTGCTCTTGGGATTCCAGTCTTCCCGGAAATCTCTGATATCTTGTCCCGTCCGTGATCCTTCAGGTAATCTATTATCTCGGTATCTTTCCGGTCAATGAGCCCTTTCATGGATCATAATCTGTAATACGGATAAAAAATTGCCGTTATGCTCAAAAAGTCTAATAAATGTTTATTTTATGACACACAGATCCGAGGTAATGGAGCAATACGTCGATTCGGATTACCAAATTCAAAGCATAGAAAATGCGTTTTTGCATCTGGAGGACGAAAAGGTAATCGATGCACTCAGGGTTCAGTCCACGTTGAGGGCGTCTCTTTCCTCTTCGCTCAGGTCGAGGGAATTCATTGAGATACCTCCGGTAATCATCTCGCCATTGACGGACCCCCTGAACCACCCTGTTTCTGATCCAAGGATAAAGTGTTACGGGCAGGACCTCTGGCTGACAAAGAGCATGATATTTCATAAGCAGATCGCGGTGCAGTCCCTGAAGAAGATATTCATCATGTCGCCGAACATCAGGCTTGAGACTCCCGAAAAATCTCAAAGCGGACGGCACCTGTACGAATTCACTCAAGCGGATGTTGAAGCTCTCGAGTGGGACCGGGAAAGAAGCATGAACCTGGCAGAGGAGATCATCATAGAAGCTGTCAGCAACGTGAAGAAGGAGGACGGAAATGTTCTCTCATCGCTTGGCAGGGAAATCCCGGATTGGGAGAAAGGTTTCAGAAGAGTAACATTTGGCGATGCGGAGAAAGAATATGGCAAGGATTTCGAAAAGGGAATTTCCGAGGACTCAAGAGATCCGGTATGGATCGTTGATATTCCTCTCCATGCAAGGGAGTTCTATGACAGGGAATGGGACGATAAGCCAGGTGTACTGAAGGACATGGATCTCCTGTGGCCGGAAGGATATCACGAGGCGCTGTCAGGGGGTGAAAGAGAGCACGATTTGAAGAGGATACTGACCAGAATCTCGCAAAAAGGTCAGGACCCTGCGTCCTTCTCATGGTTCATTGCCGCAGCAAGGAAGGGGCTCAGGGGATCTTCAGGATTTGGAATTGGTGTCGAGAGGTTCACAAGGTTCCTGTGCGGACTGGATAACGTGAGCAAAGCGTCCGCGTTTCCAAAGATACCTGGCAGGGTTTCGCTGTGATATTACGAATTGGCAAGAAGTAGCATTGAAGCTCCCGCGGTCCAAATTCACTTAGCATCATTTTTTAACCCGTGGGTCATTTTTGCTTAGGTGGACCATGACTGGATATGATGAGAATTCAATAGGAGAGATACTGAAGAAGAACAGGAAAGTAGCGGTGGTTGGCATTTCGGACAAACCAGACAGGGACAGCTACCGCGTTGCCGAATATCTTTCGCGTAAAGGGTATAAGATATATCCCGTGAATCCGACGCTGAAGGAGTGGAATGGCGTTCGTGCTTATCCAGATCTGAAGTCAATTCCCAGAAGCGAGGGAATCGAAATAGTGGACGTATTCCGAAAACCGGAGGCTGTCCTGCCCATCGCGCAGGAGGCTGTGGAAGTAGGTGCAAAGGTACTCTGGCTGCAGGAAGGGGTCGTGAACAAAGATGCGGCAGACCTTGCGCACGGCAAGGGTCTGAAGGTTGTAATGGACCGCTGCATGATGAAGGAGGTTTCAAGAACAAGTTAGCATATCGCCTACCGACCATTTGGCCGGGGTAGCCTAGCCCGGTAAGGCGATAGATTCGAGATCTATTGCTCTTGTAGCTCGGGAGTTCGAATCTCCCCCCCGGCGTTTTCCGTCGACCGTCATTCTCGCAAACTATGCGTTCTGATATCAGCCAATAAATCGGCATCCCGACCTCACGGATAATGGACCGGAACAGGAACAGCGAGGCAGAGCAGTGGGACGGGATCGTTTTCAGAAACTTCGGGCATGATGTGCTACACGGGCTGGCGACAATGATAGCAAGAGAACTTCTCCCCGCGTTGTCTAAAGAATCAGCCACCATCCTGGACGTTGGAGCCGGAACTGGAACGTTTACTGTTTTTCTGCAAGAAAGCCCCATGCCTTCAGGCGGAATTTGTCGGTAAATCCTCAATTTAAATATTATTACTGAATTAGGCTAAGCAAATGTTCTGTGAAAAGTGTGGATCCCTGATGTCCAACTCCGGGGAGTACTATGAATGCAAGTCTTGTGGCAACAAGACCAAGAAAACAGAAGCATCGGACGGCCAGGGAAAGATTGTCAGCAGGGGAAGCTCAAGAGAGGTCGTAATAATAGACGAGGAGAAGACTGCAGAACCGCTTGACTCGGAAGCAGTTTGCCCAAAATGCCAGCATATTGGAGCCTATTTTCTCCTTAAGCAAACCAGGTCTGCGGACGAACCTGAAACCAAGTTCTACACGTGCGAGTCGTGTGGGCACAGATGGAGAGAATATTGAGGTGACGTAATGGCTCAGGATTCGCTGGGAACTGGACTGAGAGGCATTCTCCGGAAAATAGGAGGATCCAGCTATATTGACCATGAAACCATAAAAGACGTATCCAGGGAGATACAGAGAATTCTCCTCAAGGCTGACGTAAATGTGAAGCTTACCCTTGAACTGGCAAGAACGCTGGAAAGGAGAGCCAGCGAGGAAAAACCTCCCCCAGGAATGCTGGAGCAGGATTACCTCGTGAGGATCATTTTCGAGGAGCTGCTGAAGATTCTGGGCGAAGAATCCAAGATCGAAGTGAAGCCGCAGGTCATTATGCTGGTTGGTTTATACGGCCAGGGGAAGACTACCGCAGCAGGTAAGCTTGCGAAGTTCTTCACTCGCAAGGGGATGAGCGTTGGCTTAATTGCCGCGGACGTACACCGGGTGGCGGCTTATCATCAGCTTGAGCAGCTAGCGAAGCAGTTGAACGTGTCGTTCTTCGGATCCGAGAAAGAGAAGGATCCAGTGAAGATTGCAAGGAATGGCCTGAAGGAGCTGTCGCAGATACAGGTCAGGATCGTTGATACCAGCGGAAGGGACTCCCTTGACCAGGAACTGATAAAGGAAATAAGGGACCTGAAGACGGCAACATCGCCGGATGAGGTCCTGTATGTCCTGGATGCAACAATGGGACAGCAGGCAGGCAAACAGGCGCTCTCGCTCAATGAAGCTGCCGGCATAACCGGCGTCATAATATCCAAGATGGACGGAACCGGAAAGGGAGGAGGAGCACTCAGCGCGGTTGCGGCCATAAAGCAGCCCGTATACTTCATCGGAACGGGCGAGCACATGGAGGACATGGAAATATTCAACCCGAAACGCTTCCTTTCGAGACTGATGGGACTCGGCGACCTGGAGAGCCTCATGCAGTTTGCCCAGGAGGCAAACGTTTCCGAGGAGGAAGCCGAGAAGACGATGACCAAGCTTCTCAGCGGAAAATTCAACCTCAAGGACATGTACGAAATATGGGAGAAATTTGCGCAGCCAGGGATCATGAAAAAGCTAGTGGATGCTATGCCGGTCTCCAGGATGCCAATGGGGGCAAAGCTGGACAGCACTACGCTTGATAGCGCAGAGGAGAAGCTCAAGGTATACCGGGTTATTCTAGACTCTATGACCTATAATGAGCTTGAGGAACCGGACGTGATCAACGCCTCCAGAATTTCCCGGATCTCTACGGGAAGCGGTAGGAGCGAAGCAGACGTCCGATCTCTCCTGCGGGAATACAAGAGCATGAAGAAGAACATGAAACAGATGCAGGGCAACAGGGGCCTCAAGAAGATGCTCAAGGCCCAATTCCGTGGCGGAGACTTCGGCCTGGAGAACCTTACCTCAGACCAGGAATGACTGGATAACGAAAAAAGGGAATCCCGGGACGAGTGTTCAGATGGGAGAGGAGGGGAACCTCTCCTTGGCTTCCTCAATCATGTGTACTACCTGTTTCTTGAATGGCGCAAATTCCTTGACTGATGCAGGATAGTTTTCGTACATCTGGTTAAGTGTCTTCATCCTGCCCATTACGTGAACCAGGTTTGAGAATGCGCTGATGTTCCTTGTGCCTTTCAAAACCATCTTGAACTTCGATGCAAGGCTGAGCTCGGGGACTATTCCCAGAGTAATGTCGGATGCCTCCTTCGTCGACAGAAATGTTCTCATCCCATAATTCAGGATGTCGTTGTTAAGTGACTGCAGGTAGATCCTGAATACTTCCATTCCAGCCATCTTCTTTCCGTACGCCTGGTTGTAGTCAAGGTTGTATTGCCACATGCCTTCCGTGGAAGTGTCATTGGCTTCAATGGCTTTGGCAGCGTTCTCACCTGCCAGCACTCCTGATAGCATTGCAGGACCAATGCCACCTGCGCTGATGGGGTTTGGAAGTGCCATGCTGTCACCGGCGCCCATGTAACCGTCGAATACCATGCTCTCAATGGGCCTCCTCACTGCAACAGACCAGGAACCCTTTCCGTTGTTGTTCTTGTTCCAGATTCTGAGGTTCTTGAAGAGAGGATTCCACTTCACGTACTCATCTATCAGAGTCTGCAGGTTATCTTTCTTCCCCAATTTCGTGTTCCGTATGTCAAGACTCTTCTTCTGCACCCCAATCCCGACGTTAATCCTGTTTCCGCTCTTGGGGAACACCCAGCCATATCCTCCTGGTGCCATCATATTGTTCAGGTGTATCAGGGCATTTTCCCTGTCGTAGTAGGCCAGATCCTCATGATCCAGATCGAATTCGTAAATGTACCTGCCCGTGGATTCCACGTCGTCTATGTCGATAGTGCGGTCTACAAACGGGTTGTCTGGAAGGTTTCTCCTCAGCACGGTGGATATCCCAAGGGTATCAATGACAACCTTGGACCTGTACCGGATTTCTTCCTTGCTTTTGTCCCGGCCAAATACGCCAACCACTCTTCGATCTTCCAGGATTGGACCCTGGACCTCGAATTCACTCACGTACTCTGATCCCGATCCTTTTGCGATCTTCAGGAGTTTGGCCTCGAATTCCGGCCTGTCCAGTGTGTATCCAACTCCCTCAAACTTAAACTTAGTCTCCAGGTCCGGGGAAAGAGCATAAACGCCGTCGACTCTCCTGTCGAGCTCAGGCTCTCCGAATGTAACGCTCATCTTCTTCTTTACGAAGTCGATGTGCGATCCGGCGACTGCATCTCCACAGGTCCATCCCCAGATTGTCTTCTTGCCAACCTGCGCCTCAGGATTCCTGTCAAGCAAAATGACTCTCTTCCCTTTCCGGGATGCCATGGCCGCGGCAAGTGTTCCTGCGATTCCTGCACCGGCAACAATTATGTCGTATTCTCCGCCGTCCCTCATTGGAATCTACTTGAGCCTCAGTATAGCCGGAGATACTTAAACATTCTTTGGCTGCCAGATTCACAATAACCGATGGTAAACCCCACGAACAACTCTGGGAGGGACTGCGATCACGATCCAGTCTGCTACAACGGTAAACATGTCAGTTTCACACACGTTGCAACCACTGCTATTGAACACAATTGTCATGGCCGCCATTGTTGGGATAGTGATTGTTGCAGCAGCCGCTGGTGCAGTTCCTGCGGTGAGAAGAAGACGGAAAAGGCAGTAATCGCCAGTTTGAACAGAGTAGCGTGGATTCAGATAAATTGTTCCAGGTCCTTCAGCATTTCGGGATACTTTCCCTTCACCGACTGTAGAATGGCTTCCACGGAGACATCCTTGACTTCAACACCTGTGAGCACTTCTAGAAGTTTTTCAAGCTGGCTGTCGCTCAGCGCTGCGAGTTTCTCCTTTGCAATCCAGTTTCTCAGGTGCTTTTTCTGGAACTTATCTTTCACCATTCTCTCATACTTTTTCATCATTTCCGAAGAAAAATCAGACGATTCGATCGCCTCCTTTGATACCTCCGCTGCCATTTTTCCAGACACGCAAGCGTTTGCAATACCTCCACCCGTCAAGGGGTCTGTCAGCCGGCCGGCATCTCCCACCAGCAGGAGTCCAGGAAGAGTGAAGCTGTCCTTGACATTTGAGACGGACACCCCTCCTGAGATGAGTTGAATTGTCTTGCCTTTGGAGAATCCGGGGTGCTTTCTTATCCAGTTGTTCAGGTAATTCCTGATTTCTCCCCTGTCTTTGACTGCAGTCAAGGCTACTCCCAAGCCAACGTTCGCTTCTCTTTCCCCTTTCGGAAATACCCACAAATATCCCGCGGGTGCGCTTGAACCTAGATAAAAGTCGGCATATTCCAAATCGGCGTCAACCCCCACCATCCTGTACTCGAGACAAGAGATTATGTCGTTCTTGGCAAGTATGACGGACTCAAGCCCTGCCCACCTGCCGAATTCGCTCTCGAACCCGTCCGCAGCAATCACCATGTTTGCTCGTACTTCTTCGGTTGTCCCGTTGTGCCTCACTTTCGCTCCTGCTACCCTCACGCCGTCCATTATGACGCCAGTCGCGGGAGATTTCACCCAAATTTCGGCGCCCTCGCTGGCTGCGAGGGAAGCCAGATCCTTGTCAAACTTGTCCCTCTCAATGACGTATCCCACTACATTCCCTGCTATTTCAGGAGTTAGGATAACGGGTTTCCTCTCTGAGGGACCATAAATTCTTGCTCCCTTCACTTCATTTGATATCCAGCGAGAGTCAGGTTTAAGGCCACATTCTGGCATCCATCCCTTGGAGATTCCCTCACCGCATCTTACCGGAGAACCGATGTCCGGTCTCTTCTCAATCAAGAGCGTCTTGAGGCCTGATCTTGCGGCAAACCTTGCGGCAGAGCTTCCGCCAGGACCAGCACCAATCACAATCACGTCATAATTCTGCATTAAACCACCCGGCCGTAATGGCAGCGGTAGGGCAGCCCACCACACAGAAAGCGCACTTTATGCATTTCTCCTCACGTATGATCACCAGATTATCATCCATGGAAACCGCGTCGGTCGGGCACATCCCCACACAGGCGCCGCAGTAATTGCAGAGGTTCCGTTCCACGTCCATTTCTCTGATGACCTTTGCTTCCGACATAATTACACGTTCCTGAACCGATCCGCCTAGGTGCGGGAAACCCTCTTCGGGATATAAGTCAGAGAGTCAAGCGGAATATTTTGTTTTTGTTTTGTGCATATGGCGCCTAATTAGTCCTGCAGACTTGCAATTTCATTTCATTGGCATCCTTGAAGAGAGGAGCATTTCCGAGAGGAAATCCAGGACAGCATTTCAGGGGATTTTCAACGAAGAGATCGGCTGTCAAGGCATCGGTCTTCGGATCAATTTTGCACTTAGTATCTTTCATCTTGAATTCAATGATTTCATCCGGGTCCAGCGATGGCACTGACTGTATGCGGTGGGGCAATTACCGCAATCCGTGGGGTTCCAGCTATTTCGCAATTGGAACACCTTATCTGCGGGTACGCCATCGTTTCGGGGGTGTATTTCCACAGTGCCTCCGGAACTGGTCCTTTAGCGTTTCCTGTATGCCTTTCTATTTCTGGAGTGAAAATATTCACAGAACTCGCTCACGTTGCAGTCCCCGCATTTTGGACCAACCGGTCTGCAAATCTTCTTGCCAAATTCAACCAGCGTTGGGTTGAACCCAATCCAAAGGTCATACGGAACAATCCTCCTCAGTCTTTGCTCCGTGACCGCCGGGTCATCGGAATTTGAGAAGCCCATTCTCCTGGAGATCCTCTGAACGTGAGTATCCACGGCAATAGCCGGAACGCCAAGGGAATCTGAAAGAACCACGTTGGCGGTTTTCCTTCCCACGCCGGGGATGGTGGTGAGTTCCTCCAGGGTACGAGGCACTGATCCGTTGAATCTATCCCTCACTAATCTCGCAGCCTCAACGACCCTTCCTGCCTTCACAGAACTGAAACCGACCTTGCTGATCATGGACTTCACTTCCGAAACGTCTGCCTCGGCCAGGCCATTGCAGTCCCCGTAGGCGACGAACAGGTTCCGGGAAGCCACGTCCGTGACCTGATCCTTCGTCCTGTGGGACAGGATTGTGGTGATCAGGACCCAGAATGGATCAGAAAATTCAAAATGATGGGGCGGTGACTGGGCTGCAATGCGGGCATAGACTTCGCTTATGTTTGTCCTGGCCACGATCAGTTTCATTTGTGGAACTCCTTCCCCCAGTCAGGGACGCACGGTATCTCGTTCATGAACTTGACCTTGCCATCAGCAAACTCAAACTTCAATGCCCTCAGTTCCACGCCTTTCCTCACTGCTTCGGACAGTTCTCCTGCAAATGTCGGATCGGTTAAAGAGTTGGGAGCAAAGGACTCAGCGGCAGGAGAGAAAACGAGGAAAACCATCAGGGCTCGGCCACCGTGAGAAGCGATGTTTCCAAGAATCCTTGCGTGCCGGGAAGCCCTCTCTGAAGGTGCATCGGGAAATCGTGCGACACGGTCAATACAAAGAGTGCTGCCTTTGATCTCAATCAAGCAATCTCCGCAGGCAAAATCAAGACGGGCATTTTCCACCGATACTTCCCTCATGCATCCTTCGGGGAGGAATGCGGCTGCAATCTTGTTATGGAACCTTGAGTCCAGAAGAATCCACTCACCATGGCTCCGTGCTGCAGTTACGGAATAGGAGGTCTTCCTGCCGTCAGTCTCCCTGACAAGAATCCTGTTTCCGGGATAGATCAATTCTCTGATCCTTCCCGGATCGTGCAGGTGGACCAGGGTCTCCACTCCTTTGAGGACTGCCCTTACCAGGAAGCGGTTGGGTCTATCAAGCACTGACGCTTCCGTGAGTTTATCGTTTACAGTAAACGCTACCGTGCCTGTGTCAGGGATCTTCAGTATCTCACGATTCATTTCAGAATCGCGAGTTTCTTCCCTTGTTGCCGGAAAGATTCAACTGCAAAGTCAATGTCGTCCGTGGAATGAACTGCAGATGGCATCAGCCTTATCCTGGCCATCCCCCTGGCAACTGTGGGAAATACTATGGGAGAGGCAAAGACCCGGCTTTCCTGGTACAGAGACTTGCTCAGCTCAAGCGTCTTCTTCTCATCTCCCACCATTACCGGGGTAATGGGGGTCTTGCTATTGCCGAGATCGTAACCCTCGGAAAGGAGGCCATCCTTCAGCCTCTTTGCATTGCTCCACAGTCTTTTCAGTGCACTGTCATCCTTGGACATGATTTCAAGAGACTTCGAAATTGCCGCCGTATCCCCGGGATTGAGCGCGCTGCTGAATAAGAACGGCCGGGAACGCTGCTTCATGAGCCTTATCACGTCCTCGTCCGAGGCAACAAAGCCGCCCATTCCTCCCAGGGCCTTGGAAAAAGTACCCATCTCTATGTCCACCTTTCCGGACAGCTTGAAGTGATCAACAATCCCGCGGCCATGATCTCCTAGAACACCTTCGCCGTGAGCGTCGTCCACGTAAACCATTGAATCAAATTCCTCTCCAAGTTCAGCAATTTCAGGAAGGGGCGCAATATCCCCGTCCATGCTGAAAACACCGTCTGTTACTATGAGGGTTTTCTTGCCGTCCTTCCTGTGCTCCTTGAGCTGGTTCCTGAGGTCTCCCATGTCCAGATGCTTGTAGACCGCTCTCTTTGCAGAACTCAACCTCACGCCGTCAATTATGCTGGCATGGTTCAGTTCCTCGCTTATGACCAGGTCATCCTTTCCAACCAGGACAGGAATGGACCCCAGGTTCGCCAGAAGTCCGCCCTGGTACACCAACGACGATCCAAAATGTTTGAAGGAGGCAAGCTCCTCTTCCAGCTTGGCGTGGAGCGAATTTGTCCCCGCTATTGATCTGACCGCGCCAGCTCCCATGCCAAATTTACTGGTAGCCTCCTGGGATGCTCTTACAACCTCTGGGTTGTTTGCCAGCCCGAGGTAATTATTGGAGCACATGTTGAGAACCGGTTTTCCCTCAATCGATATCCATGCGCCCTGTGCCGTTTCTATTGTTCTGATGGGGACCAGGCGCCCCCCATTTGCCAGTTCCTCAAGTTCACTTTTGGCCCAGGCAGTTCTAGAAGTCATAGGCTCTAATTTTCCGCACCTTTAAACTTGTTTCTAAGAAGTTGTCCTGATCTTGACTACTCACCGGAAAATTGAGTACCGTAATCACCCTGCCTGGCGCGCGGAATCCTGTGCAAGGTCAATGAAATTGCACCTCTAACAAGGCCGTTGTCCGGTCCCTTACGGACAGCTCTGGTTGCAGCGAGATGTTCACATGGTGAAGCGAACCATACATATCCGTCCTTCATATTCACCTTTCCGAGGCTGATGGGTACCATTCTTGTAACCGGTGCACTGGGGCAAATAGGATCCGATCTGGTTCCATTTCTCGCTGAAGAGTATGGGGCTGAGAACATAGTGGCGTCAGACGTGAAAGACTCCACGTCCCTCTTTCCTGGCATAGCGTACAGGAAGGTGGACGTTACATCCAGGGAGGCGATATCCCGTGTAATATCGAATGAAAAGGTGTCCGGGATTTTCCATCTTGCCGGGATACTTTCAGCATCGGGAGAGAAGAATCCGGAACTTGCTTACAGGGTAAATCTAGACGGAACGTTTAATGTTCTGAGCGAAGCAAAGAAAGCGGGAGTGCAGAAGGTTTTCATACCAAGCACTATCGGAGTCTTCGGCAGCAGCACTCCCAAGAAAAATACTCCAGTGGAGACGGTCATACGACCCTCCACTATGTATGGGATCACCAAGATCGCATCAGAACTGCTTGGAGAGTACTTCTCCAAACATCTCGGGCTGGACGTGCGCGGCGTAAGGCTTCCGGGAATTATCAGCTACAAGACCGAACCGGTCGCAGGAACCACCGATTACTCCGTTGAAATGTTTACACATGCAATCGACGGGAAACCCTATGCCTGTTACCTGAAAAGGGATACGCAGCTTCCAATGATGTACATTGATGATGCTCTCGGGGCAATGCTGAAACTCTACGAGTCCGACCCTGCGAATCTGACAAGGAGAACCGACTACCAGTTGTCTGCGTACTCACTCACCCCGGGGATACTTGCGGATTCCATCATGAAGCATATCCCGGATTTCGAAGTCACCTATTCCCCTGATTTCAGGCAGAAGATTGCCGAAATGTGGCCTGAGTCCATTGACTGCTCACTGTCTGCAGCAGATTGGGGTTTTAACCCCTCATATGGAATAGAGGAGACTGTAGAAAAAATGATTCGGAACCTGAGGATGGCAAGGGATGGCAAAATCGCCAAGTGAAAGTGGAAGGCTCGGCCTAATCAACTTTTCACATTCGGACCCGCTGGAGGCGATGCTGGATCCGCTGTTTCAGATCACCAGGGACGTCCCGTCAGTGCTGCTTGAAAAAGTCCTGTCCGGCAGACTGGATTATGCCATGGTAAGCTTGCTGTCGTATTACAGCCACAGATCGGAATTGAAAATCCTGGAGGGACCCACCATCCACTCTATTTCCAGGACAATGTCCACTCTCCTCGTTTCAAATGGAGGGGGGATGGACGGGATCGGGGATGTCGCAGTGACCTCCCATACGCAAACCACTGAATTCTATCTGGGGCTTATCCTGCATGAGTTGGGGATTTCGTGGAAACCCATCAGGTGTGACTTTACCGAAGCATCCGATCTCCTCGGTGTTGCGGACTATGCTCTCCTCATAGGGGACGAGGCCCTCAGGTCTTACAGACCCGAATTCAGGATACTTATTGACGTGGGTAAGGAATTTTCCTCACTGGCAGGACTTCCACCGGTGTATGCAGTAACAGTTTCCAAGATTCAGGGCAAATCCGACCGTCTTGCAGATTCAGACGATATGGCAAGACTCGAACCAAGGTATGACGACGCGGCTGTTGTAAGGACTTCAATGAGGATCGGGGTTTCCCCGGAAATCGTCAGGCAATATTACCGGTGCATCCGCTATTCATACGATCAACAGGTCAGGGCGAGCATAGGGTTTGCGCTGGACAGATTCAACAGGCAATTTCCTTAATTCCATGAATGGAAAGAGCCGTTGTTCTCTCCTGCCAGGTTCCGGAAACTACACCGTATCACGTGTTTCGGAAATGTTGCGCTTTACGATCTCCCGGTAGGACTTGAAGAGGTTTCCGAATCCGATCACTCCGACGACCAGTATTACCAGTATGGTCGCAATACCGATGGAATTCAGGTTATATATAGGGCTTCCCGTGCCGATGGCTATGCTGTCGATGACAGGGAAAAACACGATAAGAATTCCCAGGACCGCAAATGCTATTCCACCGAGGTAAAGAGTTCTGGCTGCAGACGACCTGCCCACGTGCATTATCTGTTCCGGCTTGAGCTTCTTGACTCTCATTATGTTCGCAAATGCCGCACCTATTATGATCTGCATCACCATCGTACCCGCACCGAAGAACGTGCCCACGAGGAAAGCATAATAGACATTTGGCATCTGCGGTGCCAGAACGAACGCAATTATGGATGAATATGCCCCGAATCCCCAGCCTGCAATGAATCCGTGCACCGTTGCGACCTTCAACGGGATAGGCTTGATGCTGTCTTCGACCTCTCCCATCGGGATCCTTTCTGACCTGGTGGAGTGGTGCAGCTTGCCTCCAAACAACCTGTCAAGCGGAAAGTGGATGTTTGTTCCCCTCAACAGGTAATAGCCGGCGAGGAACATGCCCACTCCCACCATAAGGTAGACGTAGCCGTCAAGATTGTATTTGATGTATATTGCAGCGAGTCCGGAAAATGCAAGAGCGGTAAGTATGCTCCTCTGGATGGTGAAACCGGCAGAGAACATGAAACCGGCTTTCATTCCTCCCCTTGTACTGTAGCTGCCGATAGAGTAACTGAAGGTTATGGGCCAAGTGTGTTCGTCGGGGGTCAGTCCATGAAGCGTGCCCAGCACGAATGCAATTGCAAGTATTAGGAGAACTCCGAGGCCGCCAGAGGGGTTCAGGAAAAAGTTCAGATCAAGCACTAAAGTCCCGCCTCCTGCAACGAGTTAGCCATGAATATGCAACAGTGACTCATATCACGCGCTCCCTGCATCGGCATCACATGGCGGGATCGGAAATCCGTGCGGGCACATCTTGGGATGTCCTTCCGCAGCGCAAAGCTCCTCAACGGTCTCATGGCTCAGTGACATGTCTATTTCAATGGCTGCCCTGTGCGACTCTTCGGCACTCAGGTAACTGGAGAAAACGCATTCGGCAATCCTGTGATGCCTCGTGTATTCTGCCAGGCAACCCGAACCGAGTCTGGTCAGTTTCGTCTTGCCTGAAATCCTGGTTACCAGGCCCAGGGTCTGGAGCACTCTAAGCGTCTCCAGCGCAGAGGGCGGCTTCACGCGGAGACTGGCTGCAATTTCCAGGAGCGAAATACCTTTTTTTCCCTTCTGGAGCATTTCCACGGTCTGAAGCGCCACGAGCTGTTTCTTGGTCAACTTCTGCAGGATTTCCATCGATTAGGCTGATCCTAATTTCGTATTTAAGAATTAGTACTCCCCTAATTTAGTGCTCACAAAACTTTACCCACGGGGAACTGTCGAGCACTCTCCCGCGTTGAATATGATTTGGCCCAAGAATGGCATCAGCCCTGCGCCTGGAGTTAATGTTCAATGAAGAACTCTTTTCCGTGGTGACCTTGGAGCATATTCCAGCAAGGCACCGGGAATTATGTAACAAATCCAATACTGCTTCCGCGAGGCAGATCAGATTTATTTACGACTTTTATCTTACCTTCCCATGTTTGAGGATAAGCTTTCCAAGCTAAAGGAAGGTCTCACCTTTGATGACGTTTTGATTCTGCCATCCAGGAGTTCTGTGGAACCACGGAACGCTGACGTTTCTTCGAAGCTCACCAGAAATATTCCCATAAAGATCCCTGTGGTCTCTTCCCCGATGGATACGGTCACAGAGGCAGAGATGGCAATCGCTATGGCACGCGCCGGAGGGATTGGCATCATTCACAGGAATCTTACAGCTAATGCTCAGTCGCTTATAGTCAATCGGGTGAAGAGAGAGGAGTCCATCAAGATACGTGACGTGTATACCGTGGACCCGCAGACGCCACTAAGGGAAATCAGGGAGATCATGAAGACCAAGAAGATTGCGGGAATGCCAGTGATTTCTGGAGACAAACTTGTTGGAATTGTCACCAGGAGGGATCTGGAATTTGCCAGGGGGGACGTCAAGACCGTGTCCGAGGTGATGGTAAAGGACGTCATTTCCGCGCGCGACGAAATCGGCATAGAGGAGGCAACAGACATTCTGTACAAGCACAGGATAGAGAAGCTTCCCCTGGTTGACAATTCAGGCAGAGTTGTGGGCCTGATCACAGCGAAGGACATCGTTACGAGGCAGAACTATCCAGACGCGACCAGGGATGAGGAGGGTAAGCTGCGGGTGGGAGCGGCTGTCGGTCCATTCGACATCGACAGGGCAGTGACGCTGGAGAAGGAGGGCGCTGACGTGATAGTCGTGGACACGGCTCATGCCCATAACCAGAACGTTCTCGATTCCATAAAGAAGATGCGAAAGAGCGTGGACTGTGACATAATTGCGGGGAACATAGCTTCCGGCGAAGCTGCAGAAGATCTGATTTCCCTGGGGGTAGACGGACTCCGCGTGGGGATCGGTCCCGGATCCATATGCACCACCAGAATCATTGCGGGAGTTGGCGTACCACAGGTCACCGCGATCGCAGAGTGCGCTGAAGTGGCTCAGGGACACAAGGTCCCGGTTGTGGCAGACGGCGGTATCAGGTTTTCAGGGGACATTGTAAAGGCTATTGCGGCTGGAGCCAGTTCCATAATGCTGGGTTCGCTGCTTGCGGGAACAGAGGAGAGCCCGGGAATAGAGATGATCATCAACGGAAGGAAATACAAGTCCTACCGGGGGATGGGATCGATCGGCGCGATTAACGCCGGAGGCAGTGACAGGTACGGGAAGCTCGGTAACAACAAGTTCGTTGCAGAAGGCGTAGAGGGCGCTGTGCCTTACCGCGGAAGGGTAAGCGAAGTCATCTTCCAGCTTATGGGCGGCCTCATGTCGGGAATGGGCTATGTAGGAAGCGCCACGATTGAGGAACTCAGGACAAAATCAAGGTTCGTACGCATCACGACAAACGGCCTGAGGGAGAGCCATCCGCATGACATCAAGATAATTACGGAGCCTCCTAACTACCAGCTCTTCCAGATTTAGGATCAGATGCTCAGGGCCCTGTATTTCCTGGCGATCTCCAGGCGGGGCATCGACTGGATGTCCCTCAGGAGCCAGACAGCCTTCTGGAAATTTTCAACAAAATATTCCCGCCTCTTTGGATTCCTCAGGATTGCGGCAGGATGAAACTGGGGGAAAACGAAGAACATGCCGCAGTCCATCAATTTTCCGGCCACCTCGGATATCTTCTCGAATTTCTTGTCAAGAACGAATCCCAGGGCAAAAAGGGCAGAATTTCCCATAGGTACTACCAGTCTCGGCGACACGATGCTGATCTCTTCTTTCAGGTACCTGGAACACGTCCTGACTTCGTTTATCTTGGGTGCCTGTCCGACCTTTGGCCTGCATCTGACCGAATTCGTTATGTAAATCTCGCTCCTGCTGACTTTCAGGGACGCAAGTACTTCATTCAGGAGCTTCCCGCTTCTTCCCACGAAGGGAATGCCCGCCTCGTCTTCCGCAGACCCGGGAGCTTCGCCAACAATCATCATGGAGGCATCCTTCGGACCGGTGCCGCAGACAGCCTTCTTGCGGGAAAAATGCAAGTCGCACTCCCTGCACCTGACTATTGCACTGCACAGACCGGAAAGCGACTCCATCATTCCCTCAAAACATGGTTTCGTATATTTGTTTTCTTGAATGGGTTCATCTGTTGCTGAGGAGGATGCCCCCAGAGATAACCACGAAGCCCAGGATTGTGGTCAGGCTGATGGCTTCACCGATGAAAATGAAGCTCAGAATGACCGATATTGCAGGGACAAGGAAGAAGAAAGGCGATATCTTTGAGATGCTGTAGTTCCTGAATAGCAACAGGTAGGCAAGATAGGGAAGATAGGTTCCGACTATGCCGATGTAGGCCCCTATGCCAATTACGGTAGGAGTCAACCCCCCCAGAGAAAATCCCGGCGAAATGAGTGCAAGGAACAGGAGAAACGGGAGCGAGTAGACATACTGCATCACGTTTACCGCGCCCACGTCCATATGCGGAGTGGCTTTCTTGAATACCACAGTTCCAATGGACCAGCATAAGGCACTGAGGATCAGGAGAGCAATGCCAAGAATCCCGGAAGCCTCCAAATTATCCAGGGAGACAAGCACTACGCCCAGGAATCCGAAGGCCAGTCCTGCGTATGCAGTCCACCTCGGTCTTTCCCCCACAAATAGGATGGAAAGCAGGACGTTGAATATTGGGAAGGTATAGACCAGAATAGAGCTGAGTGAGGCACTCACGAGGCTTTCGCCAACGAACCAGAGTCCCATGAATCCCACAATATTTAACATCGAAACAGTGAACACCAGGAGGTTGTCCTTCAACCCGTGCGGGAAACGGCGAAAATTCAGGATTATGAACGGTAAAGAACCAAGAAGGGCGAAGAATATCCTCAAGAAAAGGATGACCATCGGAGGATCAAGCTGGAAGGCAATCTTGAGGAGCGGGTAATTTATCGCGTAGGCAACAGACATATACATGAAAATGGCTGCGGCTTCACCGTTCTTCAATTTACCCTCAATGCGCTATGTCTAATTATCATGCCATCTAAAGTAATCGGCATAATGCTGAAGTCTATGCCACTGTGACAGATTTCGCAAAGCGCAAGCCCCGATGCCTCAGCAAGGGGATGATGTCAGAATCATAACCTGCGCATCAGTATTTCCTGGATTGAATGATCTGGTCCTTTTTCCAGTACCAGTTGTGACCTCCATTTCGTAGGGGCAATATTCTGGCTCAGGTTCAGGCCATTTATGTTATCCCAGACCTCAGAAGCAACGCGAACCGCCTCATCCCTGGGAATGCTTGCATATTTCCTGAAGTAGGATTTCGGATCCTTGAACGCCGTATCCTGCAGAAGAAGGAACCGTTCCAGGAACCACTTCTTGATCCATTCTTCCCTGGAGTCCACAAAGATGGAGAAGTCAAGGAAGTCAGAAACATACAGCGGACGCTCTCTAACCGGTTCCGAGTCTCTGTGTGCCTGAAGTATATTCAGACCCTCGAGAATAAGGATGTCCGGGCTCTTCACCTTAACGAATTCTCCGGGGATAATATCGTATTCGAGGTGGGAATAGATCGGAGACCTTGCAACTGCTGAACCGGACTTGACGCAGAAGAGGAAGTTTATCAAAGCCTTCAGGTCGTAGCTCTCCGGGAAACCTTTCCTGCCCATTATTCCCCTCTCCTCAAGAATCCGGTTTGGAAAAAGGAATCCGTCTGTTGTGATCAGATCAACCTGTGGCTTCCAGGGCAGCCTTTCAAGAAGCAGCTTCAGGAGCCTGGAAGTGGTGCTCTTGCCTACCGCAACGCTTCCGGTGACTCCGACTATGAACGGGACCTTCTTCTGGTTGTCCCCGAGGAAATCGTTCCTGGCCTTGAAGAGCTCAATCCTCGCGCTGACGTGTAGATTCAGCAGTCTGGAAATGGGGAGATATACCATTTCAACCTCCTCCATCGAGATTACGTCGTTCAGGGATCGGATCGCCTCAACGTCCTCCTTCGAATAGCTCACGGAAAAATTTTCCCTTTTCTTTGCCCAGGTTTCCCTGTCAAAGCTCAAGTATGGCGAAGGGTGTCGTTCAGTGGGTTCGTTGGCCATCTTTATGAGGCATATCCAACAGACATAATAAAGTTGGATGAGGAATCTCCGATAGCCTCTGGCGTGTGCTTTTGAGGCATCTCTGTCCCGCCCAAGAAGAGGGGCCAGATTCAGGATTTCAGGGACGCATACTCTTGTCGTTCCACGGGGGGGGAAATTTAACCTCATCGATGCGATCTAAAAAACTACTGATGAAGATCACTACGACTTCAGCAAAGTTCATGCAAGCAGAAGCGGCATGTCTTTAAGGAGCAGAAAATAGCCCCTGACAAGCCAGGAAAGGGGGGAAGAAAATCAAGCGAATTCTTGTGAACAGTGCACTGCCTTATGCCAGCGGACCGCTGCATCTCGGTCACATTGCCGGATCATACCTGGGAGCAGACATATTCGTGAGATTCAACCGGCTCCTGGGGAACGAAGTACTATTCATTTGTGGAAGCGACGAATACGGCACGCCTATAACCATTAAGGCTGACAAGGAGAAGGTAGACCCGTCGGTTATTGCGGAGAGATACCACAAGGAACACGAAGCAACTTTCAAGGGACTCGACATAGAATTTGATATATTTTCCAGGACAACGTATCCTGAACATGCGAGGATAGCCGGTGAAATCTTCCTCGACCTGTACAATAAAGGATTCCTGAAGGAGGATACCATGGACTCAGCGTACTGCAATACCTGCGCCAGATACCTTCCGGACAGGTATGTGGAAGGAACATGTCCTAATTGCGGATTTGAGAAGGCCCGGGGGGACCAGTGCGACATCTGCGGAAAGATCCTGGATCCCAAAGACCTTGTCCGGCCAGTCTGTGCCATCTCCGGGGATACCCCGGAGTTCAGGAGAACAAAGCATCTCTTCCTGCTGCTTGATAGGCTTCAGCCAGAACTCCTCAAGTGGTTCGACGGCAAGGATAACTGGAGGCAGAATGTCCGTGCATTCACCAGGAACTTCATCGGAAACGGCCTGAAGCCAAGGCCCGTGACACGGGATCTGGAGTGGGGTGTTCCTGTTCCGGTGATAGGTTACGAGAAAAAAAGGATATACGTCTGGTTCGAGGCCCTTATAGGCTATGTTTCTGCCTCGATTATTTTCTCAAAGGAGAAGGGGGATCCTGACTACTGGAAGAAATTCTGGCAGGACAAGTCTGTGCCCGCATACTATTTTCTTGGAAAGGATAATATAACGTTCCATTCAGTAATCTGGCCCTCCATCCTGATCGCACATTCATCGCTGAATCTTCCTTACGATATTCCCGCCAACGAATATCTGGTTCTGAGCGGAAAGAAATTTTCCAGGAGCAGATCGGTGGGATTCGTGGTTGACGAGGCCCTTAAGAATTATGACAAGGACTACATCAGGTACTATCTATCGACGATTCTCCCGGAATCCGGGGATGCCGAATTCTCATTCGATGAACTTGTGGAGAAGACTAATTCCGAACTGATTTCGAAATATGGGAATCTTGTTCACAGGCTGTCTTCTTTCGCATCTGCCAGATCTCTTTCGGTCAAGAGACCTGCGACCCTTGACGAATTGTCAACGGGCGCCATGGAGAAGTGCAGGAAAACCGTCGATGACTGGAAAAACCTCCTGGAAGCGGTAGAGATAAAAAAGGCCCTGCGGAAAATCCTTGACCTCATTCAATACACAAATGCGTTCTTCAACGAGTCCAGGCCGTGGGACCTCATCAAGACCGACAGTGAAAAGGCAAACGAGAAGATCTGGGTGATCGGCTTCCTCACTGCGTGGGCGACGGTGACTATTTTCCCCTACGTTCCCTCCTCAGCCAGGAAAATATGGAAAACCCTGGGATTTCCAGGCGGGGTGGAAAACGGTCTCACAACCCTCCAGGGTAAGGATTTTGCCTTCACGCCCGTAAAATCCGATCCTCCGTTCAAGCCGATCGAGGTGAGCGAGGCACCCGCGGGTCCTCACCTGGTGGTTGGCGAAATAGGGGAAGTGAAGGATCACCCCAATGCAGAGAAGCTCCTGCTGCTTGGCGTCGATATTGGGACAAGGAAGATACGCCTTGTTGCCGGGCTTAGGATGCATTATGATCCGTCCGACCTTGTTGGGAGGAAAATAGTTGTTGTGGAAAACCTCAAGCATTCCAGGATCAGGGGAGAGGAATCCCAGGGAATGCTGCTCGCGGCTGACGATGGCGATCACGTGCGGTACCTCACCGTTAAGGATTCCATTCCAGTGGGCGCGGAGGTGAAAATTGGCAATGATGCATACGGAGATTCTGGCGAGATTTCAATAGAGGAACTGCAGGGCTTTGGCATCCGCATCTCGGAAAGAAACGGCAGCCAGATTGCGATCTCCAGCCGCGACGGCAGAGAGGAGACGCTTACGGTCAACGGTTCCGGTGTTTTCCCGGAGAAGCCGGTAAAAGTGGATTCTCCCGTCAGGTAGTTGCCTGGCGGTATATTTTTCTGAAAAGGACGAAGTAGACTGTCCCTGCCAGCATCTGCAGTACTCCGGCAACTTCCTCCGGAAGCGGGACGGATGTTTCCAGCAGGTACCCGGAAGCGCCTGAAGATGACTGCGCCATCCGTACTGCCATGCCCTGAATGCCTGTGGCGGCGCCAAAGTCTCCCTCCCTTATTCCCTGGACATTGATTGACGACCTTATGGGGCTACCGAATCCGGCTATTGCCGATCTCAACACGTAAAATCCCGCCGCCAGGTAGAACAGGGGAGAGAGTGCCATCAATGCAAGCGCCACTCCCTGGAGAATCCAGGCTGTCGAGGCAGTCTTCAACGCAGAATGGGGACTTGAAAATTTGATCCTTGAGGATACAATCGAGAAGACCCCGGTCATCAGGTATGACAGGGAGAAAATTGTGCCGATCCAGAATGATCCCAGGCCAAACATGAATCTCCACCAGAGAGGAAGAATGGATATTCCTATACCGATGGCGGATCCGTTTATGGCCGTTGCGCCCAATACTCTGAGGGTATACCTGGCGCTCTTTGCGGTCAGAAGTCCTTTTTTTCGTGTCTCAGGCCGGGTTTCCGACAGGAGCGTCAATGAAAACAATGAAATCAACGCCAATACGGCTGCTATGGAGAACAGAAACCTGAATGCAGGAGCATTGCCGAGGATCGGGGAGAGGTACGAATGGATGGTGAGGAGGACGCCTCCAGTTATAGCAGATAGGGAACCCACTCCGGAAATCTGCCCGATCCTGGACTGTCTCTCGGTCCTGGAGGGCCATTGTCCCGCAACATAGGCTGTGAGCCCCGGGGAAAAGAAGCCGCGCATGGCACCCGGTGTGCCGCCGACGCCGCCGACTATGACTGCCGCCGTTATGGCGATCCAGTTTGTCGAGAACGCAAGTGTAGAAAGGGCAAATACCGCGGGGATCTCCCCATAGATGAGTATTCTCTTGAATCCTATCCTGTCCCCAATCATGGGAAGAAAGAGTGAAAGCAGCATCGTGTAAAGTGCCATTCCGGCCAGTACGAGGCCAATGGTGATGACAGGAAACCCGATATCCGAAAGGTATAGCGGAACAGATAGGTTCGTGAATACCAGAGCCGCACTCCTTACCGATCTGGAAAGGAGCAGGAACCTGAAGGACTTCTCCGGATTGCCTAAGAGGGACAATCAATCAACCTTGCAGTTGCAGGACCAGTTTCCTGTTGACAGCCAGCATTTCCAGTCCCTTGTTGACCCCCCTTTCAATATCAGGGCCGTTAATTTTGCGTACCCTTTCCACGAATGAGTCAGGATTGCGAAGCCCAAGGTAGGGAATGATATCCTCCATCAGTGCGGAATCGTAACCGCTCATGTAAAAAATCCTTCTGGACCTCTCGACGATCTCCTCAAAATCGTTCTCCACGTAAGGGGCCATTCTGGAGTTCATTGAGCTCATGACGATCAGCCCTGTTATGTTCTGCAATTTCACCTCGTCTGACAGGATCAGTTTCTTGGTCTTACGGTAGTTCTCTTCACCGGAGAGCCAGCCCATTGCATAAAGAATTGTCACCCGTTCATCCTCGCTCTTCCTGGACCTGTAGGCCTCAAGCATGGAGTCAAAGTCGTTTCGGGACAGCGCAAATGCAACGCACACAGAATTTCGGTGGTCCGGGTCGATTGAATCAAACTCAAGGAACCGGTCTCCGTGTTTTCCCGCGAATTCCGAATCCACGAACGACATCTTCTGGAACACCGAGTCCCTGTGGGCATTAACGTTGGGGTCCTCCGCCTGCCTCTTCGTTTTACCAAAGACTGAGAGTTGGGCTTCGCAGAATTCCTTCATGTATCTCTTGAGGAGATCACTGTCTCTGCCCAGCAGTAGAAGACTCCAGAGATCATGAGCAATAGCCTGTCCCGTAAGATAGGAAGCGGTGGAGAAGAATGTCGAAACCCTCTCCAGGTACTCGCCAACAGAAATGTGTTCGCTTTGCGCCAAGGCAAACGCGTCGGAAGCCAAGCACCAGATATCAGTTGCATCCAGTCTGCCGGTGTTCCTAACTTTGTCTTTGAATGTGGCCAGATCCCAATCAACCCTGATGAAAGCCGTGCGTCCTGGACTGAAGGAAATCAGGTCCACCCCGTCCAGAGTTTCATTCTCTCCCCCCATAAGGAAGGTCTCACTCCTGTTTTTCCGCGTGTATGTGAAAGGAATATGCCAGAGCGTGTGGTCTGCAGCTTTTGCGCTCAGGCAGAATTTCTCCTGTCTCAGATCCAGTGCATTCCCATTCCCAGCCACATGCAGCATGGGATACCCCTTGTTTTTTATCCACCCCTCAACGATTTGAGATACCTGCTTGCCGGACGCATCGTCAAGGCATTTCCAGAGGTCCGCACCGGAAGCACTCGAGTATGAGAATCTGGAAAGGAAGTTCCGGACTCCGTCCCTGAAGTTCTCTTTCCCAACATAGGATTCAATCATCCTGAGCACGCTGGCCCCTTTTCCGTAACTTATTGCATCAAATACCTGTGCTATCTCATCGGGAGTGTCAACTCTGGTATCAATGGGCCGGCTGGATTCCAGCGAGTCTGCCGCAAGCGCTCCCGCTGTGCTGCTGAGAAGAAAATCTTCCCACACGTTGAATTCCGGATAGTACGAGTCAACGGCCTTAAGCGACATGAACGTGGCAAAGCTCTCCTTCAGCCAGACGTCGTTCCACCACTTCATGGTAACGAGATTACCGAACCAGTGATGCGCTATTTCGTGTGCTATTCCTTCAGCTATGGATTTCCTCGTCCTCAGGGACTCCCTGCCGGACGTGAGAAGGAAGGTCTCCCTGAAGGCTATTGCACCCCAGTTTTCCATGGCTCCCGCGGTGAATTCCGGGATGGAAACGAGTTGGAGGTGGGGAAGCATGTAATCTATCCCAAAGTATTCCTCAAAGAACTGAAGGGATTTTTCCGCTGTTTCAAGGGGGAAATCGGTGCTCCTGACCTCCCTGTCGGGGGAAATCAAAGAGATGGTTACATCACCTGACCGTCGAACCCTCTCGGAGAATTTACCGATCCCCAGAAAGAGGAGATATGTAGACATCCTGGGAGTATCCGCAAACTCCCATACCTCATTATTTCCTTCAGGCTGAATATGCAAAGGCTTCATGTTGGATATTACGGAAAGATTTTTTCGGACCCTGACTTTGATTGAGAAAATGGATTTTGCGGACGGCACGTCAACGCATGGGAACAGCATTCTTGCCCCGGTAGGCTCGAACTGGGTGGTAAGAAACTCTCCCGTAGGTGCCGATACACTGTAAAGACCCATCAGGCTCCCGGACACGCTTCCTGTAAATTCTATGAACACTTCGTCGCCCGTCGCTACCGTTGTTCTGGAAAGAAGCAACTTTTTTACAGGGTCTAATTCAAACCCGGAAACCTTTCCATTGACGAACAATCGTTCGATAGCCAGTTCTTCGGAATCCAGCCTGATTTCGTCGGCGTTCCCGGCAACATGGATCTTCACGCTTCCCCTGAATTCCCTCATTTCCCTGGAAAAATCAAGGAAGATGTCATATCTGCCTATGTTCATCCGTTTTCTCGGCTGCCAGCAAAGACAATTTGGTATTTAACAGGTCGTGCGGTTTCCGCGGGTCCAGAGAACTGCGGAACCTTCATAGTGTATCGTTGGATTATCGAGGAAATGATCGAACTGACGGGTCTGACCAAAAAATTTCCTAAATCAAAGTTTCCTGCCGTCGACGATGCATCACTTGAGATAAATGACGGGGAAATAATGGGTTTTGCCGGCCTTAACGGCGCAGGGAAGACCACAACGATGCGGGTGATAGCGGGTGTCCTGCTTCCGAGTTCTGGAAAGGTTCTCGCAAACGGCCACGACATCGTGAAGGACAAGATCGCTGCGTCCAGAACCATAGCCTGGGTCCCGGAGAGCCCTAATTTTGAACCTGACTCAAAGCCTGCTCCACTGCTTAGGTATTACGCAGGATTCTTCGGGGTATCTGGAAACGAGGCACGAGAGAGGGTTGACAAGGCGCTTGAAACCGTTGGGCTGGCGCAGTACACGAAAAAGAAATTGAAGAACTATTCGCAGGGAATGAAAAAGCGCTTTTCACTGGCAGTCTCCCTGGTTGCGGAGAGACAGAACTACCTGTTTGACGAAACCCTGAATGGCCTTGATCCGGAAGGCTTGCAATTCTTGAGGAAACTGATCCTGGGTCTAAAGAAGGAGGGAAAGGCAGTATTTCTTTCCAGCCACATACTCTCGGAACTTGAAAATCTCGCGGACAGGGTGGCAATAATCCACAGGGGAAAAATAGTCAGTATCACCACGCCTGACCAGCTGGCTAACACAAAGTCAGAAACAGTGAAGGTTGTTGTCGCGAACCCGGACGACAAATTGAGGAGCCTGCTCGCTGAATACGGGAGTCTTGAAATTCGCGGAGGGTCAATAACTATCAGGAACTTTACGGGAAAAACTTCTGCGGTCAACAGGATGCTTCTGGACAAGGGCTATGACGTCAGGAACTTCAGCAGCGAAGCCAGCCTGGAGGATTATTTCTTCTCCCAGGTGGGAGAAGCGAAATGAATCCCGTGCTTCACGAGATGAGAAGGGCACTGACCAGCAAGTCAGTCATAATCTTGCTCGTTGTCCTAATCTCATTGGTGGGTGTGCTGACTTACGCCTTCAGCGCGTTCGGCACGCAAACAACCGCATCCGGACTCCAAGTTCAGGACAATGCGGTTCTCCTGAATGCTACCGGCAACTACACGGTCGTCAACTACATTACGAATGCTTATGGCGCCCCGATTCAGGGATATCAAATCCAGTTGAATGCAACGGAATACTCCGATAATCGATCCTCCAATCTTTTCGAAGCGAATCTCACAACCTCTGCTTCAGGATATGCCAATTACACTTTTTCGCATTCTAAGGTCAACTCGAGTTCTACCGGACCGCAGGTGGATATCAGCATTATGAGCAACAATCCAGGCCAGCAGGGCATTAATCTGGCCTCCTTGGCGCTCTATGATCAACTGAACGCAAAAGACCCGTTCCAATACACACTGTCGCTGATCTCGGATCCCGGACATCCCACGTCCTCCGGATTTCTCCTTTCGTACAGAAGCATAAATTCAGGTTCCTCTCCAGCAGTCAACCTCTTCCTGGATAAGCAACCGCAATCGTATTCGGGCATTAACCCGGGATTGAAGAATGCCACATTCCTTGGCACATACAGCGGCTTCAGTAACGTGGCTGTGTATCCTTCGGTAAATACCTCAGATTTCTACCAGGTTCTCGTATACAATCATAACAATACTACTTCCCTTTATAACGGCTCTTTCGTGGCAACTTTTAATTCTGGAAGTCCGGTCGGAACCTACGAGTCCATAGTCTTGGTGCTGGTATCTACAATAACGGGCTACATCCTCATACTCGCGGCCATATTTGTCGGATATTTCATCTACGGAAAGGATCGTGCGCTTGGAGTTGCGGATTCAGTGCTTGCAATGCCCATCAGCAGAAAGGGCCTCATTCTGTCACGGTACGTTTCAGGGTCCCTTACGATGCTGGTACTCTCCGCGGCAAGCATGGGACTTGCAGCCCTGCTGATTCACGTTCTGCAGGGTGCATCCATTCCGTTACAGTTCGTTGCGATTCTTATTCTAGGTCTTACCAGCACTGCAATGTCGTTCCTTGGTCTCATGTACCTGTTTTCGCACCTGACCAAATCAACGGGAGCCCTGATCGGGGTCTCCATCTTTCTCTTTCTCCTCTTTACCATTGCGTGGAGCATGCTGGCAGTTTTCGTCCCAATGATCCTCGGTTTCACTCCGGGTTCGGCAGGTTATAATCAGATGTACGTGGTACTTATTTTCATGAATCCCACGTCAATTACCACAGTCGCAACAGAAGTCTATTACTCATCGATTTCCACTACCGGAATCCTGAGCCCCTCCATGTATGGAATCAACGTGTACTCCCTGTCCGCAATGATACTGCTCTGGGTACTGGTTCCCATTGTGCTGGCTTTCTACCTTGCAATAAAGAGGGATTAGCCGGGGAACAAATCCCCGGGGACGGACATCCCTTATAATTCCGGTACCGATTTACGGTTTGAAAATGAAGGCACATCTGATCAAGTGCAGTTATTCCGATCCAGACCGATCAGCCCTGAAAGAGGCGGGAAGAGCCCTGAGGGAGGGGAAGATTGTTGTTTTTCCCACTGAAACCGTATACGGAGTGGGAGCAAACGCGCTGGATCAGAATGCGTGCGAAGAAATATTCAGGATCAAGAACAGGCCGCAGGACAATCCCCTGATTGTGCATGTTTCAAGCTATGAAATGGCAGAATCCGTATGCACGCTTGACCCAGGTATAAGAAAGGGCCTGTCGCATTTCTGGCCGGGCCCGCTCACAATCATTGCGCCTTCCGGAGCAGCCATATGCAAGGCTGCAAGAGCTGGACTTCCCACTGTAGGAGTCAGGTTCCCGTCCGCGCCTGTTGCCAGGATGCTAATTGAGGAAGCTGGCGTTCCCATTGCCGCACCCAGCGCGAACATATCCACAAGGCCGAGCATCACAGACCCAGCTCATGCACTGGAGGAATTTTCAGGCAAAGTGGACTTTGTGATCGCATCGGGGAAATCACCCCTTGGAATTGAATCTACAGTGATTGACCTGACTTCGAAGGGAATAAGGCTTCTCAGGGCGGGCTCTACGCCAGTGGAGGATCTGGAGAAAGTATTCGGCGACATAGAAGTGACAGAAGCAGCTAGGGGGGTTGCAACAGAAGAGAGGCCTCTCTCGCCTGGCACCAAGTATCTGCACTACTCTCCGATGACTCCGCTCTATCTTGTTGCGGAAGAGCAGATGAAATCGATGGGACACGATCCACGATTTTCCGAATATGTCTTCATCTGCAGTTCTCAGGCTGGGCAGGGTATCACAAACAGGAAAATAGTGCTCGGAAGCGACAGTGACCTGTCAGCCGTGGCATCCAGGCTGTTTTCTGCCCTGAGGGAACTTGATTCCATGGGAGCAAGGGGAGGGTTCATACACATGTTTCCAGAGCACGGGATAGGCCTTGCGATCGGAAACAGGATAAGGAAAGCTTCCAGGCCTCTCACAGGGGAGATACTGGCCACTCTTGTCCGTTCCTGAACTTTCTTATATGGAACGATGGATTTACCAATCATGCCCCTGGTTGCTATTATCATGGGAAGCAAGAGTGACTATGAACACATGAAGGGAGCCGAAGAAGTCCTCAGGGAGTTTGGCGTTGAATACGAGACTCGCGTGGTATCGGCTCACAGGACTCCAGAATTCATGATAAAGTTTGGAATCGAAGCCGAAAAGGCGGGGCTGAAGGCTATAATTGCAGGAGCCGGGGGCGCAGCCCATCTTCCGGGCATGGTGGCATCAGTTACAAATGTCCCTGTAATCGGGGTGCCTGTGCCATCGAAACACCTGAACGGGCTTGACTCACTTCTCTCTATTGTTCAGATGCCATATGGGGTGCCGGTAGCTACGGTCGCGATAGGCAACTCAAAAAATGCTGCTCTTCTTGCCCTGAGGATAATCGGAAACCATGATGAGAAAGTTAGAGAGAAACTCACAAAATTCAGGAAGGAGATGGAAGAGAAAGTACTTGGTGAAAAGATCTGATGAGGATCGGCATCATAGGCTCAGGCCAGCTGGGATGGATGCTTATCATGGAAGGATCTAAATTCGGCCATGACTTTGCGGTACTGGACACGTACCCGGGACCCGCAGGCAGGTTGTTGAACTTCTTCTACAAGCCGGAAGAATACCGTGAGTTCGTGGATTCCTGTGACATAGTCACGTATGAGTTCGAGAACGGCGACATGCGGGCAATGCTTGAATCGGAGAAGCAGGGGAAACTTTTCCCGGGGCTGCTGCCGGTCAGGTTGAAAAAGTCCAGGATCGAGGAAAAGGAATTTCTCAGGAAGAACGGAATACCTGTTGCAGAATTTGTATCGGCAGGGTCTTTTTCAGAAGCAATGGACAAGTCCGGGAAGTTCGCGAAGAGCGTGATAAAAACCTCTTCCGGCGGGTATGACGGCAAGGGCCAGATCACCCGGAAAAGGGAAGACCCACCTCCAACTGGCGGGGAAGATACGGAATATATCATAGAAGAGTTTGTAGACTTCAGGTATGAGGCGTCCGTAATCATTGCGCGGGGAAGGGATGGTCAGACGAGGGCATTTCCACCTTCAAGGAACAGGCATCTTCACGGTATGCTGCTTTCCACGGAGGCCCCATGCGAAGACGACGGCATGACAGAGATCGCCACATTACTGGCAGAGAAACTAGATTACACCGGAGTGATGGGGGTGGAGTTTTTTGTCACGAATGACGGCCCGGTTGTGAACGAATTTGCTCCGAGGGTACATAATTCTGGCCACAACACTCTATCCGGTCACCATGTCTCGCAGTTTGAACAGCACATCAGGGCAATTACCGGCATGCCACTGGGAAATACCGTAAACCTGCAGTGCACCGGAATCGTGAATATCATAGGCAACTCACTCACGGGGACTCAGGTATCAGGAATCCTGCAAATACCAGGCACAAAGCTGTATGATTACGGGAAGGAACCGAGGAAGAGAAGGAAGATCGGGCACGTAAACGTTACAGGCGAGGATAAGGAGGTCCTCTCAGGCAGGATAAAGGACGTGATGAAGATCGTTTACGGCGGACAGGAAGAAGAGACGCTCAGGCCCTGATCACAGGTTTTCAAGTGCCTTCAGGAGGTCGGGGTTGTCCGGGATAATGGAAAGCCCATTTTCAAGGGCTGTCTTTGCCTCGTCCTGTTTATTCATTCTCGTCAGAACTCCTGCCTTCGCCATGTAGTAGTACGGGTTGCTCGGTACAAGGGATATTGCCGTTTCCATGTCCCTAAGCGCATCTTGGTACTTTTCCATCTCCATCTCCATTTCATATCTCCTGTAAAGGAAGATAAGGTCTGCGTTGTTCAGTTCCACAGCCCTGGAAAAATCATTGAGGGCTGCCCCAGGGTTCCCCATTTTCCTGTGGAGGTTTCCCCTGTTGTAGTAATAGTCAGGTATGTCTCCCTCAAGGCTGATTGCCTGATTGAAATGATCCAGAGATTTCTGGAATTCTGCAAGGTCTTCATAGGCGGATGCGATCGCGTTATGGTAATCTGAATGTTCAGGCATCAGCTCTATGGCCATGCTGTAATCCTTTATGGCCTGCTCCAGCATCTTCATTGAATAATAGGTGAGTCCGCGATTGTAGTGGTAGTCAGGATCATTCTCAATGATCTTTATCGCCCTGGTGAACTCCTTTATCGCATCAGGGTACCTCTGAAGATTGAAGAATGATATTCCCCTCTCGTTATGGTCGTCAGCCTGGTCGGCCTTGTCTATGTGTATATCTGTCGGCATTCCAGACCACAATATGGTCACCCCTTTAACCGTTGCGTAGCGCAAAACTTGTCTTATTGCCGATAAGGTAGTTTGTTCCGCTTAGTCGATCACTGTGAGTTTACGCCTTTCAACAGCCCTGCTCTCCGGGAATGTATAGCGTCCACTGTCTGCCGGTTT
>JAMDBT010000059.1 GCA_023487205.1 Thermoplasmatota archaeon
TGAGATGCGGGAGTATGCTGAAAGGAGAGCTTCAGGGGTGAGGCAAACCACCTAGGAAATGGTCCGGAAGGAATCACGGCATAACGCAGGAAGAGAAGCTCGAATCTGTGATTCATTCAACACAGCAAGCAAGATCACAAAATCAAAATAAGACTTTGCAGATTTCAAGTAAACATACATACGTACATTTGGAAGGTAGCTCGTCTTGTCTGAATCAAGTTCGGTTCTAGTGGTAAACAGATATCCCCCCCTGAGTTCTCCATACCGATATGCACTGGACGTAACACGAGCCCTTGAAGAAAGGGGCACGCTCTTGAACCTGGTTTTCAGTGAAAGTGGATGGTCTAGTGAACACCGAGGTACTGATGTTAGCGTAAGGAACGGATGGATATGGAACCTGCTCAGGCTGTCGGGTAGGACCATTGCTGATCCGGAGCAGCTAAAAGCATTTCTTTCTGAAAGGGAGGGCAATGAGATGATAGTTCATTACACAAACCAGTTCTCCGGGATTATTACGAAAATACCAGGAAACAGAGTAGTATCAGTCATGGATTCTCCATACGATCCGACCATACGTGGAACTGTAATGAAACTGTATTTCAAGAACCTTTACTCGACTCTTTCCAGGGAGAAGAATATTGTAACTCAGACACACTGCCTAGCAGAAGACCTGAGAAAATTCGGTTTTCAAGGTAATATACACGTCATTCCCCTAGCGTACTCTGAAGTCTTCAGGCCACTTGGTATCTCTAAATCCCTACTGCGGAAAAAACTTGCCCTTCCAGAAGATAAGAAACTCTTGCTTTCGGTGTCAACCGATGATCCCAGAAAGAACCTCGGAATGGTCTCACGGACCATCAAATTTCTCGGGGACAAATACAGACTGGTAAGGGTGGGAAGTGAGTTAGAAGGGAGCTTCACTTTCAAAGAGATAGATGATGAGAGTCTGAACGAGCTCTATAATGCATGTGACCTGCTCCTGTTTCCTTCAAAGTATGAAGGTTTTGGTCTTCCGATTGTGGAGGCTTTTGCCGCCGGACTTCCGGTAGTTACTTCGGATTTCCCTACAATCAAAGAGGTGACAGGGAAATCAGCTGTTCGTGTAGATCCAGAAAACATAAATAGCATCCTGAATGGAATAAGCAATGCTTTGGACAATGGAGAAGAGCTGGGCAGGTCAGGAATAGTGAGGGCCAGTGAGTTTACTTTTGACAAATTCAGGGAAAAGATGCTCGTACTATACGACAAGATCGAACTGATGAATTAAAGTACCCATGGTTTCTAAGGTTTTGGCAGGATGAAGCTAAAACTATTCATTTCTTTGCTCGGATCTTGGTCGGTAAGGAACCGGGTAGAGTTAGCATTCTGGATGACGGTCATAGTTGTTGCCCCGTTGCTATCATTATGGACGCTGCTCTTCTCTCCCGGACTTTATTCATATGCAGACCAACATTTTCCTTTGTCCTCATCTGTGCCGCCCTTCTCCATTGTCTATACAAGCCCACTCACCGGATTCTCCTTCGACAGGTTATTCGTAACGTGGCCTTACCTGGTGTTTTCATCCCTAACCACTAACCTAGCGCTTACCATCAGATTGTTTCTTTATTACACTTTTCTTCTCTACTCCACCCTTTGTTTTACCGTTGCATACCTTGCCGCAGACCTTTATTCGAGAAGAATTAACCCTCTCAACGGGTTCCAGAAGAATGCCGGAATGATCGCAATTTATATACTGGCCTACTCCAATCTTTCCGCACTAAATCTCAATGCAGACGGAGGAACCTGGTCTGACGGGCTCATACTTCTGTTTATCGTGATCTCTATCCTGCTAATCATAAGGAATGAAGGAACCCTGCGAACCTACCTTCCCATTGGCGGATTGATGATATTATCATTTCTAATGGATCCAGACTATACCCCAATGTTCTGGACTGCGGTCCTTGGAACTTCCTTGATTGAGGCTTATTCGCATAGAAGTGTACGATCGATTGCATTTGCTTTCATAGCTATTTTTCTCTCGTCGTTAAGCATAGGTTACCTCTATCTTCAGGCGGACCTGAGTTCCCAACTTGCTGTGTCCGGATTCAACGTCCTCGGATATCGCGACTTCTCACCTTCTACTGTATCATATTTTGCCAACAACATCACCCCGTTCAATGTGTTACTCCAATTTGGACACATTTGGTCCACTATAGTCTATGCCCCTCCTTCTATACTGCTGTATGGTAATGTCCCATTCCAGCCTACTATCTACAGTCCGCCCCAAGTGCTAGTCGTTGGCGGTGTAGTTTTCTATCTCTGGATTTTTGCACTTATCGCTGTGCCGCTTATCTCTTTCTCTTCCCTCCTCTATTCATCCACAAGAAAATTTGCGCTACCCATTCTTCTTCCCTTCATAATTGCATATCTGATAACCCAGGAGTGGAATTTCAGGTTCATCTATGCATCACTGCATTATCTGTCGTACATCCCCATATTTGGCAGTGCGATCGGAACTTCTCTTTCCCTTCCGGGCCATTTCATAAACTTCCTGGTCTTTCTCTATATTCCACTTTTCTCACTCGGAGCGTTCCAACTCATTTATTATGCTGATAAAGTGGAAGTCAGAAGAGGCACGCCCCGTAACCAGGCTACTCACACGGTCCGAGTGAGAAGAGGTGTCCTCCCCAAGAGGGATAACAGACCTGACGGGAAGACGTTGTTAGCAGCTGGTATTGTTATAGCCTTGTTGATACTTGGAGGCTGGCAGGCCTTCAATGGCTCATTCTATCCTATGAGGGCTAGCCAAGGCTCCTTCCTTCTTGGCAACTCTATAGAGCCCAAGGGAGTCTTTGCTCCTACTGCGGTTAACAGCTCGGTCATACAGGCATACAATCTGGTCATTTCGAACTACAGCGAAGGGTACAATACGCTTTGGATCGGTGGGCCCACTGTTAATGAGTTTACCTGGGCACCCCCTCAAATGTCAGTCTCTCTCAGTAATTTTACCTATCTCTCAAGTCATGATATGCATAATGCTGTTTACCCTTACCTGATGGCACATAGCGTTCGATATGTTGTTCTCTCCAATCAGGACATACAGGGAACTTCACCAAACCCCTTTGAATCGTATGGATTTGCAAATTACTCCGATGCTTATGCCTTCTTCAATGCCTCGAACCTTACACAGGTGTACTCGCGGAACTCCGTGATCGTATTTGAGATTCCATCTATTAATGGACCTGTTTATTATCCGGATCTGCTCCTCAATACATACAATCATGGTGATGGCCAATCTGCGCTATATGGACTGTTCTCATCCCTAGGATATAACATTTCGCTGGCTTCGGGTGGCATACCAACAGGATTTGATGACATTACCAGAACAATCGATATTGTGACACCCTCCGAAGCTTCGCAATCAGGGTTCATGGTCCCACAATCTTCTGGATCCAATACAACCTCTGGGCCCATTCAGGCCTTTTACTATAAGAACTCAACATCATTCAGCGGCGCCCAGAATTACTTCCAGAACAATTCATCTTCCATCTTCGTGCATTATCTGCCCGGCAACTTTACAACCACTTCCTGGGGAGGAAATACCTCTTTCAACTACAGCAATGGCAGACTGTCTGCCTACGGGAAGAAATCCTCATTCTCTGAGGGATTCAACGGTGCACTGTCCGAGAGACCAGATGGCATTCACGTCCTGACAGGAACTTCACCCATACTCCTATCTGTCAGTTTTGAAATTAGCACTTCTGTTAATTTCACTGGTTCGATTAGATTATACCTGATAGGTGAACAGTACAACTACAGGGAATACACCACGCTTGACCAATATGGGATTGTGCCCAATAACAACACATCCGTTCTTCATTTCAGTACCGTGTTGCCTTCCAACACCTCCTATTTTGGATTCAGGCTGGGGGGATACTCATTCACCGGTGGACTAAATATTGGGTTCATCAATCTCACGTACTCCCCGTACATCAGTCCTGATGGTAATGCACCATTCGGAAACTACCTGAGTTTGAATAATTCGTCTTTCTCCGTTCCTTACGGATATGGTGAAACTGATTTGTTTTGTATTCCTTTCGGTTCAACTGGTTCTGCATCATCTATTGTGTCCGTTTCACCGGGCGAGAGCAAAGTAATTAATGGTTACTTTGAAGGAGCAATCGCCGTAAGAAATTTCTCGCTCAAGTCCGTAGTTGGTCTCTATGCTGTAGTCAACCAGCCAGTGGTAAAAGCAGATGTGATAAGAGACTCCGGGAGAATCCTCACAGCATATTTGTCTGGCTATGACGGTTCTTACATATATAACGTGACTTCCAAAGATATCGTGATTTCTTTGAAATCGACCTCTGAAGTCGACGCTGCCTATGCGGCGTTGGTCACTTTTGCATTTGTGTTGATTCTTTTCTGCTTTCCTCCCCTTATGTCCTGTTTATCAATCCCGGTAAGACTGGTGAGGAAACGTTTGATAAAAATCCGCGATACCGGTAAGGGATTACGGCACAAAAGCTGACTTAATGATACTCTACGGCAAGGGCATCCACAACGGACAATTTTACAACCCAACCAATAAAATATCTCCTTGTCGTAATTTCGATCGAGCGCACGGATCTCACATATCTGTGGAACTTTCTTGAGCCGACCTAAATTTGCCCGGCTGTTCATCGCTTACGGAAGAAACCACCACTTCATCTAGGAAACCATTGCAGAAACAATGGAACACGAACAGTGAAAGATCCAGGCGCGCATAGATCGCCACATTTCCTAAAAATTGGAAGTCGTTTGACAAAAAGATGCGGGTTGCGGGTTTAGTTACCGCGTGATTCATTTTCTGGTGCTTGAGCAATCATCTCGCTTATGCCTCTGGCGAGATCCATTCCAGGCATCCACCCAGTATCATGACGAATGTTGGCGATGTCAGCTTGAGTGAACATCTGGTAGTTCCTCAGCGGATTGCTGACATGAACTATTTTAGAATTGGATTCCGTAATTTCCTTCACCTTCTGCGCAATCTCGTTGAAAGCTTGAGTGGTACCTGATCCAATATTATAGCTTTCTCCGGCCTTGCCTTTCTCAAATGCAGCAATTGTTCCTTCCACCGTATCCTTAATGTATATGAAATCCCTCGACTGCGTTCCGTCGCCGTATACCACTATGTCTTCAGATTTAAGAGCGGCGGTCACGAACCTCCAAACGACGCTCGCATAAAGGCTCTTTGTGTTCTCTCCCTTCCCGTAGGTATTGAAGTACCTGACCGAAACAACCTCCGTTTCGTCCCTGTTGCTGTAATATTTCCCCAGCAGTTCCCCGAAGACCTTGGTGAGAGGATACAGGTTGACGTGACTCAATGAAATTCTGGATTCGCTTGCCTTCTCTTTTAGATCCCCGTAAGTGGAAGAGGTGGAGGCAAAAACAACCCTGGGCACATCATTCTCTGAAGCGCATTTCAAGACATTCAGAGTCCCCATTACGTTTACTGAAAATCCTTCTAGCGGATCTTCCTCGAACTGTGGCGGCGAAGTGATCGCGGCTAGGTGAAAGACTCCATCAAGTTGCTTGGCAGAAAGTGAATAGCTTTTCTCCTGGCGCTCAAAGGCCAGCGTGCATATTCGAGTAATCAATCAGGTCAGATGTTGGTCAGGTCCTGGGTGGCCTCCTTTAGAATTCTGTCTCCAAGGGACGATTACTCTGTACCTGAACAGAAGATGGAAATGACATAGAAATGAAGAATTGTCCGAACCTGACATTCCATGTCTTACACAACTTTCGGGACACTATCCAAGACCAATGACAATCAAAATATGTACATAATTATGCGCCAGAATTTGTCTCCCTGAGATATGAGCAAAGTGTGAAAAAGAGGTCTGAGAAGTGTAAGGCATTGTGATGAAATAATCCGATTATTTCATCACAATGCCTAAGAGATTGGAATGTAATATACAGGAGTCCCATTGTAATTGTGTTCGTAAAGCGTGATGCCGTCCATTTCTGCCAGAGTTCCGTACGATCCGGTTGACAGTAGAAAGTCCGTCACATTGATGAAGGAATCATCCGGAGGTGTTGTCGGAAACACGGTTTGCCAATTTGAGAATGCATTGTAAGGGTCCATGAGAATGTACTGTGGCCTTAGGGAATGGTTGAATCCGTCAGAAATGTACCAATTATAATTCTGCGTCACCTGGGGGATGTTATTCGGGACGAGTATTGTTGAACCGTAAGGAACAAGGGAAACTTCTTTAGAGATGTATGAGTCATATTTGTGCACAGTTATGTCTGAGAGAGAATTATATGTGGATCCGCTGCCGGAAAGCTGAATAAGATACCCCATTCCTGCGTTTCCGGTAAGCAACTGGCCCGCAGGCGTGAGGAACATCATGAGGACTAGGTTCAGCGCAAGTACAGCAGTGACGGATTGCTTGCACACGAAAATTACTCGCTTGCCGTATTTTGAAACAATCAACATGAGACGTGAGATTCCCTTGGCTGTGGAGACAAATATTATTGGTGCAATCAAGGAAGGATACTGGTAGAACATTGTCGTCACGTACGGCAGGTAATTGTTATGCAAGGCAAGTCCGGCGTACGGTATAGCCATGACCATGATTTCCGGGGCCAAAAGGCATACAAAAAGTACCGGCAGCATCATTCTCAGTAAAAAGTACACCTTATCCGGAATTGAAACCTGTCGAATAGCCGGTAATGTGATAGTATTTCCAAGAAAACTCAGGCCAAGGTATGCGGTCACAATGGCAAACTCCACGATCCCTGTGGCAAGGATGGCCATTGCAAGCCTGTTCTTCAAAGGATTAAAACCCAGCTCTCGCCTTGCGCTGAACCACACGTAAAAAGAATAAAAAATCGCAATAAGTGGAACCAGGTAATCTGTCGCAATTGCAAGAAGTATGAAACCGTAAGACAGGCGGGGATGTCCTGAAAGGTAAAAATAGACAGACAGGAGAAATAGGGTAGGAAAAAGCGCCATGAAGTGGAAATCAAACCACATTACGCCTCCTAAGGGATAATAAAGGAGGTATGAAATAGATATCATTAGCGCCATCCATTCCCGGTGCAGGTACTTCATGGAGATTCCGAAAAGTGGTATGGCCCCTGCCGAAACCCAGACTGCCTGGGAAACCACTAACAGGGGCTGGAATGGAAACAGATCGTAAAGTGGCCCAAGAATGAGATAGATGGGCCTGTTCAGCGACAGTTGACGACCAACAAACAGGGACCACGAAACACCTCCATGCATGGTACTGTAAAGAAGTTGAGAGGCTACACCGAGATCTAAGATTGCGGCATTATACGCGTAATACCTTAACACGGTGATAACACCATAGACGACCGAGTTTGCAGCGACTGCACACAGCAGTGCCATTTTGAATAAATCAGGTCGTGAAGGAATATTCACTTACTTCCCCTTTTCTTCCATGGTATCGCTGTTTATGGACATAAATCTCTTCCGGATCGAGATGTTCCTTGTCATATTCCCAGAACCTTTGTGATGGTTACCTCATACATATTCCATTTCCCTGTAGCTCCAACAGCATTTTTCCTCCATGACGATCTTATCCATTTTCCCCTTCCGACCCTGGCGAGAATTCCCCCGCCATATGATTCCTTCTCAAATTGACTGCATATCTACGCGCCTCCATCCAGAAATTCCTGATCTATTGTATGCCTTATCCCGTCAGCGGGAGAAGCCTGAGGTGATGAACTTTGGTTAACCAACAAACTTATGCAAGGTAAATTCCATAGAACTCGTTCTGATAAACCAGTTTGTATTCCGAATTGATTTTGTTGACATAATGAGGAATAACCACGTAAGAAACTATATATTGGGTTACATAAGAATTCGCCAGTGAGGATTCGTTATACGATTCAAATATCAGAACGTAAGCTACGTGACTTTCCGTCCATTCGGCTGGTTGTGTGAGATCGGAATAGTTATAGAAGGAAAATACGGGATTTCCTGAATGCTCAGAAATATAATAGCCCAGATAACCGGGAGCGCAGACAATGGAGTCTCTGTTTGAGACGTTGTTGAGGAAATAGTCGGCAACTCCATTTACCCCGGGGGTGTTCGCGGAACCCACTGAATAATAGGCGTGAGATACTGCATTGAAATCTATGGCAACTGCACCATTTGAGATGACCAGAACCGCCGCAGATAATAATACGGCCGTGGATCCCCGATGTTTCTTCACGCCCCTCCTTACGTCATAACGCCGCTGAAGAGCAGATATACCCTCCAAAACGACATAAGCAACCACGGGGAAGGAGAACAAAATGACAATGTATGATAACCTTGCAAACAGCGTTGGCTTCCCTATCTCTATGACCATCAACAACAGAGGAACAATGACGAAAAACGCCAGGACCAGGAATTTCACGCTTCCAAAACCGTGCTTAAGCAGGCGATACAAAACCGCCAGGAATAATCCAATTCCAATTATCATAATTGGCCACAGCGCAAACAGTCCATTTGCTACCTGGGTCAATGCAAGGAGGTCTTCCGTCAAGGAAGAATAGAATGATCCCGAAACCGTGGATCTTACAAGCCCATTGTATACGGGCGAAGACGTAGGAAAAATAGAATACAGGACCCACTGCAGCCTCGGAAGATACCAATAGATCGCAGCAACCATTCCCATGGAAAAAGAGATCGCAAAAAAGGCAGCGTTGCGACTGGTCTCTGCGTTCGATCCCATAAGCATTCTTCTCGTCAGAAAATATACAGTTACTGCTGCGAAGACAAGAACTGTAGCTATCCCGCTAACGTCGTGAGTCAGTACAAGTGCACCAACCAAAAGGCCTTCTATCAAGCCGCTTCTTAACACTTGAAACTTGAATTCTTGAAATCTCAGGGCGAAATACAGAATCCACACCATCAGGACGAAAGCCAACAGTTGCGGATACCCACCCCAGGTCAAGGTATAGAGAGAAGGCGGGTAACAACTGAAGATCAGCGATATGATCCTTCCCTTAACTTCGCCAAACAGATTCCTGCTGACCAGGTACATTGGAACGCAGGACAGGGAGACCAGTATTGCCCCCAGAATCGTAATCGAAACGAAGGCAGAACTGCCGTAGCCAGTGAAAGTCAACAGAAATGCAATCATATACGGAACCACAGGTGGGTATATCCATTGACTTCCGGGATAGTGGAGAGTATTGGTGGAAGGTATCATGTAACCGTTATCGATAATTTCTCTCCCCAGTACTGCGTAACCCGATGCATCCCCGGTGGCAATGAATGAGGGGGCTGACGCCATTACTGCCAGTGCTGAGGAAGCCGAAACCGCCGTGACAAGTATTACAAAATAGGGAGTTGGAATCTGCCGAAGAACGTAGGTTGGAATGCTTGCCATTCTGTCGAAAAATTTGGAGCTGATTGATTGCAATTTATCGCTTATGATCTGTACAAATCAAATAAGCCTTTTCCGCCGGCATAATTCATTGATTCCAGTAACCTTGAGTATCTATTTACACCAATTGAACTGAACCCCTTAATTTTGGACAGAAATTCCACCTTCCAATGAGACATTTTCCTTCTACCCCCTTTTCTTCTCTTTCCTTTTCTCCCTTCGTCTCACACTCATTGTTCTTATTCAGCGGGCTTGAATAAATCCTGAAATAGTTTTATCTGACCGTTTCGCTTGAACCGACAATTGAATTCCGTCGATATTTCGGTCATAGTGATCGCCCACGACAGAAAGGAATACCTTATCGATGCTCTTAAGTCCGCGAACGATCAAACACTTGACAGGAATAAATACGAAATAATCTGCGTGAAGAACTTCGTTGACGATAACTACGATCGGGAAATCACTTGTTTGGTGGATAAACTTATAACCTCCAAGAGCACCGCAGTTGGTCCAAAGTTGAAGGTGGCCATCGAAGAGTCCAGAGGAGAGATCCTATCATTCCTTGACTATGATGATTTATTTCTACCCGGCAAACTACAGTATGTCTCAGAATCATTCCTAGCTGTTGGCAGATCGGTGTACTTGCATAACGCGCACATGACTCGCCGCGGCAATGAGGATAATCTATCCAGTTCAATTTCTCCAGCCCCGGAATCCGTTGTAACGTTGGACGCCAGTAGTGCGGGGAACAAGGAAATGAAAGTGTTAATGTCCATGTATCCTGACTTCAATTCCAGCTCCATATCCATTTCGCGCAAAATCATTGTTCCGCGGCTCAACCAGATGGAGAAACTCATTATGCATCCCGACACCTTCATATTTTACGCAGCACTGGAAAGCGGAGGGATTCTGGTCGACGATCCCAGGGTCCTAACAGTTTACCGGGTCCACGGTAGCACCACGAATTACGAGAAAGTAAGCATTCGGAGTTTCTTCTCATCAGGAAAGGAGTATTATTCCAAGACAATGTCCGACTGGGATGCAATTTCCTCCATACTCTCTTTGGAAAGGAACGGGAAGATGTGTGAGTGCCAGAAGAGACACAGTGAGATTCTCGGCGGACTTTTCAGCCTGAAATCGAAGCGGAGTGAATTATTCCGCGTCTGTCTTGGATTCGGGAAGTGCCTGACTTCACGATCCGGAGTGAATCTGGTGATTCTTGAGATTATAGTTCTCGCCGCAGTTTTTCTGCCGCGATCCATTCGTGCACTGTACTTCCTTATCAGGACAAGACCATAGAAAGACGATTTCTATCCTTTACTGCTCCTTAGGCAAGCGGTTATCCTTATTGAGGGAAATCAAGAGGGTAAAGAAGAATAACAATACAGTTCACCATGATATCTGCTGAACCGACACCTGTTTGAAGTATACTGTGCCCTGAAAATCCCCGTACCCTCTGAATTCCACCCCGTACTGTGGCGTGGATACTGTAACGTTGGCGCCTATGACAAAATTTGAGGAAAGCCGGATAGAGGAGAGGTTGCCGAGTAAGGATCTCGAGAACAATATGACTTTTCCGCCGTCTGACGAGATCGTAAGGTTCAGGTAACTGCTCGGAGTGAAATTAGAAATTCCCAGACTGAAAGTGACATTATAGGTTCCCGGCATCAAGGTGGAATAGGGTCCTCTCCACAGGAAACTTCCATTGTCGTTCTTCTTGACCAGCGTTCCGTTTTCGGAAATGGAACCGTTTTCAAGTTGCAAATCGCGCGCATTATAAACTTGGCTTGAGGGATCATAATAAGCAGGAACGCCGGAATAGCCCTTCTTGATCGCAATGACCGAACCACCTTCGGCGTATATTCCATAGGTCTTGTTGGCAAGATCGTTTGAGACTATCTCGGCGATGGACGGCTCAGGATGGCTCGTTTCCAGTGCCCATTGACTTGCGTAGTCCCCGATAATGAAGTCGAAATTACCCACAGTGGTATTATTAACGCCCGGAGACCATGGTGTTGAAACAGCATTTGGAAAATTTGAGAAAAACGGGAATAGGTTGTTCTGAGTCAGAATTTGCGACGTTCTGTTCAGATGGGTCGAGAGAAAATTCACGACCTTTGTGGATTCACCGATGCTTGGAACGTGGTAAGTCGAGAATGCACCAACGGGCAGGTAGATTGGACTGGGATTAACTGGATCTACCGTCAAAGAGAGGGCACAACCACCGATCAGGGCAGCAGAAAAAATGGCCAGGGAAGCCTTTCTGAATCTGCCAGTCCTCTTATGCCTGTTAAACGAGGTTGAAAACTTCACCACTCCCGGAACTGAAAAAGCAGATGCCGCAAAAACCGCAGGCAGAAGCATGGCAGGATACTGATATCCAAGGCTGTAGTATCCGGAATAAGTGGAAATAAAGCCATAAGAGAAGTACGGCAGTGAAGCCAGCAGGATCACTGGCGACAATAACGCGGTGAACCCAGTGCCGCCGAAAGAGAACAGCAGGAAGGCAGATTTGGTCGGGTAATCATATGCTAACATATTTATCACGCTTGCCGGGTCCGTGAATATGCCAGTGATCAGGCCCGTTACCGATCCGTATGACCCAGACTCTCCGGTGGCTAAACTCAGGTTCACCCTTGCGCTTCCCGCCAGATAACTCTTGGCATATGACGCGGATATAACGTACACAATCAAGACTGCAGATCCCAGGAGAAGACTAAAGAATGACCAGTGTCTGAGAATCACGGATCTCAACTTTCCAGAACCGATGGATGAGGGCAAGTTGACAGCCAGGGATTCGCCATGAATGCGCTGCATAAGATACTCTGAGATTCCGAGAGCAATGACGATGAACACGAAATTGGAATGCAATGATACAATGGCAGCGAGCGAAATTATGTGCAGCAGTCTCATCCTCTTCAAGAAAGCGTAAAGAGCAAGGAAAAAGAAGAATGGCAAAAAAGCCATGAAATGGAAATCAAAGAATATCAGGCCCTCCGTCATGGGGGACAAGAGATACGAAACGCAAATTATGACCAGAAGAACATTCACTGATCTGCTGATCCTGACTCCGAACCTTTCCGCGTAAGATCTGCCAAGCAGGAAAAGGGGAATGGCCGCCGCAGCAACAAATATGGCCTGCAAAATCAGCATTGTCACCGGGGAGGGATAGATGGAATATACGGCAGCAACAACAAACGCAAACAGGATCCAGTGCTCAGCTAACAAACTCCCGCCGAGCAGGGGTGAATAGAAGAGATGACCGTGCAGGGTATTGTACATCATCTGTGAGTCCTGGCCCAGGTCCCAGCCTGTTGCACTGAGCGAGTACATTTTCAGTACCGAGAAAGCAGAAAATATGTAGACGAAAAGAGCGCTCAGGATGATTACAGTCAGCAAGAACGGGTCCTTCAGAATGACTCCCCTGACCTTTCCCGGGACAAGCGTGGTGAGCCAGTAATTCACTTTTTTTATTGTGATGTTGGTGTCAGCATGCCTTGCTTCCTTTCTCATTCTCTGCACGTATTACCGTGGTCTGCTGATGCTCATTCCGCTAATAATGGTTGTAGGAAGTCACCATCTTGAGCCCCATATCTGCAATAGGAGGCGCTATTCATGTTGTCCGGATGACTTCCTTATATTATGAACTGCTATGCTGTCGATCTGGGAAATCCCCATGGAACACGCCTCTAGCTACAGCGTTGCACTGGTGAACGATTCACCGAATTACGTTGGCATCACGGAATACTCGCTGGGTCTTTACGAAATGCTCTTGCAAAATGGAATCAATGTGAGGTACTACCAGTTTATGCCCCCAAATCAGGAGGGAAGGTTTCCATCCGTTGGCACCGCCGTAAAAGGCGCAGGTTTTCCTTTGAGGAAATACTCGCTTGAATTCAACCAGATCGCGGGAATAAATGTCCGCAGAACTGCCGGTATCACTGCGGACATTGTACATCTCTCAAACCCGATTCTGATCCCCGTTAACCATGATGACAGGAATCTGATCTGCACGGTTCACGACCTGTATCACCTCTCCGTAGAGGATACAGGTCTTGTTCCCCGATACTTCAACAGGAGATGGTATTCCAGGATAAGGTCAGTGAAGCACGTTCTTGCAGCCTCAGAATGTACAAAAGCAGAGATCACAAGGCTAATGGGATATCCGGAGAACAGGATTTCAGTAGTTCACAACAGCATAGACACAGATTTCTTCACTCCAGGGAGTTCCGGATATCGCACTTCCCTTGGCCTAAGAGTTGAGGATAAAGTGCTGCTGAACGTCGGCAGAGATCAACCGAACAAGAACCTCGATCTTTTATACCGGAGCCTCAGCAGACTTGGCGCCGGATACAAACTGATCAGGGTGGGAAACAATTCGAAACGCTCACTGGAATTGGTGAAGCAACTGGGGCTGCAGAATCGCATTGTTTTCACCCAGAACGTTACGAAAGAGGTTCTGAGGGATATCTACCGCACAGCGGACATTTATGTGCACACCTCGACTTTTGAGGGGTTCGGCAGACCCATTGGCGAGGCTATGGCTTCGGGGATACCCGTGATAAGTTCGGATCGTGCCTCGATGCCTGAAATTGTCGGTGATGCAGGCATTCTTCTCCACGATCTTACGGTGGATGAGTTAGCATCAAGAATTCAGGATTTATCAACATCCGGAGAGAAACAGGATCTGACAGTCAGAGGGTTGAAAAGAATTACCAAGTTCTCAAAACGCACCGTGCTTGATACGCTTCTGCGTGTCTACGATCAGTTGCAGAAGGGTTTGTAGATCGAGCAATAGTATGGTGGAGGTTTAATATCCCAATTCCATTCTGATCTCCGTGGAGAGGCTTTTAATCATATCTGAACCACTCGACAAGGGTGTTCAGGACAAGATCATATCGACGGTCTGCTCCAGCCTTTCCAGGGATTTTGAAATTTTCATATATGCCCCGTACGTGGATGAAAGCGTGGCGGACGAATTTCGATTAAGGGGGGTCAAGATCGTTGGCGGCCAGAAGCGATCATTCTTTCTTAATTCAATACTGGGGTTTGCGGGCAGAAAGAGCGAATCTTCTCTATGGTTCGAGAGCTGGATGAGGGAATCGTTCCTGAGGCTTAATTCCCTGAAGTTGAAACAATTGGTTAGAGAAATCGCGCCAGCCAAAATTCTGAACATGAGCATGACTGTTAATTACCCGAGTGATGTCTTCTGGATTCAGGGACCTCCACTTTCCGTGACTCTTAAGGGTCTAGATCTCACCTTGGGATCAGTGTTCAGGCTATTTTTCAGAGTATTCGGAAAATTCTTCACCTTGCTGGATAACACGCTCATTGACCGCATGATGAAGGGTTCGGTTACTCACATTACTAACTCAAAGTACCTTATGAACACGTACACGGCACGTGGGTATTCGGTGTCAGACTACGTATATTCACCTTACGACTTCGCAGAAATATTCTACCCTTCGGCTCTTTCCCCGACCAGGGATTACGTCCTCGCCTATATTGGAAAAGAAGTCGAAATTTCGGTAATCAGGGATCTAGCAAGACACGGAATTAAGATCAAGGCATTCGGGTCCAAGGTGCCAGTTGGAATTAACGTTAGCGACTGGAACAATGGTATAGAGTTTCTTGGAAAGGTTACCAACTCTGAGCTCAGGAACTTGTACAGCAACGCCCTCTTTACTGTGTTCCCTTTCACGGTTGAGCCATTCGGCTTGGTGCCCACAGAGTCCATGGCTTGCGGCACGCCGGTACTTACATACAATGACCAGGGGCCGTCCGAAACTGTCCTGCATGGTAAGACCGGATGGCTTGTAAACAGGGGAAAGTTGCATGACGAAGCCGTCCATCTGTGGAACACCAGGGAGATCAAGATAGAGGCGAGGGAATGCGTGGTCAGAGCCGCTGAATTCTCTTGGCTAGTAACTATGGAGAAGTTAAACAAACACATTTCCCCCGCAATTATACCAGTCATCGGACGCAATTAGGTTGCATTTCGCTTCTTTTACCGTAGAATGCCCTGGATAACCAATCCTTTATTCTCCAGCCACGTAACGGAATCCCCTGATCGGCTGCGACTGGAATTCCCTGATGTCTATCTGAAAGAGAGACTGCGGGACGATACCATCGACAGTCACCGGATTCTGATGGAATGCTTCAGTGAAGTATGAAAAATGAGATTAGCCTCTTGACAAGCTTATAATTCTCGGGGAAAATGGACAATACAAAATTCTTGTCCTCCCTGCTGAAGACTTTCAGAAACTTGGCTATAAGCAGGTATGAGCCAGCGCCAATAATCACGTAAGGGATCAGTAGCATCAGGGAAAGGCCAAACTCGTATTCGCACAAAAGGACGAGCAAAAGCATTATCAGGGCAGATGACCACAGTTTCATTTCGCCTGTCAGGTCAAAAGATGCAATGCCCTCATTCCTTGCGAAATAGTACTGTACGAGGAATGTGGCCGCATAAACAGAAGAATATCCTATTGCAGCCCCAATTAGCCCGAAAGTCGGAATCAGGAGAACCGACAACGCCGCGTTAACCGCGAGCGACGTAACGGTAGAATAAACAAAGACCTTGGTTCTTCTCACCGAAGAAATCGCAATGCTGAGCAGGTTGTTCTGGGGGACGAATATTGCAGCGGAAAAAAGTATAATCATCAGCGGCAACACCGCTCCAAGGTATGAGGTCCCAATGAGTAAGGTGATAAAGACTGGGGACAGGGCTGCGGCTCCAAGTGCTATGGGCACGAATATCGATGAAAGGAGTATTGCCGATGATTTAACGTGCATCCCGATTTCTGCCCTCTTCCCGCCCCCGACCAGTTCGGAAAACTTTGGGAGCAGAAGGTTGTTGAACGGCCCAACAATCGTTGCCACTGCGGAAGCCCCCAGCAAAGCGTAATTATAGACTCCAAGGTGACTCAGCCCCGACAGGAAGTCTACAATGAGCCTGTCGATGTTGTTTGACCCATAGGCGAGCAGACCCGATACCAGGATTGGGAAGGAATATTGAACAAGATACCCGCTCTGCGAAATGTTTTTCCCCTTTGGATAACGGCGTATCATTCCGACAACGATAAAGCCCTCAGCAAACACGCCCAAGAATATCCCGATTGCCCATCCGAGCACGATCATATCCACGGACCGGATGAAGAAGGCCAGCGTGATGGTTCCAAAGTAATAGACCGCCCACATTATAATGTTTATTAGGGCGGAAAGGCGGAAGTACTGCATCCCCAGGATTGCACCATTCAGGACTCCCGTGATTACCGTCCCGAACAAGAGTACGCTCAAAAGCCTTACCAAAGAGGTGTATGAGTACGAATGAAAGAACAGTATTGAAATCTCCGGACTCAACAGAAAGAGCGTTGATAAACCAAGAACCGAAAGCAGAGTGCCGATACCTATGATCTGATACAGAGTCCTTCTTACGGAAGCAAAGTCCTTCCGCCCGATGTTGTATGAAGTGAAGTGCTGTGCAGCGGACCCCAATCCAAATGAAAAAACAATGCTGAACAAACCAAGTATTGCGGCAACGGCAGTGATTGCCCCAACATTGTAGACGTTGAAGAGTCTCGCAACTATTATATAGAAAATTGTTCCGGAAAACAGTTGAACGCCGGAACCGGTATACTGGAAAATGGCGTCCAAGCCAAGAGAACTGTTTGACCGGATTCCCAACATTCGAAAGGTTTATTATGAGTTCACATAATAATATTCGTTCGACCCATTGGAGATTTCTGATACGATAAAGCCGGGGCACAACCTTAGGATCGAAGTCGCCCATCGAGCTGTTCCTTGCAACGGCCTTTGCTCTCCGAGAGGCGTTGCACTTAAAAGACTGGGATTTAGGTCAATAAGGGTGCCTTTGCCTAATACTCAGATACCAAAAATGGGAGAATAGACGTGCTTGTCACCCGACGATGTCCCGGAACCTGGGGTCTTGCCTTGCAAATTCCAGGAACGTCCTTATCCAGAGTTCCTTGGTGCCTATGTCAAATCTCTGGCCGTTGATCTCGCTTCCCCGCAACCCGGTCTTGTTAGCAATTATCTTCAAGGCATCGCTTAACTGATATTCGCCGTTCTTCCCCGGCTTCAAGCCCCTGATCACATCGTAAATACCGGGATTGAGAACGTAAATGCCGGTGATACCCATATCGCTGGGGGCACTGCTTGGATCTGGTTTCTCAATAACGTCGTCGATCTCCCAGATTCCGTCGGGCTTCTTCCTGCCGGAAATTATTCCATAATCCTTTATTTTGTCCTTTACTACTCTTTCGATCATTACGGTTTCTTTTGGATTGGAATAATATGCATCCAGCAGATCCGATGTCACAGTTCGTTTCGTCTGTGACTTGTATATGGTATCTCCGAGCAGAACCACAAAAGGTTCATCCCCCGTGAATTTCTCCGCATACCTTATTGAATCGGCAAGTCCCTTTGGCTCCCTTTGCCGGACAAAGAATATTTCAGGGATTTCATCTATGTCGAATCCGCTGTTTGAAGAATCCATTGGATGTCTGTCAAAATAGTCCAGGATTGAATCCTTGCCATGCCCTACGATAATCAGGATTTCGTCCAGTCCCGAATCTACTGCCTCCTGGACGACATAGTGGATAACGGGCTTATCGAGCACAGGCAGCATTTCTTTTGGCTGTGCCCTGGTCAGCGGAAAGAACCTGGTGCCTGTACCGGCCGCAGGAATGACTGCCTTTCGAATCCTATCCCGAATAGAGCCCCACCCCGCGGTACTTTGTTACCGATCCCGGATCAAGAATTCTTCTCGCATCAACTATCGTGCCATGAAAGTCAGTGAGTGATTCCTTGAACTCGGGCCACTCGGTCGCAATAACCACTAACTCCGAACCTGAAACGCATTCCTTCAATGTATCGCAGTGGTTCTTCTGAGAATTGCCCTTGACAATCGGATCGAAACTTCTCACCTGTGCTCCTTCTCCCTCAAGCTTGGAGATCAGGGTCAGGGACTTGGATTCTCTCAAATCATCAGTATCATTCTTGAAACTGAGCCCGAGAACACAGATTTTCCCGCCATCGAGATTTCCCCCGAGGGCTGATTTGCACAAGTCAAGCACCCTCTGTTCCCTTGCGGAATTCACCGTCATTGCGGCTTCAACCACGCTCAATCTCTCATTCATATCAGAGGCAAAGCCTATCAGGGCCTGCGTGTCCTTTGGGAAGCAGGAACCCCCATATCCGAGGCCGGCTCTGAGGAATTCGCTGCCGATCCTGCGGTCGTAACCCATTCCCTTGGCCACGACGGATACGTCAGCACCGGGAATCTTTTCGCAGAGGTTGGCTATTTCGTTGATGAAAGATATCTTGGTCGCCAGAAACGAATTGCTTGCATACTTGATCAATTCTGCGTTGGCGTTATTCGTAATTAACACGGGTGAGGCGGTAAATTTCCAGAGATCTGCCACCATTTGGGCTGCTCCTGAATCGCCTGAACCAATCACTATCCTGTTTGGGTGTCTGGTATCATTGACGGCACGCCCTTCGGACGTGAACTCTGGGTTGGAAACAACGGTCAATTTTGTCTCCGAAGCAACCCGGGATGCCGTGCCCGGAAGAACCGTACTCTTGATCACCAGAGTGATCCCAGGCTTAATTTCTCCTGCTCTCTTTGCTGCCTCAAGCACGTATTTCAATTCGATTCTGCCGCTGCTATTGGGAGTAGGAACGCAGAGAATGCAAATGTCGCAGCCCCTAATGCCTTCATACGATGTTGAAAAGGTGAATCTTTCCTTGTTAGCTTGTAAAATTTCTTCGAGTCCGGGTTCATGAATCAGTGGCTTTCCGTTTTTCAGGGATTCAATTTTCATGGGATCGATGTCAACCGCATAGATCGAATTACCCGCTTCAGCGAGGACGGCGGCTGTGACTGACCCCACATATCCCATTCCTACGACCGCGATTTTCATTCCATTCTTTCCCTGAACCAGTTTATAGTCTTCGAGAGACCCTCTTCCAGTGAAGTCTTAGGTTCCCAAGCCAATATTCTCCTCACATTCTTGAGGTCTGCCGATCGTCTTTCCGGATCGTCTATTCTTCTATCCGTGAACGAGATCCGTGACTTACTTCCCGTGGCAGATCTTATTCGCTCTGCAAGATCCTTGATTGTAACCTCCCTGTCAGATCCTATATTCAAGACCTGTCCGGAGAGCCCTGGCTTCTCCAAGAGCGTCTTGGTGGCCGCGAGCCAGTCATCAACATAAAGGAACGATCTTGTTTGAGATCCATCGCCGTGGATCGTGATGTCATTTCCAGACAGGCACTGGTTAATGAACCTTGGAATGACCCTCCCATATAGGCCGTCTTCCCTGATTCTTGGACCATACACATTGAATGGCCTTTGGATACGTACGTCAAGCGTGTGCTGCCTGAAGTATGCCATTGCGATGGCCTCCGAAAATCGTTTTCCTTCGTCGTAACAGCTTCTTATACCGTTGGGGTTCACGTAGCCGTAGTATGATTCGGGAGTTGGGATGAGATCAGCATTGCCATAGACTTCCGAAGAGGAGGTATAAAGAAACGTTGCATTGGAAAAGAGGGCAATATCAAGCATTCTTATGGTGCCTATCGAATTTGATAACAACGTATTTACGGGGTTTTTCGAATAGTCCTCTGGAGACGGTCGCGATGCCAAATGTATTACGTAATCAAATTTTTCACTGGTCTCAAAGTTCTCAATTCTCTCTTTTACGAAATTGACGCCATCGTTAAACGCTACTTCCTTGCTTGTTGAAAGGTCATCTACCACTGTTACTTCATTTCCCTTGGACTGAAGCCAGGATACAAGGTGGAAACCCAGGAATCCATTTCCGCCTGAGACAAGGACCTTCTTCATCGCGCACCTAAGCGTTTGGCACGATAAAGATTTTTATTGACCATGGTAGGCCACTCTGTGATTGTAGCCCCGGAAATCGTTGTCTGTAGATCAGACTGCAGCTGTTCCACCGGTCCGGAGGGCACACTTCTTTCATTGAAAAGAGTACGGAACGGTGAGAAAGGGCTTTTTGAAAGTCACATTTCTTGAAGAGAACTTATAATGGCCTCTGCTGTGACATACCTGGTTTTTCAATGTTCATTGCGGCGCTTCCGAGTCGGGTAAGGCATGAGTCGCCAAGGGAGGAACTGAAGACGAGAAGATCAGAGGGCAGATCATACGCGAAGAAGCATGACAAGACGTCCATGGGCATAAACGGCATACAATGATGGTGGGCATTCTTGGTCATGAAATACGATGCTATGCCTCGATGAAGTGTGTATTCCATTTGTCCCATTCGACGGTTGCTCATATAATCAGGGTGAAGCTGAGGTACATCCTCGCCTGATCTTCAGGCGATTGCTGACTCATGTTGATCTGGAGTTTAGTTTAAAAACGTCTATATTCACCGTCACGTTATTGCCGAATTGAATTATATCTCCGTAATTGTTACAGCTTTCGACAGGCAAGAATATTGCCTTTCGCCTTAGATTCGCTTGTCCGTCAAAGTGAGTCAAACTTCGAAACCATATTGATTACGAATTTTGATTTTGATTTGTCTGAGTATTCTTCTCTGGACATCAAGTTCTTTGTTATGGGAGGGGAAGCGGGCGCCTATTATTACAAGGGTATAAAGGAATCAACTGGAAACATCATAGCTCTTCTTGACGATGATGATTGGTTCGCTAAAGAAAAGATTAGAACTCTCTATGAGGTATTTGAAAAGAGAGTGGATTTTTACCATAATGCGACTTATCTCGTAAGAGATAGTGTTGTCACAAGTCGTATATTTGGCCGGTACATAGTTGATTTCAATACCTCCTCTATGGCTGTTAGAAAGGATCTGGTTCTACCATACGTCGAAGTACTGAGGAAACTGAGAAAGGGACAGGATCATTTCTTCTATTTCGCGGTACTCGATTCTAAGGGAAAAATAAAGGAAGCGAAGGAGATACTTACTTATTACAGAATTCATGGAAATAACACCACGGGGATACAAGGTATTCTGTCAGTTGAGTGGTTACGGGCCTATATTGCACAGCTAAGGGAGTGGCAGGAGGTATTTACGCACCCTAAATGCCTGGCATCTATTCGCAATCACACTAAGGATGCAGAAGGATTTCTGTTTATAAGATCAAACGGCACTTTGACTGTTACTGATTTTATACGTACATCTCTCTCCTATTTCACACAACTCGAACATCAGAGCTTGAAGAGTCTCATTTTAATTGCTTTGAGGCGAAGTGTGCAGTTGAAGAAATTTCCTTTTCAACACAAGTAGTATTTACTCTGAGACGGAAGATTCAAGTGTTGCCTGAAATCAGATAGCGCGAGAGGAATGGCAAAATATCTAGTCACGGGAGGCGGAGGATTCATCGGGAGAAATCTTGCGCAGAGGCTGAAAAATTTGAATAACGAAGTCACAACGTTGGACACTTCCGGAAGTCCAGATTTCATGGGGAACGTTTGCGACTATGAACTGGTAAAGAGGGCCACCAGAAACCTGGACGGGATTTTTCACCTTGCGGCCGTTACTTCCCCTCCCCAGTTTGAGTCTGATCTTATGGAAGGCTTTAACACCAACGTGCTTGGAACGCTGAACATCCTCAGGTCCGCATCCGAAAACGGCGTTCCCAGGGTATTGTTTGCATCTTCCTCTTCAACCTACGGGGACCTCAGGGAGAAGGTGGATGAATCCAGGATTACGACGAGCCACCAGAACATGTATCCTCTCACAAAGGTGTTCGGTGAGTTGTTAGGAAAATATTACAACAATAGGAAAGAAACCGAGGTTGTGTCTGTAAGGTATTTCAACACGTATGGAAAGGGGGAGAATACCAAGAGCCTTTACGCGAGCGTAGTGTGGAGATTCGTGACTGCCGCAATGAAGGGAGAGGACATAGTGGTCTATGGTGATGGCAAGCAGTCAAGGGACTTCATTTACGTCAAGGATACAGTTGAGGGGTCCATAGAGACATTTAACAAAGGAAGGAATGGGGAGAGCTACAACATTGGATCAGGCGGTACCTACCCTTTCAACGACATCGCCGATAAGGCCAGGAAGATCACCGGTTCAGATTCCAGGATAGTGCATGTGGATAACCCGCTCAAGAATTACCAACTTTACACTCAAGCGGACATATCCAAGATCAAGAGAGACGTTGGATGGGAACCCAAGTTTACTCTGGAATCAGGGATGAGAGAAATTATCAAGGAAACGTAAGAGTTCAGTGATCTGAAGTCGTATTAAACCAGTAATGCCAATCGAAAGACCCATATATAACGATGTATTTATATTATTAATATGAAGAAAATACCTGCCAGATGTCCCGATGACCAGGGGGTCATCGACGATCTTTCGAGGAGGATCGACGAGTAGGAAACTATTCTATCCTTAACTCGGAACTCTTTTAGGGAACAGTTCTGGTTCCAGATCCAGCGTCCCGGCAAGGGCCCTCACTTTCTTCGGAGTCTCCGCCGTTATGGTCCTGTCGCCAATATCGGCCAGGTATATCCTTGACAGCTGCAGCAGCGCATCCTTCACGCTTATCCTGCCGTTGATCTTCTTTGTTTTCAGGAGCTTGAGTATCCTGTAGTACGCCATGAGCGATATGAACGAAACGAATACGTATCCCCTCAGCGTATCGTCATCCCTGAGGTATGGCGTGTCGACCTGAAGGTCTATACAGAAAAAACGTTCAATTGATCCCTAAAGAGGCTCCGAGTTTAGGATACAGGCTATGATTCTTGGATTCTAGCCCTTGACCCGAATAACAACCAGATTTACGTCGCAAACGACAAGATCGATGAGATATCTCTAATAGATGCACAGACGAACACGCTTATCGGAAATATTTCCACAAACCCTTATTATTATCCTTTGGGCGTTTACTTTGATCCCTACAATGGCATGGTTTATGCTGCGACCTCAAGCTCGCCGGATTTGCTCGTTATCAATCCTGGAAATGAAACCATCGTCGATGCCATCCCGTTGTCTGGCAACGGAGGATCCCCGTCAGTGGCTTTCTTCAAGAATTATCTGTATTTCACGGAAGATGGACCACACTACAACGATATAGTTCAAGTGATTAATACCAGCTCATATTCTGTTGTTTCCACGATAACCGTTGGAATTTCGCCATATGGAGATGCATATGATCCGATCAACGGGGAAATCTATGTCGCGAACTCGGTTTCCGGAAGCATTTCTTTGATAGCCCCAACTAGTAATTCGGTGATTGGGGTCGTAAACCTTGGAAGCGCATTTTGCAGCAGACTGTACTATGATCCGTATGTAGATCTGGTGTATGTCGCTGACGGGATTTCAGGGGTTGTGATTATTGCAAACGAAACCATACTTGAGAGAATGCCTGTGGGAACTTCATGCTACTACCTTGCCTATGACTCCTTCGACGGTAAGTTTTTTGTAACCAACGAATTATCCAATAGCGTCACCGAGTTCTTACCAAACTTAACAGGAACCCCGTTGGCAACAAACACAACCACGACGCCCGGATTCGGTTATTTTGCATTCTTCTTAGGTGGGCTTGTGGGATCTGGCGCAACTTTGGCAATGGTAGCGGCGGCAAACGTAGTTTGGAGAAGAAGAGGGACGCTCTAGGTCTTTTTGGAGCAACGGATCATAATAGAGAATAGCCCAAGATCGTCAGGTGCGGGAGATCGTGTCACCACAACGGAAAGGGTTGCTGGCCCCTGACTTTTTTGTCGGATATATTGCATATCTTAGGATTTCTGTCCGTTGGGAGGGTCCGTTTCCATTGCGTTCAGGAATCTTTCCTCATCCGCGGCAATGTACGAAAAAGGATCTTAGATCATCAGTTCACTACGATAGACACTCCTTCGGAACCGCGTCGATTGGTCACCTCGAAAAATGACAATCGAGTTATTCCGTTGGCACAAACCGAGGATAGATTGCGAATTTACTCTTGGAATAATAGGGTCAAAAGGGGAGGCGATAACGAGTATGAGGATGCTGGAGGCCTTTTCGTTCTAAAGGACTCAGTCCGATTCTTTAAGAACGGATAGAACGTGCTCTGCTCGTTTCACGTCCGTGTGGTATCTGTTGAAATGCACATGCCCATTCTTAGCAATTTCCTCGTATTGATCTCCTCTGAGAATTCCGATTAACCGGGTCTCAAAGTCTGATGTGCCGCGGAAGAAAACAGCAGACTCACCATCGATGAAGTTATTGGGGATTGTTATGGGGAGTTTCAAGGACATCATGCAACGCCCGTAGAACGGAACCTCCCAGTAGCGAAATATGTCGTAGCTGGATCCTGGAACAGAAACAATCACTTTACTCCGCAAAATTGTCTTGATGTAGTCGGTGGGAGCTAGGTTTCCCGGCGCACTTACGTACTTGAGATCGTTTCTCTTAGCGACGCTCTCAAATACGGCTGAAAATCTCTTCCGGAATCTTGTGTAGGGGGTTACCAAGAGAGACACGTCTATATCTCTTTCAATGTTATTGGGAAACTCGTGGGGAACCACGCTGAAGTTAATGGGATACAATCTTCTTGAGGAAAAGACTTGAGGAGAATTGAATCGACCATGAATCGCGGCATACTTTGAAAGAAAGTAGAACTTCTTCACGTTCCGCATGCTGAGGGACCACTTCACCAGATCGACGGGTCCGAGGATTTCCCTCTTGAAGTAATGGGTAGAGACATCAACAGCACGTCTCACAAACGGATCGTCGTGGCCATCGATGAACACCATCCTTTTTGCTGCTCTCTTTATCACTGCAGGAAAGACCTCCTCGGGATCAAACCAAGGCGAATTCACAATGATGTGATCGTATGAGTCAAAATCCACGGAATCAAGGTCGGGAATTACATTCTCTGTCCCCCACGTCTGCACCAGCCAGAACGGTCTGGCCCTGTCGAATCTGGACTTGCTGGTTGCGTGATATGTCTGTTTTGCGGGGAACTCATGGAGCGCCACGGAGGGAATCTTGTGCAAACCAGAATACAACATATCGCCAATGCCATCCGGGTCCCTGTTTGGAACGAATAAGATCCTCATATTAGTGGCATCTCCAGCTTGTCTTCAAAGATTCAACGGCATTCCCATCATGATTTTGTAGCTCGAGACTTAGGGAAGATACCAAGCGCCGTACGAATGCGATTCTCAGGCTCATGACATCCTGCGAGAATAGTTGCCTTCAATTTATTACTTCCCGATGAATGGTTGCAACCATTCCGAAACAATAGCTTACCTTATCGACTATATCCCCGGTCACCGGGTTGAATCTTTCATTAGATTGTGGGTGCAGGGAGTGAAGTTTATTTGATCTCGCCAAATCACATCCGGATTGATTTCAATAATTCTGGCAGCAGGCAGGGGAACTAGACTTAGGCCTCTTTCCTTCTATATTCCAAAGATTCTGCTTCCCGTCCGGGGGGTCCCTTTGGTTAGCTATCTGCTGAGGAACCTAGATGGATTGGACATAGAGACATCCTACATCGTTGCGTCAGAGAACATTGAGATGATAGAGAGGTACGTAGAAAAAACTGGGATCAAGGACGTCAAGGTGCTGAAGGGACTCGGATGGGAAACTGGAGGCGACCTGTCGATTGCTCTTGAAGAAATCTCAAGTCCTGTAGACACTGTAGTAATGAACGGCGATCTAATCACCGACATCAAAATATCCGAAATGTACGAATTTCATAAGAAGAACAAACCGCTTTCAACTATTTCCGTGTTCGAGATAGACGATCTCAACGAGGCGAAGAGATTTGGAAGAATTCGCATGGACTCGGACGGTTTGATTACGGAATTCAAGGAAAAGGCAGCTACGGACGAGAAACTACCAGCCAAGGTGAACACGGGGTTTTACATCCTTGATAGGAAGCTGATCGAGATGAGACCCGATTACCTTCCGGTAAGGAAATTCAGACTTGAGCAAGAGTTCCTCCCGAGACTTGCCAGGGAAGGAGCATTGTACGGCTTTGTGTCGGAGGTTGGTTACTGGTGGGACGTCGGAACCATTGACTCTTATATGGAAGCCGAGAAATTCATGATAAACAACAGAAGGGTGATTCCTCCAGAGGGGTGAGCGATTCTGTGAAAATAGGAATAATTGGGTTGGGGTATGTTGGGCTTCCTCTCGCAGCACTGCTAGCCAGAGAGTTTCAGGTCATGGGCTATGATCGTGATGTCAAGAGAGTCGAAAGCCTGAAAGCAGGAATAGTTCCGATTAGCGAACCCGGACTTCCCGAATTGCTCCAGAACGCATTGTCCTCTGGCAAACTAACGGTAACTTCGAACCCGGGTGAACTCGGGGCAACTGATGTCAAGATTATCACCGTTGGAACGCCTTACGATGAGCACCTTGACAAGGTAGACTTTTCGCAACTCCTGTCATCCTTGAGCGACATCAAGAATGCTCTGAAATCTGATGACGTGGTAATGTTGAAATCCACAGTTACTCCGGGTACGACTGAAGGCATGGTTAAGGATTTTATTGAGTCAATCGGATTCAAGGTACCGTCCGAAATTGGGCTGGCGTTCTCGCCTGAAAGGATGATCGAGGGACGTGCAGTGAAAGACTTCCAAGAACTTCCCAAAATAGTTGGCGCATCGGATGATCGTACCTATGGGGTTGCGAAGAGGATTCTTACGTCTCTAGGTGGAACGATTTCAAGGGTTTCAAATGCCACAACCGCAGAATTGGTTAAGATGGTTGATAATTACTCGAGGTACGTTTTCCTTGGATTGACAAATGAAATTGCGCTGATGTCTGAAGCGATTGGCGTAGATGTTCTTGAGGTTATCTCAGCTGCAAAGAGAGATTATCCCAGAAATGCGGGCATTCTGCTTCCCGGCCCTGGAGTGGGTGGATCCTGCCTGAACAAGGATCCGTTTATTCTGCGAGAGAACATGCAAACGCGTGGCTTGGAGCTGAAAATGGTAAATGCCGCGAAAACAGTCAACAGAAATATGCCCTCACGTGTTGCGGAGATCGTTTCGAGATTCAGCAATGGAAGAAGGTCCATTCTTGTTGCGGGTCTAGCGTTCAAGGGCGACACGGACGATACCCGGTATTCGACTTTTGAGGAAATAAGTGCAATTCTTGAGAAAACGGGGTTCTTGATTTCCTATTCGGATCCGTATGTCAAGTCTCCATCGATTCATAACGGGAGCGACATTTATTCAGACCTCAAGGGAAAGGACGTTCTTCTGCTGCTGACAGACCACGGAGAATACAAGACGCTTAATCTAGAGCGAATCAAAGAACTGATGGCACGGAACCCCGTGATCGTCGACACGAGAGGAATAATTGAGCGGAGAGAGGCAGAGCGCATCGGATTTGAGTATCACGGACTGGGGCGACTTTGAGCAAGATTCTTGTGGCTGGAGGCGCGGGGTTCCTAGGATCACATCTTTGTGAACTTCTCTCCTCCAGCGGTCACGATTTACTGATCGTGGACGATTTTTCAAGCGGCACCAGGACAAATTTGTCTGAATTGGAACGTAGCATTCGACTGGTTGACTCTGAAGTCTCGCAATTCCGTACCGACGAGAGGTTCGATGCAGTCGTAAACCTCGCAAGCAGGGCCAGCAGGAAGGAATGGGAAACTTATCCCGTGAATGTCGCCCTGACAAACTCTCTTGGAAACAACAATCTCATTAACATAGCTTTGAAGGGCAAGAGTCTGTATCTGTACGCTTCCTCTTCAGAAATTTACGGAAATCCTGCGACGGTACCAACTTCAGAGGAATACTTGGGGTCTGTGAGCACTACGGGATCCAGGTCCCCCTATGATGAAGGAAAGAGATTTGGGGAGAGTTTGGTCAAGGCGTATGAAAGGCAGCATGGCCTCAAGTCAATAATAGTCAGGTTCTTCAATACGTACGGACCCAGAATGAGAGGGGACGATCTGTATGGAAGGGTTGTTGACCGATTTGTCAAGCAGGCGCTTTCTGGAAGTTCGCTCACTGTGTATGGGGACGGCAGGCAGACTAGATCCTTCACGTTCGTGAGCGATACGGTACGCGCCATAGATCTCTTGATCAGAAAAGGCGAACCCGGAAGTGTATACAATGTGGGAAGCGACAGGGAAACGCGGATAATAGACCTTGCCGAGTTGATCGTGCGATTGACCGGATCTGGTTCAAGAATTGATTTCCTTCCGCTTCCGGAGCATGACCCTGCAAGAAGAGCTGCGGACATCAGCAGGATGAGACAACTTGGTTGGGAACCAATGGTCTCGCTTGAAGAAGGCATTCGGGCAACAATAGAGCATTTTACCTCTAGCAGATGAACGTTCCCGATGGTATGCTTAAGAGGCTGACGTAGCCGTACCAGAGAATCTTATCGCCTATACGATTGTGAGATCACTGCCAAGAGGTGGTAGTCCCACGTGTACTGGAATGGACATTTCGACAAGAAATGTTCTCTGCACTACACTGGATAATGACGGAAACGTTGTGAGAAAGGCGAGATAGAGAATAGATTCGACAGGATGGGAGATTTCCTTGACGGCAACTCCCAGGACGATGGGTCTGCCAATGAATCCATAGGATTCTATGAGCCGCTCTAAAACTTCATGGAGTCCGGAGGCTTCGAGATCAAGCTGGCCAATCTCTTGGAGAGCAGCGGAAAGGTGCATGACCGAACATTTCAATTACAGACAGAGAGGGGGCCATCAAGGCAGGGTTAAAGCGCATCGATTCATTGATGCCCATGAAACGGTTCCCTCTAAGCATAGGTGAATGAAGGTGCTTTATGGTTAAGGTCTGGCGTCGCTTTGACTGGAGTCTGTGGGCTGTTCCAAGTTTTCCCGACCTGATCAAACACGACCGAAATGCCTGTCCGCAAGTCATGGCCGATTCCAGTGCCCACCCAATTATCTTAAGCACATTTGGCGGAGACTGCACTTTAGTGACCTTGGAACTTGCATAGCACAAGAAGCA
>JAMDBT010000050.1 GCA_023487205.1 Thermoplasmatota archaeon
AATCAATGGCTTATCTGGATAATCATAATACTAATGCTTTCCTTAATTCCATACATCATTTTCTACTCCCAGACACAAATACAAAACGCTTTCCTTGATGTGCACACGTCGTCTTCCGGTCTACTGGGTAATCTCTCTGTTAACCTTGATAACAAGATTTTCACTATCCTTTTGCTATTTGCACCGTTTCTAATGCTGCCTCTGAGGTCTGCTAAGTGGTCAATTCTGGCGGTTCCATATCTGTTCCTCCTGTTCTTTTCCGGATATTCGTACTATGAATTTCCCTCCATCATCCTTTACCAGTACTGGAGCGCCATAGTCCCGTTCATTTATCTTGGAACCATCGAATACCTTTCGAGATTGAAGACTGGCACCGCTGGCCCCGGACAGAATGTTTTATTCAAGAGGAAAGCAGTCAAGAATCCCAGAGTCCTCAGTTATGTCTTGACGATCTTTGTTCTAGTGATCATGCTGGGAGTTGTGTACGAGCCTTACGGACCGCTGAACAATCATTCTGCCAGCGACTTCCTGCTGAAGGATGAAACGAATTACAATGCATCGCTTTTCCAGCACTTTGAAGAGATTGTGAATCTTATCCCGAAGAATACGCCGTATGTGCTGTGTCAGAACAATATGCCCGAAGTGATCTACCGGGACCCGGTGTCTCAGACAAGTTTCTATGGAATAAACGGGTACCCCAACAATTACACATATTTCATGAACAATTCCTGGACTGGCGCTGTCAAGTACATCCTGAGCGATCCCTACAGCCAGTGGTTCCTGTTGAATGGAACCGGGGGCTTATCCCTGAATATGTACGAAACGCTGCATCATTTCATTTCTACAGGGCATTATGGACTTGAAGCAGAATATGACGGTATCATTTTGCTTGAACTGAATTATACAGGGAGTCCAGTAATATACAAGCCAGAGAACAGAATTTTCTCCCCCGATCTGTTGGCTGTTCTTGACAAGGGTTACAGAAACGGGTCCCTGATTACCGGCAAGAATCTGACCGGCGGGCAGGTACTGTGGTACGGCCCTTACACCTTTCTTCAGCCCGGTTTATACAAACTCACTATCCAGGCAATGGCCTCAAATATATCCTCCAATGATAGACTTACCCTGAGGTATTCCTTCTATAACAGTTCCAGCGCCAGTTCTCCGGATACGCTAAATCGAATCAACATAACAGGAAACAGCTTCAGCGCCGCGAACGTGTGGGAAAATATCACCGTGAACTTGACAGCGAATAATTTCCTCGATTATGTTGAATTCGCCGGTGAAACGTTCTCCTGGAACGGCACCTTCTCAATCAGGGGAATCGATCTGGTGCAGACTGGCACAATCGATGTCTGATCAGCATTCGAATTGATTTTCATTCATGACAATGCCGATGCAAATCGTCGAGATTTCAATCGCAAAATTTATTAATACTTAGCAACATAAAAGCTGCCATGAGAATCGTAAAGATTTTCGTGGTTCTCGGGGCTTTTTTATTTATCGCGTCGTCTTTTGGCGCTTTTCCCCATTACTCCCCGGAGACCGGTAACCAGGCGTTTCAACCTGCAACAAGCAGCAACACGTATGTGCTTTTGGTCCACGGATACGCAGTCGCAGACACAGGAGGAACTCCGACCTCCACTCCATTCACGAGCGGCGTCAACGTGTATAATCAGCTTGTTTCAGAAGGCTACATAGTTGGTTTGGTATCGTATTACGGAACATTCACCGTAACGTTCAGTAATGGATACACTTACACAAACAGCAACTTCCAGGGCACAGCGAATACCCCGATTCAGGACATATCGTACCAGCTTGGCGATTTCATAACCTCGTTCTCTTCCGGACAGCACATAAATCTGGATATCGTCGCGCACAGCATGGGCGGACTAGTGACCATGTACATGCTGGAACACTTCACATTCCCCAACGTTAACCTGGAGAACGTGATCTTCATAGCCAGTCCATTTGGCGGTTCACCGTTCGCATCTGTTGCTCAGTATCTCGGTCTTGGATGGTACGTGGGCACTGAAGCATACCAGATGGTTTCGGGCTCGAGTTTCCTGAACGATCTCCATAACAACCTGGGCAATGCCTACAGCAACTTTGGTCATACCACCTGGATCGCATACGCAGGGAATTATGATCCCTGGTGGGGTTACCTGTTCTTCTCCGGAGACAACGACGGTGTTGTATCGGTGAACTCAGCATTCGATGTTCCCCTAAACCATGGTTACGTCTTTGGGGATATTCACACCTCCAGTCTCGACTGGCTCACTTGGGACGGCGTTTCGTATTTTGAGGACCAGTCTGTGGCGAACGAGATATCCTACAATCTGGCAGGATACTACTGAGACTCGGGTGGCCATCGGGCCACTCCCACCTTTTTTTCCTCGACTCTTCTAAGCTTATATGGGGCGGTTATGGATCATATTGCTGTTCCAGGGGGGAAGGAAAAAGTAATTCCCGGTCACATTTTTCATTGCGGCTTGGAGGATGAATCTGCACTGGCGGTCTGGAGAAACCTTACGAATTCTCTTGGAACTCCAAGCAGGACCAGATAGTCCCAGCTCGGAATCAGCCCCGATGTGATGGCCGAGTTGACCAGTTCCGGGATCGGGACGTACCTGGTATTGGGGGCAAGGTGAGTACCAAGTACCCACGGCGGAACGTGGAAATAACTTGGGAAGTTTCCCGGGACGGTTGCCAGGAGAGCCTGATCAAAAGCAAGTGCAACGATCTCGTTGTAGTACCACTTCTTGATTCCGAGTTGGGAGAAGTTCTCTTTTGGAGAGTAAGCCTCCCAGTTGAGTCCATACATTTTTTCCTCTCCCACAAACTGGCTGCTTTCACCAAAATTGTCTGCGGTGGTTTGCGGGGGAGACTCTTCCTCTCCCGTTTTGCTGTTAACTACCCTTAACCGGAATCTGGAATATTGGCTCGACATGCTCCTCTTGACGAGACGTTCCAGTTCCTCCACCTCGTAGTCCTGAAGCAGAGGATCGTTGCTGATCTGATCAAGGATGTCAAGATAATCAGTAAAAGACGCATTCAAAATGGTCTTGAGATAGTAATTGAATCTATCCCCTGACATATTACCAGTTGCTCCTGACTTTAATTAAGAAAAGTCCGTATATAATGTTATGGTAACAGCGTAAAGTAACTATTTTTCTACAACTTGGCACTTCTCGTGTGAATGTCCATTGAATCGTATGTCAATTCAGCCGAACAGCTAAAATACGCTCCCGCTACCGGATTTCAGTTGCCAATGTCGGCTGGAGATGTGGAGAGACCCTACGTTGCAGATCCAAAATCGCGCATCGCGCTCTTTATCAACTCCCAGCCTGGTGAAGGAGATTTGCTGGACTCGGAAATTTCGGCGTGCGGGATAACCTTCGGGCGCAGGGAAATCCAGGTAAGCAGGAATGGTGATCACCATATCCTGGAGTACGCCACATTCTCCTCAAGTCATACCGGAGCAGTGATCAGGGCGGTTGATTCAGCCGAAATCAAGCCAGTAGTTTCCCGCCTGGAAGCCATGAACTTGATGGTGTACCTTAACGTAGCAAGGAATGGCGGAAACCAGAAACCGGTTCCGTTGGACGAGGCGGTGTTCTCTATTAAGAACCAGTTGGAGTTGCCCGACGATTTCATGCCAGCCCACCTATTGGAAATGGTGGAAGGTAGGAAAATCGCTGATCCCCATGATGCTGTCTCACGCGTGTCGGAACTTCCGATCACCAGAGATTCAAGAGTCCTGTTCCTGGTTCCCAGGGAATCGGGTGGAACCGTGCTTTCCCTGGATTCGGCGTTCTGTGTCCCTTTTGATGGAGATCCAGATAGGTACTTCAACGCGATTTTCAGCCAGTTATTATCCGACTTCAGAGCACTTGAGAAGTCGGGCGAATATGCTCCGTTTGTTATGAGCAGGCTGATCAAGCAAATCCTGTTCAGCGTATCAAGAAAGAGGGCAGTGGATCTTTATTCCGCAGCCTACGACGATTCGAAGCGGGACCTGCTTGTTCAACACAGTCTTGCTACCGTTGAGGGCGGTAAGGCCGTGCTGGTCCCAGGCCTGGAAATTAGTGAACTGGAAGTATTGAGGAAGAAGTTTCTGGAAGAGTCGTCCAGCCTGGCAAAGCAGTGGCTGGCGGCAAGAATCAGGGTGGCCTGGTAAGTATGTTTCTCCCTTCCGACCTCGGTGAGTATTTTTTCATTTCCCTGGCAGTTACTGTATTTCTTGGTCTCCTTTCAGTTGCTTTTGTCAGGAGGGATTCCACGCTTCCGGTTGCAATTGGATCTATTGTGGGCATCCTGTTTCTTCTCCTCTCAGGCAATGTGTGGACCCTTGCTTTCTCGATGCTGGGGGCATCCAGCATAGTTCTTCTTTATTGCAAGCCCGGATTCCTGACTACAATAGCCGGTTTCGCCGTGGGGGCATTCATTCTCATAACGGGATCGGACTCTTACCAGTGGGCTCTATTCTGCGTCGCTTTCACGGTTTCGGCTCTAGGGTCTCTCCTTGTCACGAACGCCATTATCCTGAGCGGAGGAATAAACAATGCAATGAAAGGGGTGGATCCTAGGAAGGAATCGATCCGGGACGTCTTCCAGGTCTCTATAGGCATTGGGATTCTTATCGGATCGGCACTGGTGGGACTCTTTTATTCCAGGATCGCAATGCTTCTCGGCGCTGTGCTGCTTGTCGCCGTGGGAAATGTTGCGTCAACTTATCCCAGGGCTTACCCGTCGAAGATTCTCTGGTCCATGGAGCGCGAATCCGTCATTCTCGGCCTTGGGGCAGTCTGGGTGGCGATATCTGCGGTTTTATCGGCAGGCCTATCCCACACCATTCAGGCATTCCTCCTCTGCGCAGTGGTAATATTCGTTTCCGACTCCATGGCAACAATAATTGGGGTCAGGTACGGGAAGACCAAACTGTATCGGGGATCCAGGAAATCCCTGCAGGGTTTAGTTGCACACGCCTTGATTTCCGTGATCGCCGGTTATCTGCTGCTCGGTATAGCAGGGGGGATAATAGGCGTAGTAAGTTCACTGGTAGAAGGATTCTCCCAGGGGAAACTCGACGATAATCTCACCACCGGCGTTTTCGTTTCTGTAGCCGTATGGCTGCTTCCTTTCCTTTGAAGATCAGGGTCTCGTGTACACGAATGTTTCTTTCTGGTCCGTCTGGGTAAACCCCAGTTTTTGATACAGGGACATTGCCGGATTTTCCAGGTTGACCATCAGCCACATCGTGGTGTAGCCGGCCTTGGCCGCTTCTGCCATTGAGTGTCTCAACATGAACTCCCCGATGCCGCGTTTTCTGAATTCCTGCATGACAAAAATTGAACCCAGCATGCACGTCCTTCCCCCAGGTGAAATATGCCCTCTCGACGTCACCAGCACGCAGCCACAGGGTTTTCCTTTGAGGTAAGCAACGAATGATGCCTCCTGGACGACGGGACCATAAACCTCCTCGACGAAAATGCGCCGCGTCACGGTGTGCCTCTCCTCTTGTATGGAACCGAAAAGAGGCTCTTCCGGTCCCGCAGAATAAGCGGTATATTCCCTATCGGAAAATTCCTCGGGAGAGATTGACGTGATGGGTTTCCAGGAATATCCATTCGGAATTGCCGGATCGGTTTCCTCTTCCCCGGAGGCCAGGCCCATGTGCATTCCAATCCTTCTGATGACCGAGAAACCGGCATTTGCCAGGGTCTCCAGATGAGCGTCCGGTGCGTTGAAGGCTTCATTCATTATGAACATCTTTCCGTATTCCAGTGCTGTCCTTTTCAGCCACGTGGAAAGAGTTTGAAGTCTTGATTCCAGGTAAACTTCCGGCGAGGTGAAGCCGATGGTAGCATACATCCTGTCGGAGAAGTCCTCAGATTTCGTTAAGAATGCATAACACGCGGGCTTCCCCAGGGCAAAGATTGCGGTCGACCTTATGCTGTTGGAGTTAAGCATTTCTATGATGGGCTCAATCCTTTTCTCCACCATTTCCCGGGGATAGGAAAGGCTCAGATAATCAGCATACGGGAGGAGAATACTCTTCCAGTCCAGTCGAACGTTTTCCATTTTCATTTGGGCTGACACCTTACGGATTATGCCATACAGGTATATTACGGGCCGGCATATACTCAGGAAGACGCTTGGAAAAAGAATTCTCAGATACGGCAAAGTATAACGAGGCTGCGGTCATTGTTTCCGAGTCGTATAAGGGAAAGACCAGAGTCATTCCCAAAGTGCCCATCAGAGATCTTTCCGATTTCTCAATCTATTATACTCCCGGAATAGCGGAGGTGTCAAGGCGAATCGCTGCGGACCCGGGAATGTCCTTCGAGCTTACCGGAAGGTGGAATTCAGTTGCAATTCTCACAGACGGCACAAGGGTTCTCGGCCTGGGTAACGTGGGTCCTCACGCCGCAATGCCTGTTATGGAGGGGAAGGCACTTATCTTCAACTACCTGGGTGGAGTAAACGCCGTTCCAATAACAATGATGATCAGGAGCAGCGATGAGTTCATGGCAGTCGCGAGGGCACTGGAGCCTTCCTTCGGCGGATATAACCTGGAGGACATCGAATCCCCGAAGTGCTTCTTCCTTCTTCAGAACCTGCAGAAGGAACTGAACATTCCCGTGTGGCATGACGATCAGCTCGGCACAGCGTCTATCACGCTTGCGGGGTTAACCAACGCGCTAAAGGTCACGGGACGAAGAAGGGAAGATTCCTGGATCGTTCTCCTTGGATCGGGCGCGGCAAACATAGCGACCGCCACTCTTCTGGGTTCGGCAGGTTTCGACCTGGGGAAAATCATACTTGTGGACTCCCATGGGATACTGCACCCTGAGCGGGAGGACATGGATTCGCTGATGATAAACCATCCATGGAAATACGACCTCGCCATGAAGACAAACTCCGAACGGATCAAGGGCGGTGCGGAAGAGGCCCTCAAGGGGGCAGATATCGTGATATCAGCAGCGAAGTCTCAGCCCGGTTTCATAAAGAAAGAGTGGATCAGGTCCATGAACCGCGATCCCATAGTGTTTGCGCTGGCGAACCCACTGCCGGAGATCTGGCCCAATGACGCAAAGGAAGCCGGAGCCAGTGTGGTGGCAACGGGAAGGGGAGACTTTCCGAACCAGATTAATAACAGCCTTGTTTTTCCTGCAGTTTTCAGAGGTGTCCTTGACGCGAGGGCAAAGGGCGTGAATATGGACGTAATGGTAACAGCCTCCAACGAAATTGCTGCTTTTGTGAAGGTTCCCAGTGAGGATCATATTGTCCCCAGCATGAATGACTGGGAAATGTATCCTCAAGTCGCAGCAGCGGTTGCGGCGAAGACCAGCGAAATTGGCCTCGCCAGAAAGAACGGCACAAGGGGGCAGTTCCTTTCAATTGCCACGGACATAATAGAGGAGAACAGGAGGTTCTACCAGAAGGCGTTCGACAACGGTCTGATAAAGGATTTTAGGGGGGTCATAGAAGTTGGAAAGAAAAATTGAGATCAGGAATGCGAAGGAAAGTGATATCGACTCAATTCTGGGAATGATAGCAAGGCTCAAGAAGCTCAACGAGGAGTTCGACACCAGGATGAGGGTCTCTCCCATGATGGAGGAAAATGCACGCAACCATCTTGTGGACGTTATGAAGCATCATGAGGACTACGTTTTCCTGGTTGCAGAAATAGCAGGAAAGACGGGGGGATTCATCAAGGCCGACATTGTCCACAGGATCTATTATGATCCGGAGAAGGAGGGTAGAATCTCCGAATTCTATGTTATGCCGGAGTTCAGGCGTCTGGGCGTTGGAGGCATGCTCCTGAACAGGGCCAAGAAGATTCTGCATTCAAAGGGAGTTGGCCTTATTGCCGTGGAATTCCCGTCCCAGAACATGATCGCATCCAACTTCTACCGGAAGCTGGGATTCGTGGGCCTTACGAGCATATTCGGGAAGGAAACGGATTCACAGGAGTAGGATCAGGAGAGACGCCCCTCACAGATTCAGTCAGAAGTGCCGGAAAGCGGGTAGAAAATCAATTACCAAACGTTTAAATACAAATTTCGCCGTTAATAGTTTGTGGCTGGTAGATTATCGACCCTGATTCTAGTCAGCATCGTAAGTTTCACGCTGAGCTATTACGTGCTCGCATCATACTATGCTCCCCTGACGTCGTGGCTCGCCCCATATTATGGGAGTGACATCTACTTCATTTTTGGATTCTTCTTCCTGTTTATGGGAAACCCTCTCACCTACAGCATCCTGATTTACACAACGGTGATTCTTGGAGTCACCATTGGAATCCTGAGCAGAAAGGTTTCACGCGCGATTATGCGGACAATTTCTGTGTATCTATTTACCGGGGCACTCATGGTAGGGATTACAGTAGCATATTCCATTAGCAGTTTATCCCTTGGTTCTTCGGGTTCGCCATTTCCATTTTCGGGAACGGGCTCATCCACGTCATTCAGATTCCTGGGCGGGGGCGTGCCTTCAGGAACGAATATAGCCACCATACTGGGAGAGCCAGTGTTTATGACAATTCTTGACCAGATTTTACACGTAATCTCAACGATTACAGCTACCGGATCGGCAGGAATGAGCTATTCCAGCTTAGCCCTGATGATCCTTCCCTTCTTTTACGGGACCATCATTTCAATGATATTGTGCGCAGTGACTGCCTCGGTGGTTGCATATGTCCTGAGGAAGTACGTAGTCAAGCCTGATATGCCTGTCAAACCTGTCAAGCCGGCGAAGAAAGCCGGGCCCGCCGCTGCAATTTTCGCAATTCTTATGGTTATTGCCCTGTCGATTTCGGGAATCGGGTTGTCCCTTTATCACAACCCCGGTGCCGGCGGGTCCAGCAATACTGGTACTTTAGAACCGTTCCTTCAGTTGAACGGAAGTGACCAGGAATCATTGGTGCATGCAGGAATAGCCGGCGCCCTGAATTCATCCGCCGACGTTCCAGTGGCGGGACTTACACGGAACCTTGCCTATGCCACAGCTTCGTCAAGCGTGGGATACACGGAAGCCATGCTTAATCTCGTTTCAAAGTACGGAAACCTGTACACGATGTATGCCATGATGAATTCAAAGAGTTACCCGCAGTCCGGAACCACCGGGTTTAGCCAGGTCGATGCTTCCGTGTTAATTTCGTTCTCAAATGCTTCAATGCTTATGTCCAAGATCGGATTCTCCGGGTCGTCGAACACGTCTCTGGGTCCTTTTGGAAACGTGGGAAGTTCGCTTGCTAGCCTTATCCCGCCTGAAATACTGATCGTTGAGGTATCCAACGGTTCGTACTCGCCGGATCAGGTGGCCGCAGCACAGGCCGCTTACTACTCCGACGTTACCGGCACAAACCTGATGTTGCTGTTCAGTTCCGATCAGTTCAGCGGGAGCCTGGGCATTTCTGGATTTTCTGGAAACTTCTATGTGTATATTGGGGGAAGCCAGTTATCCTCCTTCAGTTCGAAATTCTCATCTGACTACCTATCTGGAATCCAGAGCAGTGGGCTCATTAACGTTCTCGGCCAGGGTCTCAACAGCGGATTCATGTATTCGGGCAACGGATACAACCCCTCCGGTGCACTGATAGCAACCGGATACTGGAACCTCAACGGGCTCAATACCATCCTCCCGGGAGGAGGAGTACCCGGTCTCGGTACTCTGCTTGGAAACGGTTCCAAGTTGTCGTTCGTAATAGGATTGTCGGAAAAATCCGGCTTCGTCACCGGAACTCAACCACATTCAGTGACCTGGGGTGCTCTGGATGGGGTCAGTTCGTCATTCAATTTTGCCACTAGCTCTGCCCTATCTATGGCGGGGGTGATATATCCCCAGCAGAGTTCAAACTACACATTTTCCGGCATTGCCTCGACATATAACGCCACCATAACGACTACCAATTCAACAATGATGAAATCAGTCCTCAATGCCACGAAGTGGAGTGCAACAAATGTTTCTGCCGGTTACTCCTTTTCGCCAAGTTCAGGGATCAGTTTCAACGCTGCACTGCCACCCGCACTTAAGTTCACCAGATCAGTGGTCGCCAGCGGAAATTCCGTGACGGTCACGACTGCAGTGCTGAACGACGGTCCGCAGCAGATCCTGAACGTTTCTCTCAGGCAGGCTCCTGTCGAATATTCGGGAGTCGCGTCAAATTCTGTCTACTCAAACGCCACCTCGCTGGCTGTGGGCAAATCCATATCCGTCACGTACACATTTTCCGTTTCGAACCCTGGCACCTATGTAATACCTGCTCCAACATTTTCATTCAATGACCCCGGATATTACTACGATGTCCCATATACCAATGCACAATTCAGTGGGGCACAGCCTCCTGAATACCTGGCGGTCGTAACTCTCGTATCCACCTACGTGCACGCATACGTCACCAGGTTTGTTTCCCTTACGTCTCTGGAAGTTGAATTGCTCTCTATCCTGTTAATCGTACTCGCAGTCCTGGCTTCTGTCTATTCCCAGGTCAGGGCGTATAAGAAATGGAAGAGAACCAAGGCCCAGAAGCGTGTATTACCGGATGATACGTATGATAGAGGGGAACCGCCTGGTGACCGCTGATGAGCAGTCACTGTTGCAGTTCGGCGCCCTGAATCAGAATCGCCCTTGCAGGCGCACCATCAAGGGACACCTTTATGGGCAGCCCGGCAAAGGTGTATTTTCCGGGAAGAACATCCACGAGATACAACCCCTCAAAGACTGTCATATTTGAAATCAGGAGGATATGCACTTCATTGTCTTCGTTAAACTTCTTCACGCTGAGATAATCGATTCCCACGGTCCGGACTTTTCTTTCAACAAGGTATTCCGCACCGCTCCGGGAAATATGTGCGAATTCCTTGCGAAATTGCGCATATGTATTCCTTGAGTTCTCGGTCTTGAGGATTATTATTTCTCCCGGTTTTATGTGAAACTTCACAAGATCATCCCTGTCGATTGAGTCGCCGCAATCGGTAACGTCTATCACCCTGCACGGTCCATACAGGCTTTCCAGTGGGATTTCATCGGAAGTGTACCCATTTTCCAGCACGTGAAGACCAGCGTCCACATGCGTTCCGGTATGGCTTCCTATGATGATCCGGGTTTCGTTTGTGACGTTGGTTGGAATGGAGGAGTATCTCTTGATCTCTGGGGATGGGTTTCCAGGGTAGACTATTATGGAGGGATCAACCTTCATGGAAATGTCTATGATTTTCACCGTTGCACACCTTCCAGTTCAGGTACAGCTTGGTATTCAAAGATGTTTTCCTTCAAAAAAGAGTGCAAAAAGCTTAATGACAATCCGGTGGATAAGGGCACCTACCACAGGGGCTGTAGCTCAGCCTGGCAGAGCGCCTGGCTCATAACCAGGTGGCCGTCGGTTCAAACCCGACCAGCCCCATACCTAACTTGATGTAAACAGCTGAATTAATTGGATGACATAGAGAAACGCCGAATCTCACGCCTGAATAAATTAAACAGCGTGCTTCAGACTCCGCATGGAGAATCATGGCACCGGGAAGTGCAATCCATAGATCGGTTGATCATATCAGAAATACCTGAAAGTGGATCTATCAAGTAGCGCAAGAAAGTCATCCATAGAGGTTTTTTCAAACTCTGGACTAAACGAAACTCCGCCCCAGGATATCTGAACGTTCCACTTCTCAGGCCTATCACCAACCCTCAATTCAAGGGTTATTGAAGAAACTCTTTCCGAATTGATCTTGTCCGGAAAATCCGCCAGTTGAACCGATTCCTTTCCGTTTTGGATCTCGGATGAGACGTATCTCAAATTATACCTGTCCATGGCAATTGTGGCTGTCCTCTTGACTGCAAATAGGCCAGCTAGATATGCCACAACTCCGGAGTAATCGTCCGTGACATGACTCTCCACGAACCTTGATTCTGGCATGGTAAAAAACCTGCCCGGAATTTTTATTACTTATGCTATTCTATCACAATTATGGTTAAAGTGTCGTCCCTGAAAGTTGAAAGCAGCGCATTGGCTGAAAATCCGCTCAAGGACCCAGTGGCAAGGGAAGTCACCGTGATATCTCCGGATTCCCCCACCCAATCTGCTCCCCTTTTCATCTATCTTCCGGCGTTCGGAACAAACAGCAGGACTATTTTCAACACAACTCCCTTTGGCGACGATTTTCTCTCGCGAATCAAGAGAATGTACGACTCGAATGTGCTGAGAGGCGCCCATATTGTCGTGCCTGACCTTTTCACGAAGCTCGGCGGGAACCTGTTCCTGAATTCAAGTGCAGTGGGAAAGTATGAGGACTTCATAATCAGTGAATTGATTCCAAAGCTCAAGCAGGATCTTCAATCTGAGACTGTCGGCTTGTTTGGGAAGTCGTCCGGCGGTTTTGGATCCTATACGCTGGCAGTGCGCAATTCAGGAATTATACAGGGTTTCTCCTCCCACTCCATGGACGCAGGTTTTGAGTATGCATACATGCCGGATTTCATACTGGCGATGGATCAGTTTCACAAGTCCTCAGGCCCCAGCAAATGGTTCCAGAGGTTCTGGGAAAGCAGGAACAAAACCAATTCCATAAATCTCAGGGTACTTAATGTGTTTGCTTCAGCAGCGTTCTTCAGCCCCAACGAAACTTCTGCCGAAATGGGAATAGATTTCCCGTTCGACTGGGATTCCGGAGAGTTCAGAAAGGACATATGGGAAAAGTGGAAGTCCTTCGATCCCGCCTTCCACGTGAAGGATTACCTGAGGCAATTGGAAGCCCTCAATCACGTGTACCTGGACTGCGGAACCATGGACGAATTCAACCTGGTGTGGGGAAACAGGTGGGTCAACAAGACCCTTGTGGAAGGAAACATCAAGCATTACTACGAGGAGTACGAGGACGGGCACTTTGGAGTTCAGTACAGGTTCGAGAAGTCCCTGGCTCTTATGGCGGCAAGCATCTAGTTATTTCAGCCTGTGCCCGCCATCCACTGGAATTACGACCCCGTTCACCCACTCGGAATCAGGAGACAATAGCCAGGCAATCACGTTCGCAACATCCTCGGGCGGAGTTTCCAAGCTTCCGAGTTTTCGCAATTTCCTGTAGTCCCTGCCGGATTCGAAATCGCCCATCATGACGCTGGGCGCCACTGCGTTCACGCGTATTTGCTGGGACAGCAGGTGGGATGCCGTAACTTCCACTGCCTTGTTCAACGCATATTTTGATATGGAGTACGAGAGACTCGCCTTGCCAGTTGTTGAGAGTGTCTGTGTGCTGCTCACCAGTACAACGTTAGATCCATCTTTCATGCGTTTCACTGCCTTTTCCAGGAACCTGAGGGTGGTCTTGACGTGGCTATCGACCATTATGTCAAGAGCAGTGAGGTCCTGTATCGAGTCATGGAAAAATCCGCCTATCATTATAACGAGATTATTCAGGTCGCCAGCTTCCCTCTGGAAATGGTCCAGCAATAATTCAGATTCCCTTGTAAGGTCGCAGGCATAATACTTCACCCCGGTTGCAGAAGCAATTCTCTGCAGTTTCTCGGAATTCCTTGCTGTTATCATCACCTTTGACCCTTTCCTGGAAAGATCCGAAGCGACCGCATAGCCGAGCCCCATGCTGACTCCGGCAAGAAGTGTGTTTGAGTCCGATAGATCCAGCATAAACAGTCAGTCGTCCAACGGTAATTTATGTTCCGGCGATTTGATTTGGTTTTGTCCTGAAACGGTTCGCCCGGAGTTTGGTATAGCAAGACATTCAGGGAGCGTTACCGAAACACTCGAACTGGTTTGGTAAAATATGCCGTACTGGTGACACGGCACGGTTAAATCGTCGCGCGGTATGTAGCTGGGATTCTCATGCCAGACGATCAGGAAATCCACAGAGGACTTGAGGGAGTGATTGTTTCGGAGTCAAAAGTCGGATCGGTGGACGGGCTGAAGGGGCGGCTCATTTACCGGGGTTACGACATCGAGACTTTGGTCAAGAACAGCACATACGAGGAAGTTTCGTTCCTCCTGGTCAACGGTGAACTGCCCAACAAGGGACAGTTCTCGGAGTTCCTCAAAGTCATGAACGACGGGATCAAACTTCCCGAAAAACTGGTTTCTTTTATTGACAGGTATGCGGGGTATAGCCATCCCATGGCGGATCTCAGGTCCGCGGTGTCGGTCCTGGGTTCCGAGGAGCACGAGAGCTCCGATCTTACTCCCGATCAGCAAAAGGACATTGGCCTCAGCATCATCGCCAAGATGCCGGCAATAGTCGCCGCCATCAAGAGAAAGTGGGAGGGAAAGAATATCGTTCCTCCCAAGAGCGGGTTGTCCTACGCTCAGAATTTCCTCTACATGACCAATGGAAGCGAACCTTCCAGGGATGAGGCGAAGGTCATGGACACCTGCCTCATAATTCATGCAGATCACGGATCCAATGCATCGACGTTCTCCTCACTGGTCACAATTTCAACACTCTCGGACATGTGCTCTGCCGTGACCAGCGGAATTTCTACCCTGAAAGGTCCACTGCACGGAGGAGCCAACGAGATGGCGCTCAAGATGATCAAGAAGATAGGCACTCCGGACAATGCAGACAAGGCCATCGGCGATATGCTGGCAAGGAAAGACAAGGTCATGGGCTTTGGGCACCGTGTCTATAAGGTCTATGACCCCAGGGCGAAGATACTGAAGGAATTTGCCAGATCCATTACATCCAAGTCGGGGAAGCAGAACCTTTTCGACACTGCAGAGGCCATAGAAAAGGCAATGATTTCCAGGATGGGAGACCGTGGCATATTCCCCAACGTTGACTTCTACTCGGGAATGGTATATGAGAGCATCGGCTTTCCAGAAAATATGTTCACGCCGATATTCGCGGCGAGCAGGTCGTCCGGCTGGGTGGCCAGAAGCTTCGAATACGTGAAAGATAACAGGCTTTTCCGACCCAGGACCAAGTATACCGGAGAGGTTGGACCAAGGGAATATATCCCGATGGACCGGAGATAGTCCTGGTCAAAGTCAACCCATACATCAACTGGCAGCCCGCGAGGCTCTTCGAGGGGGAAAGGCTCATCCTGTGCACAACCCAGCGCAGGACTGTGGGCTTCCCGCTGGCAGACTTGAACGGCCATATGCTCATCGTGGGTAAGAGCAATACAGGAAAGTCAAACCTGCTCTTTCTCATCGCAGATCGCCTGAATTCACTTCAGGGAAATATTGCAGTCTTCGATCCCCACGGTAATCTTTCTTCCACGATAATTTCTGGCAACAGGAATAAGGAGCTTGTCTACCTGACAGGCAGGACGGTACAGAAGGACGGGAGCGAGATAGCCATACATGTGAATCCACTCGCAGGCGGATCGGAAACTGCGGAAAGGACCAGCGGCTGGATTAGAGACATCCTCGCAACCGACCAGAGCATCTCCCAGGGAAGCTGGGGTCCAAGACTGGAGGTCGTATTTCATGGTCTTCTTTCCCTTTACCTTTCATCCTGCAGGGATCCGAGCATTCCTGATTTCATGAGCATGGTCCTGGACAGGAAAGAAATCCAGAAGATGGCGATGGATTCCGACGAGACCGTCAGGAAGATGATTGCCTCTCTTACAGCAGACTGGCGCGAGTGGAACAATTATGTGGCAAGTTCCGTTAACAAGCTCCTTCCACTCCTTGCCAACAGCAGTGTCAGGAACCTGTTTTCCCGCGGCAAAGGGAGCATTGACATGGATTCCCAGATAAGATCCGGAAATTCGATCTTTGTTGTTGACGTGAGCAAGGGAAACGTCTCGTCGGAATCGGTGAGAATACTTTCCCTTCTGGTGCTTCTAATGATCTGGAATCGCATCTCGGCAGCTGGATCAACGGCATCAGCGAAGACTTATCTCTTGATAGATGAGGCGCAGGAGATCCCGCCAAGCATTCTGACCACGCTCCTGAATGAGGGACGGAAATTCGGGGTCTGCGTGATACTCGCCACCCAGAGCCTTTCCCAGATGGACCCGATACTTGTGGAGTCCATCACCGCAAATGTCAGGAATTTTGCCTCTTTCCTGGTATCCGATTTGGACGCAGAGAAACTTACCGCATCATTCCAGAGTTCCGTCATAGGCAGGGAGACTTCTGCTGTGCTCCTTGGGCAGAGGCTTCACTGGTGTACCATCTGGACTCAGGGCGCAACAGGAATGTCAGGGCCTGCAACAATCATGCCGGAATTCACCGGCCACAGCGTGGATCCAGATGTTCTCGCCTCCATAATAGAAAAATCCATACTGAAATTTGGTTCCAAGGTTGAGCAGCAATCCGCTGTCAAAGAGGTTTCACCGCACAATCAGCTGGTCGATCTTTTCTCAGAAAAGCTTAGAAAGTTGGGATTTCCGGTGAAAACAGGGAAAGTGGGAACCTGTGTCCCCGATCTGATCACGGAAGTGAACGGAACCTCCGTAGTCTGTGAGATCGAACTTTCTGATATGGAGCAGCGATCCCGCGTACTCAAGAAACTGCAATGCTATCCGGGAAGGAAGATTCTATACGTTGTTGAAAAGGACCACGCAACCTCCCTGTACAGCATGATTCTCGAGTTCTGTTCCTGCGATTTCCAGAACGGGTTGCCCCGCGAACGCACCGCGAACGTCGGTGGAACAGAGATGCGCGTTTCATCGCTGGGAGATTTCCTTCTTCGCGTCTCAATCGTCGAGCGCAGGGATAACCGGTTCTATTTCATGAGGGGGAAGGGATTCATTCCGTTTAACGCGACTCACCTTGCCGGGGGGTCCACATTCGAGAAAGGCATAATTTCCGCAAGGAACTATGCCCAGCGAATCGCCCTGTACAGGTACATGTGTGACGCGAGGATTGCATTCCTGTCGATTGATGAGGCGAGAAAGATGCTGGCGACGACCGGATTTGCCGTGACGGAAATTCCCGAAAACGGGAATTCAGGATACGTCGACGGATCTTCACTATTTCGGCAGTAATTCGCTGGATACCTGGCTACCGCAATTGAGGCGCGCGTGCCTTAGATGTCGTTGTTGGTAATGTAGTATAGTATTTAAGCAATACAGAAATAGGAAAGAAAGCCTTATAAACTAAACAAGATTACAACCACGTGGAGAAAGGACGGCTGAGGGAGGTCCTGCTGGATCAACAGGAGACTTTTGCCAGAAAAGACTACCTGATAGGAAGGGAGATCAGCCTGGAGCCCTACCTGAAGGGAAACGAAATAGTAGTTGTGTCCGGGATCCGAAGGTGTGGAAAAAGTTCCCTGCTAAGACTGATAGCCGGGATGCTTGGGAAAAAATCGTTCTATGTCGATTTCAGCGATATAAGATTCACTGACTTTAGAGAAACAAATTATGGGGACATAGAGGACCTTGTCTGGGAGTTCTTTGGGCAAAATCAAGAAGTCGTATTCCTGTTAGACGAAGTTCAAGAAGTTCCGGCATGGGAGCGTTGGGTTTCAAATCTTTATGAAAAGGGCACCAAAGTATTTGTCACGGGTTCCAATTCAAAGATGCTAAGTTCGGAAATATCCACTTATTTGACTGGCCGCAACAAGGTCGTAAGGCTATTCCCCTTTTCATTCAGAGAATATTTGTCGCTGAAGAGAATCAAGAGTGATCCTGGGAGCAGTGCCGAAAGAAGATTACTGGTTCAATCATTCTCCGAGTACTTCGAAAAAGGAGGCTTCCCGCTAGTTCTTAAGAATGATGATCTGGAATTATCCAAACAGTATTTCAAGGATATTCTCAACAAGGACATAATCACGAGATACAATATCCGCAAGAAAAGGGAGCTGAACGACCTTGTTCTCTTCTTGTTTTCCAATGTGGGTAGAACTTACTCATACTCAACTTTGAGCCAGGTTTCTGGTATCAGTAGCTTTAGCATGATTAAGAACTACATCGACTATCTTGAGAATTCCTACATTGCACACTCAATGGCAAGGTTCGACTTTTCGGTAAGAAAGCAAAAGATCTCATCGTCTAAATTCTACGTCACAGACAACAGTTTCCTAAGAACTGTTGCATTCAATTTCTCACAAAACTACGGAGCAAGGCTGGAAAATCTTGTTTTCATTGAATTGGCTAGGTGTGGATATGAAACATATTATCACAAGAGAAAACACGAATGCGACTTCATCATAAGAAGAGGTCTAAGGATAGATGCAGTGATACAGGTATGCCAGAATATGGATGACCCAATGGTGAGGAAGAGAGAATTAGACGGGTTGATGGAGGCAATGAATGACTACAAACTTACAAAGGGCCTGATACTCACATTAGAGACAGAGGACACAATTCTCTTGGGGAAGTTTGAGATATCTGTTAAACCCGTATGGAAATGGTTGCTCTCATCGGATAAATTGCCATGAGACCAGTTATGGCTGTTTCATTTGCTTGCTGCTCTTGTGTTTGAACCTGAATTTGACGCGGAACGCACCGTCAGAAACCCTGAAATTGTTCTTGAAGTATGGCGTGCGATTAACTCTATGCCATTGGCAAATAACTTTTAATACTTATTAGCTCATACTATGTTGGTCTTAATGCAGAAGATAAATGAGAAGGACTTCTACAGGAAAGCTTACAATTTTGTGAAGGATCACCCGGCCACAAATAACGACTTCATCAACAGATTCTCGAGAGGGGAAGTCACGGAGAGTGAATTCCTGAGATTTTCTCTCGAATTTTACCATTTTACCCGGGAATGGCCGTCCATCCTGTCGACCCTCCTCGTGAATACTCCGGACGAGAGTGACGCAGCAAACCTTACAAACATACTTGTGTCCGAACTTGGGGACATGGACCCCACGAAGAGGCACGAACTTCTGTATAGGAAGTATCTCAGGAGCCTGGGATTCATTCCTGAGGATCTGGTCAAACGGCGGCAGATCAAGACAACAAAGGAATGGCTGGACGGGATGAGGACCTACTTTTCGGGAGAGCATTTTGCCGCCCTTGGAGCAGAGTTTGGGCTTGAGAACATGGCTATCCCTATGTGGGACAAGATCTTAGCCGGATTCCAAGCGTGGTTCAAGGAACACCCGAAATACGCGAATGCGGACATTGAGTACTTTACCTTTCACAGGGAGATAGAAATACACCATGAAGAAGCCATGGAAGACGTTCTGGGAAGTCACAAAGACGACGCATCGATCCAGAAGAGTTTCATGTCGGGGATAGACGGCATCCTGAATAGGGAGAGGGATTTCTGGCTGGGCCTGTCAGATAAGTCAAATTAGGTCCAATTGAGCAGTGGTGGGCTCAATTTGATCACCGGGTCTTCCGAACATGAATTGTGTGGGATTTCCCGCTCAAAATGTTAAGAACGGTATATCTCTGGCCAAAGCATCGGAAGTTCTCGCTTTCGACTTCATCCCTCACGGTCCGTACGGTTTTGCAGGAATTGCATTCAGAACCGATAGGGTGGCTCGAAAGACGGAAGCCTATATATTCAAATCACTTATGCAATCGTGGTCAGGTTGTTTTCATGGATTTTAATGCGTATCTGAGAGAAGGGCAGGAAGCCAGATCCAAGATTTCTCACAACGAGGTATCGAAGTTGGCAGAAAAGATTCTCCATTCTCTCCTTAATGGCGGGAAGCTCTTAGTTTTCGGAAACGGTGGTTCGGCCGCGGATTCCCAGCATTTCGCAGCCGAACTGTCCGGGAGGTTTATGAGGGAGCGAAAACCACTCGCAGCGGTCGCATTATCGACTAACACATCGTCCCTCACAGCCATTGGAAACGATTACTCTTTCGAGGACATTTTTGATCGGCAGGTGAGATCACTTGCCACGAAGAATGATGTTGTGGTGGGAATCAGTACATCCGGCAACTCTCCAAATGTTCTCAGGGCAATCGAGTCCGCGAATTCCATCGGATGTTACACTTATGGGCTAACTGGCCACAAAGGAGGAAAACTCGCCGAAAGGGCGGCAGGTTCCTTCAGGGCAGAGAGCGACTTGACCCCAATTATTCAGGAAACACACATAGCTTTCATACATCTTGTGTGCTGGAGTATCGACGATCTTCTGGAAAAAACAGAGAAATAGGAGAGGTATCTATTACGACCGGGACCGTTTTTCGGAAATTTGCCGGTTCTTCATTCCTGAACTATGTGTTCGGTGAGATGAGCGGAAGATGGTTTTTGCTCATGAGCTTCCTGATTTCGCTGTGTACCTCGCTGTTTGTACTTTCTTCTGTCCCTGCGTTCCAGGCTTACGGCGATGTTTCGATATATTCCTCTCTTGGGAGGGAAATTGCAATGAACGGGTTCCTGATACCGCAGACTAACACCCTCCATTATCCAGGAAGCGTATGGATCTATCCACCCGTGATCCCATACATGTTTGCAGCCATTGTTTCGCTGACGGGACCCGGCACTACGGAATATTTTGTGTTTGCATTTCTCGGCTCCATATTGTTTTCCCTCACCTGCATTCCTTTCTATTACGTGGGTCGCATCCTGTTCACCGAACAGACGGGAAGATTTGCGTCACTTCTGTATGCTGTATTTCCCCCGTCTCTGTATATAATCGGATGGGGAGGATTTCCCCAACTGCTTGGTTTCTTCATCGTGGTCTGGATACTGTATATCGCCCTGAAGGTTCAGGACCAGGAATTCCATTTTCTGAAATACACGATTCTGGAGGGTATTCTCCTGGGAATCCTTTCACTGTCGCACGACTTGAGCAGCTTCATTGTGATGCTGACGTTTGTATCTCTCTCTTTTTACTTTGTTTGCAGGCGTCTTGTGCTTGGGCGATCTTCGACCGTAACCCGAAACATAGCATTTAGCGTGGGCTCCCTTGCTATCGGATCTGTTTCGGTGATCGCCTGGTACCTTCCGAGGATCTGGTGGGTCATTGATGCAGCGTTGCCGGGTTCTTCGCCAGTGTACAGGAGCTACGCGACTTCCTCCGGTCATACCATTTCAGTCCTGGGTGCGATCTATGACGACGTGTTTTCCCAATCGCCTCCCGTCTTCGGAATATCCATTAATCTGGGCCTCCTTGTGATCATGCTCGTGATCTTCCCGATTGCACTTGCTTATTTGTGGAGGTTGAAAAACTCCGGAGACAAGAATGCAATTATGGCACTTTTCCTGCTGGTTCCCGCATTAATTATGCTCTTTGAATTCCGTGACAGCGTGCTCTTCTCAAGAGTTTCCTATTTCGTTGCGCTATTTGCATTTCCATTGTTTTCCCGGCTTGCGTACGTTGTAATTTTTACCCGAAGAAATCCCGGCCTCTACAGAGGCGACAGACCAACGGGTACGATCAATTCTGCTCTTACAGTAGCAGTTGTGGTTCTCGTTGCTGCAAACTCGGCACTTGCACTTGGACTGGGCTATTCCCTGCATACTTACAATTCTCCGGACGGTTCCCAGAATGACGGGTATCTGCAGGTTGCAAATTTTTTCCTTGATAACGCTATGACCAGGGGAAAAACTGTCGCAGCGCCAGGAGATCTGGGCTTCTTCATTTCCGGTTATGCAGGCAACCCGGCACTGGTTTATGAAAACTACACCCTTCTGACGCAGCCCGTGGAATGGAACGAGAGCCACGCTGCATATGTCTTGATTTTCCAGTCCTCCAATTCTCAGTCCAACGTCAGTTCATATGTTCGCGACTATGGCGTGTCATACGTGGTAATTCCCAGTACAGTGACTGTCTATTATTCCGGTTATTCGCTGGTCTTCAAGGATTCCAATTACTGCGTGTATGATGCTTGATGTATATCGATTCAATTTGTTTCAGGGGCTGGATGCGATGAGTATCAACCGAATCAACGGTTCACGACCCGGGAAGCCTGGGTCCGTGAATTCTTTGTTCAGGCTGCGAAGCGAGCAAGATATCCGGAAATTAGCGGAAATGGAACAGTTTTATAGATTGTAAGGATGGTAAGGAATTGAGCGAGAGAAGAGAACAAGAAGAGGAAAATACCCCATCAAGACGAACGGAAACACGAGAGATTGGCATCAAGTTCGCAAAAAATAGGCTGTTTCCACTAGTATTTGGAATTCTCTTTATAAACTACGCGTTTCTAATGTGGTTCATCGTTGGTTATCTGCTGATTTCCGCAATCGTAGCAATCTGGATCTTGCTTCTGCTAGGAATTTTTCTGATCCTGAACTCTCTGATAATTGACATTGGGAGCAGGTTGAGCCGTGTGATGTCATTATTTGGGTTCTTCGTTGCTCTATATATCCTTGTTCTGGTCGCCAATAATTTTCTCCCTCCGTATGGTACAGATGAACTTGTCACCGACACGTATGCGGCGTACCTCTTCATACATGGACAGAACCCTTACATAAACGCCAATATGGCGTCGGAATTCACACATTACGGGTATCCCTCAAATCTGCTCACACCCCTGCTGTCAGGAGGGAGTGTAAATTACCTGATCTATCCCGGCCTTTCGGTGCTGCTTTTTGTTCCAGCAGTCTTGCTGGGAATAAGGTCCTACGTAATCCTGATCGCCTTCAACATTATCTCAATGCTCCTTCTCTATTACTACTACGGAAAGAAGAATTTCCGGGAACACACGCCTATCCTGATTATCGTAATGCTGTTCAATCTTGAGCTACTGCTGTTTTCAGTCAGCGGCGGAACCGATATAATCTGGATAACCTTCCTTGGGTTTTCCTATGTTTTCAGGAAGAAGCCCTACTTATCGGGGGTTTTCTATGGGCTTTCCGTTGCAACCAAGCAGATACCTGCCATAATTTTTCCATTTTACCTGTACTTCCTTTTCAGGGAGAATGGGCGCAATGGCAGATCCATACTCCAGTTCCTGGGAACGGCGACTCTTTCGTTCTTTGCAGTCAATGCGCCGTTCATTTACATGAATCCGTATGAATGGCTGCTTCACGTTCTGTCAGTTGCGAACCAGCCAATAATCGGTGTGGGCATCGGGTTCTCAATCCTTTCATTTGCCGGCTTCCTGAATGTTCCGGCCATCCTTTTCGCAGTCTATATGATTCTGGCAATGATGCTGCTTCTCGTAATATACCTGACCTATTACGATTCACTGAAATACACATTCTTCGTTTTTCCAATGGTAATTTTTCTTTTCAACTACAGGGCGCTTGAGAATTACATAATCTACTGGATCTATATGGTATTCCTGCTGCTGCCCGATTTATTTGGGGAATACAGGATTCTCGGGGTGCATCACGTCCGAATCCCAAGTTTTCGATCCTTCATTGCAGCGGCCAGGGAAACAATGCAGAGCCAGAAGAAGATTTCCTGGATACTGGTGATTGCCATAATAATAACTGGAATGGGCGTTTCCGTGGGATATGGATACAGTTATACAGAGCAGGCTACTGCGCTTAAGGTCACTTCTGTATACAATGCATCCGATCCGCTCTGGGTCAACGGAAACATTTCTGAACTCACCGTGAACATAACATATACTCCCGTCTCTGGTGACCCGATCAAGATTCCTATTCAGATAAGGATTCTGACTTATTCCGGTACTCAACTGGGGAACCTTAATGGTAGATTGTGGTACGCATTTCCCGGCGTCGTGAAATCTGGCAACAACACTGTCAACATTTATCCCAGCTACTCAAATTCACTGCTGCCGGTAAACTCTTCATTTAAAGTCCAGGCATTTTACGGAGGATTGAGCGCCACATCCCTACTGAAGTCTTTCAGTATTTCGACGGACTATCCGCTACAGAATCCGTCATTGCAGCTGCCATCAAACGATACCTCGATCCCTCTCCCGGGATGGACTTTTGATAGCAATATAGATACGTTCGCTTTTGCAACTGCCTTGAATGGGGTGAACCTTACATTATCCTTCCCTGATTCATTTGCAGGGTTCAAATATGCGGATATCAGCACCCCAATCAATTTCACATATCTTGCAGAGAATAATTTCACCATGCGTTTCGATCTCAGCATCTGGAACCACTCATCTTTTCTTAATTCCACACACAACAGTACGGGGTTGATCAACTTTACAGGCATTAGGCTAAGTTTTGATCAGGGTCAACAGGTGTATTGGCTGGGTTATTCTGCGTCCCAGGCTTACTGGGTCTTGGATTCGACTCATATCCTCAACCTTACGCCGGATAATGTGCTGAACTTTTCTGCATTGATGAATGAATTGAACGTCCACAAGTGGACGTACGATTTCGCGGTCCTCACATTCATGATAGGAACAACTTCCATGAGTGCCGATGCAAGCGTCAACTTCCAGAATGTGGAGCTTCTCAATTCGCAGGGGCAGCAGGTGGGCATTGCCTGAGAAGACCATAATGGTCGGGAGTCCCCAAACACGACTTCCAGAGAAAGCGGGATCTGGCCATACTGCCAAGGCGATCTGCTGCAAAGGCTTCCTGAAGCTTGGGAACCTTTTATCGGAACGCAAGTTTAAGAGCGCTTAAAATATGAACGATAATCGAGCGAGATGATCAGTTAAGTGCCCCTGCTATCCCTTCAAATCTATCCTGACGCTGACAGCGACCTTGGGTTTATCGAAGACATGGTTGAGTCCGGCATCGATCTGGAGTTTATCGTGATAGATGATCCTGGAAGCATTCAGACCGGCGCGCTGGAGCAGTTGAGACAGCGCTATGGTGATCGGATTATCCGGGTAAACGGCAAGGGAAATTTCCTGAGCAATTTCTCAAGTTCTCTGGAGATGTGCAGGGGAGAATTCGTCACCATAATCCGGTCCGGCGTAGATTTTGAACCTTCTGCTTTGCATTCAATGATGAGGAAGGCTGAGGAAGGATACGATATAGTCATCGCATCCAGATTCTCCACTTCTGAAGGCGAACATAAGCATACTGACCTGCGCACCAAGCTGATTCACCTGATTGTCAGGGAGATGTCCGCAGTCCGGGACCCCCTGTCCGGAATATTCCTGGTGAGGAGGGACAAAATTGGGAACGTCGCCATGAGCACCGGAGTCGATACCATACTTCCGGAACTGCTATTGAAGACTCCCGGTCTGAAGATCGCCGAGGTGCCCGCCCGAACAGAAGTCAACCATCGCGTTCGCTTTTCATTCAGGCAATTCCTCGCTTACTGTTCCAACCTGCTGAAGCTGTCCAAGTACAGGGCCGTAAAGTATGCGATCGTGGGGGCATCAGGCGTGGCAGTGAACGAAGGTGTTCTGTACGCTATGCACGGTCTGCTCAAGCTCCAGTTCGCAACCGCCACGTTCCTCCTCCTTCCAGTGGCAACAGTGATTGCAATCCAGGCTTCAATAGTATCAAATTTCATCCTGAACAACGGGTGGACTTTCAAAGACCGGAAGGGCGGAGGCGTACTTTCCAAGTTCCTCAAATTTGAACTGTTTGCATGGACCGGGGCATCCGTGAACCTGGCCACAGTGCTGATTGCATCCCCGTACATCTTTTACCTGCTTGCAGACCTTATCGGGATAGGCCTGGGGTACATCATAAACTACCTTAGCAGCGATATATTGGTCTGGAGAATCAAGAAAGCCGGCAGCGATACCATAGATTGATTTCAGGTGCGCAGTTTGTGGGATCCGGTCAGCTTTATCAGAAGATTCTATGAATTGCACAGAATCAGGTTTACGAAATTCCTGATCGCTGGAATTGGAGGTTTCATGGTATCGGAACTCATAATAATACTGGGCCTCTGGATCTTTGGGATCCGCATGACTATTCCGGTAATCGTTGTCGCCGGAATATTGAGCATTACGTTCGGATTCGCGGTTAACGAGAAATGGTCCATGGCGGATTCGCCAGTTGTCAGGACCCTATTTCCCACCATGGTGAGGCTGGGGAAGTTTCAGCTGGTATACCTGCTGGGAAACATTGTTTCCTGGGCCACGATGCTCATTCTCCTCCGCTTCTTTTCGCTGAGCCCTGCATACGGGAATATTCCAGGGTCCATAGTCGTAGTTCCCGTGAATTACCTGGTCAGTGCAAAATTGGTTTGGAAACTCAAACTTACCTAGCTTTTTCGGTCTTTTTGTAGAAAGACAGTTCCTTGAGGTATCGCCTGATGAAATGTGTCGAGCCGGCAGTAAGCTTGGACTTCCCATGTATCCGCCTGCCGAATGAATAGGGTACCTCCTTGGACTTCAGTTCACCTGAGGAGGCTAGGACATATAGGAGAAGCTTGTAAAGACCAGGAACAGGTGTCAAGCTGGAAATGCGGTATGCATCGGTGACGAAAAATCCGGAAAGAGGGTCAGCCAGGGTTCCGGAGCTTTTCACGTAATGCCTGCACAGGAACTCTGCTCCCTTGCTGACCGCACCTCTTGTCGCGGTCCTCGATATAATTCCCCCCTCGACGTATCTGGATGCAACGACAACGTCATAACCCTCAGACTTGGCATTCAGAAGTTCTGGAATTTTATAGATCGGATGCTGCAGATCCCCATCCATCACAACGATCCAGTCCGCATTGACCGAATCTGCAGCTTCGATGGTAGCGGGGGCAGTGCCCGGTTTAAGTTTCTGGCTCCTCGTAATCACGCTGAATCCAGGCATTTGGCCACTTTGTGCCTCTATCTCCTTCCCGGTGTTGTCTGTGCTTCCGCCGTCGGCAAAGACGATGGAAGTGAGTTTCCAACTTGCAGTGTTCGATTCAATTTTCTTCAATTCACTGAAAATGGGTGCTATATTGGACTCCTCATTCAGAACCGTGATGATCACTGCAACGCTTTTTGCTGCTTCTGTCAAGTGTAGAACCTTTTCCCTGATTGGGAACCTATCTATTTCATTTCTCCTTTTCACTATAAATCCGGTATAAAAGAACACTTCGTGTGGAAAACCAACACTACTTAATTCTGTCTGTACAGGGAAGCGAACAGACTTCCTGAAGGAAAAAAATGGATCCGCGGCATTGAACCCATTAAGGGTGTACCTTACCGCAAACATGGTAGGGAAGGGAGTCATGGTATGCAATAATTCATAAGCTCATGCAAGGTGCCCCCCTTCATGGACGAGAACGACAAGATTCTCTACATCTTCGCCTACTTGTTAACATGGCTCTCTGGAATAATAGTCTACGTATTGTACGGAAGCAAGAATGAAAACTTGAGGTTCCACTCAATTCAGGCTATACTACTTGGGATAGTCATAACAGCCGTCTGGATCTTGGGTCAGATACTGACCTTTGCGTTCGTATACTTCTACTGGATATACTGGATATTCTGGCTAGTACAAGTGCTGGGCTGGATATATGGGCTATATGTCGGTTTCGAGGCATACAACGGAAGGAATATCGAGATGCCCGTGATCGGCCAGTTTGCGAAGCAGCAGACTAAAACCACGGCAACAGCGCAGAAATCTTAAGACGAATAACAATCTTTGAAGGATTTCAGGTGGCCGGGGTGTCCTAGTCACCTACGAAAACTATCCGGCTTCCCCGAAAATCGAACCTGAAATTCTCTCTTCTCAAATTTGGGAAGGTACTGATTATGTTCTCCTGTACTTTCTGACTTGCAATAAAGAGGAGGAACCCTCCGCCTCCAGCACCAATGAGTTTTCCGCCGTAGGCACCAAGCTCAATGGCTTTGTCATAAATCGAATCTATATGTTGGTCGCTTATTCCGTCGGCAAGACTTCTTTTTAACATCCAGTTCTCATGCATGGTTCTGCCGACGCCTTCGACTGAATTTGCTCCTAAAGCCTCAAGGAGTTTTGAAACCAGCCCCTTCATGGAATCATACTCCTTCAATTTCTCCTTGACATTCTGCTGCTGTGAGGCATGAATCGTCGTGGAATTCCTTTCAATTCCGGTGTAAAGAAGGATCATTGATTGTTCAAGCTCTGAAAGAAAATCACCAGACATAATTACGGGGTCTGTGGAAACCATCCCTGAAGAGTAAAACCTCATGACCTGTATTCCGCCGTACGCAGCCATGTACTGGTCCTGCAATCCTCCTGGCTCAGACAGGATTTCTCTCTCTATCTTCACGGCTTCCTCCGCCAATTGCTTGGGTGAAGCGTAATCGCCAAGGTACGCGTGAAGGGCATTCAGAAGGCCGACCAGGAAAGTGCTGCTCGATCCTAACCCGGTACCCCGGGAGGGAACATCTGAAATGCTGACTATTTCAATTCCTCCATTGATCCCAAGGAGTTTGAGAGCTTCCCTGACGCTGGGATGCTTTATTTCGTCCACCTTGTCGACAATTTCGGTTGAAGAATAGCTTATCCTGAACGAATTATCGAATTTCTTGTTCACTGCGATATGAATATACTTGTTCATGGATGCTGATATGACGGCACCAGAATCGTAGTTCCTGAAATAAGCAGGAATGTCCGTCCCACCGCCAACAAAGGTGATCCTTAGCGGTGTCCTGGACATTATCATTCTGCTCATCGTATCACCGATAGTACTGTATCAGTTTCGATATGCCTTCGTCAAGATTCACTCTGGCCTGGAATCCCAGTTTGTCCTTGGATTTACGGATATCGGCGAGCGTTTCCATGACATAATTCTTAACGGGCATTTCAACGTACTTCGGTTGGATGCTTGTACCCATTGCGGCGTTTAGCTTTAAAACCATTTCATTCAGGGAATAATTGGTTCCATAGCCAACATTGTAAACGTTGTAACCCCTGTTCCTGTCATGGGCAAGCAGGAGCGCTTCCACCACGTCACCAACGTACACGAAGTCACGTCTCTGTTCACCATCACCATAGATAACCGGATTCTGACCTTTGAGCATATCCCAGTAGAACTGTGTCACAAGATTTGCATAGGTCTTCTTGTATTCTTCGTGCTCTCCGTATACTGAGAAGAAACGCATTGCAGATACACTGAGTCCATACAAATTAACATAGAGTTCAGAAACTCTTTCGGCAGCGATCCTTGCCTCTGTGTAGAAATCAGTAACTCCCGGAATAATGTCTTCCCTGTGTGGCGGCCTGATTCCGTTGTAAATTGAGGACGTAGAGGAAAAAACAACCCTTGAGTCGTTCTTTCTGGCATACTCAAGGACTGAAATCATCCCTTTTACCACCTCCGATACCAGGAATGGATCATTCCTGTACATTGGAGAAGCAGAGTAGAAACCAAGATGGAAGACCGCATCCACCTTCTCTTTGATAGAAGAAATGCTCGAAGAATCCATCTCTCTAAAACTGACTTTCCTCGCCTCTATCAGCGTCTTAAGATTCCCTGTGTTGCCAGTATGAAGGTTGTCAACCGCTATTACCGAAGAAGAACTGGACACTCGGGAAACAAGGTTAGATCCTATGAACCCCGCTGCACCTGAAATTATGCACGAGTTAAAGTTACCACTAGTCACGTGACGGTTATGAGTAATAGTTTATTTTTATTATTGTTTTGGGTTGCAAC
>JAMDBT010000041.1 GCA_023487205.1 Thermoplasmatota archaeon
AATATGATCTCCGTTAAGGTCTCCGTGAATCAATATGGGATCAAACTCGAAGTTCATCGAATCCTCAAGATAGGCGTCAAACAACTGATTGATAGATTGCATTTCCCTCTTGCCCATCAAGGGAAGAGCCCGTACCCTGAACATCTCATAATCATTTTCCACCTTCTTTTTCCACTGTTGACCATTCACCGTGGCAACACCCATTTCAGAGGAAACCTCGATTGGGAAAGTCCTCATTTCGGAATAAAACCTGGACATTGTCCTGGAGAGGAATATTGATCCACTTTCGTCAAAGTTAAACCCGGATGCGGGGCTTCCAGGCAGTCTCCTGTATCCCACAAACGGCTGACTTGCATTTCCTTCCTGGACAAACTCGTGATTCGGCAGGGAAAATGAAAGGAACTTACGCAACTCGCCCAGAAGGGTCTTCTCCTTCTTCAGCGAATTCCACGCGGTTTCATTTCTCGGAAACTTGAAAATATAAGAACCTTCCACGTCGAATACATATGAATCCCATCCTTCGCTGATAAGGGTACACCTTCTGGGGGATATCCCCGGAAAGTAGCCTGAAATCAAGTCTCGAGGATTCGAGGGATATGGGTAATTCATGATGCTTCGTAAGATGCTTACAGCGTATGAATCTTTTTTCCTATTCACAGGGAATCGGTCTTTGAGGATTATGCCGTGGGCCGGGATTGAACCAGCGGCCTTCAGATCTTCAGTCTGACGCTCTCCCTACTGAGCTACCACGGCGTCTGTGGTTCCACACTATAGACCCTGTTTATTTAATTTCTGCGCAATCATGCAACCACACTTCTCATGACGCCACTCAGATCGCCCGTCTGTCATCACAATTCAGTCAAGGCTGAATTCATCATCGTGGCTGATGACTATCCTAAGACTTTATTTCACAATTGCGGTAAGATTCACAACTAAGTAAAGAACCATGCAGTTATGGCAGGCGCATGGAGTACGAAGTCACGGATCAGGATCTTGCTTTGATTATCGCAGCGACTGAAGCCATCAGGAAAGGCTACAAGCCTGGCTGGCATACGGTTGGCGCCGCACTCCGGTCCGAAGATGGCCAGATATTCGCTTCAATTCATATAGACGCAAACGTAGGTCGGATTGCTGTGTGCGCAGAGCCAATAGCCCTTGCAAATGCAATAATGGCTGGCAAGACTAGATTTGACACCATTGTTGCCGTCGGGAGAAAGAAATCGGTTGAGAAGGACTTACAGTTCGAGGTTGTTTCTCCCTGCGGGATGTGCAGGGAGATCGTGACAGATTATGATCCCAGAACCAAGGTCATCATAAGAACAGAAGAGGGGTTGAAGAAGACGCTGATGTCAGACCTACTCCCATTTAAGTACAAGTAGGCCACCGAAGACCTTGCGGTCACGTTACGGTAAATTTTTAAGGGTCGTGCTCTCTCTCATTTTCTGCGGGGCTGTGGGGTAGCTTGGTATCCTACGGGCTTTGGGAGCCTGAGACTCCGGTCCAAATCCGGACAGCCCCATGAATTCAAAGTTGCTATTTGCGCGTTCTCCTATTGCCCGCATCCAATTGTTGGCTAAAGCGTCCTATCCGCAAACTTATTAGGAGTCCAATCTAGAAAAGTTTCGCCTGGCGAGGTGCGGAGCCGTTCAAGTTGCGGCTTTGCCAGTCGATTGGTTCCTGCCCAATAGCGGTCCTGAACAGGTTCACGGTTCCTGGGGCAAATCCCTGGAAGTGGTTGTTCACGGAAACGAAGACGTGATCCAGGCCATACTTTTCTTCATTGAGTTTTCTTGACCATTCGTTGATCTTTCCTTTGTCGCCAACGATGACCTTGCCGAAGTCTTCCTCCCGAATGGAGCGATCTCCGACCAGCCTTAAGTAGGCGTTCCCTGTCGTGGTGATCCCTGGATTCATGACATATGGGATCTCGGACCACACAAATGTGACACTGCTTCTTCTCAGCAGGTCAAACAGATCTTCCCTGAACCATGAATTGTGCCTGAATTCTATGCCAAATTGCCTGTCTTCTGGAAGTGCCCCCATGAAGTTCTTCAAATCCTCGAAGCTTTCCTGATATGAAAAGGACGGTGCAAGCTGGATAACTATCATCCCCAGCTTGTGCCCGAGATTCGAAATGCTTTCTATGAAAGATTGCAGCGGAATCTCGAAGTTCTTGAGCCTCAGATCGTGGGTAATCTGCTTCGGCATCTTTGGAGAGAAAAGGAAATTCTCAGGAACAGACTTTGCCCAGGTCTCTACGGTACCCGGATTGGGGATCCGATAAAAGGTGGAGTCGATCTCGACGAAGTCAAACAGCCTGGAGTAAAACTTCAGAAAATCGGAAGGTCTTGTCCCGGGAGGATAGAAAGGGCCTATCCACTGAGGATAACTCCAGCCTGAGCATCCTGCCCTGATCTCCGTCAACTGATACCTTCCAAGACATTTCTGCCAGTCATATATAGTGAGCCTGGCGGGACATTCGGTGAGCCTTGCGGGATCTTCCTGAGTTTAGGAACAGCAACAAAGGTTAATTCTGGATTGCCCCTAGGGAAAACCATGAAGGCTGCAGTGGTTCGGGAACCCTTCGGACTCGATAACCTGAAGATAGAGAACCTGCCGTTTCCAACGGGGAGTGATGAAAACGCCCTGGTCAAGATAGATCTGGTCGGTGTGAACCCGGTTGACCTGAACGTGGTCTTGAAGAAGGTACTTTACGGGATAGCCCCGATTCCTCATATCCCGGGAGCCGAAGCAATCGGGACTGTCCTCGAGGATTCCAACTCGTTCAGGAAAGGCGACAAGGTAGTTATTTTTCCGCGTTTCTTCGACGGGACTTGCAATATGTGTTCGAAGGGCAGGGAATACCTGTGCGAAAAGGGATCCCTGCTTGGTGTAGGTGTCAACGGGGCATTCTGTGAGGCCATTTCGTTGCCTGAGACTAATCTGGTAAGATATCCAGATTCCATCAGCAGAGAGCTGGCTGCCACCCTGAGTGTGGGTGCTCTCACGCCCTACCATGCACTGAAGCGAGTCAACGCTGCTCCCGGATCAAGACTGCTGGTATACGGGGGGTCAGGAAATACCGGCCTTCTTGCGCTTCAACTGGGCGAAATGATGGGGCTGGAGGTGAGCGCTGTTTCGTCCAAGCCATGGGTATCCAGATTCCTGAACGGAAAACTCTTCGCAGCCGAGGATGAGGTTACGGGGATGTACGATGTAATACTCAACTCCCTCGGATCGGTCCACTTCAAGTCCTCGCTATCTCATCTCGCTCCCGGGGGATCGGTGGTGACCTTCGGAACCCTGACGGGAAGGAGTTCCGAACTGGATCTGGGCAGTCTTTATACCAGGGAAAATTCGGTGGTAGGAGCTACAGGAGGAAGCAGATCTGAACTCCTGGAAATGCTTAAAATGCTGGAATACCGCAAGATGGAAGCACCTGTCGAAGCTACCTACCCGCTGGAAAGGATACGGGAAGCCCTGGAACACTTTCAGAAGAGGAGCTCCGGGAGGATTCTTGTCAGCGTTCCCCAATGATTGGTCACAAGCTCTTCAGATCCTGAATCCGTTCTTCGACGTTGCTTGAAAATATGTACGAGGCGGACGCAAGTATGTTTGCGCCTGACGCAGCGCACAGCTTCCCTTTTTCGAGGTTGACCCCACCGTCCACTTCTATAAGGGTTTTCAGCTTATTTCTGCTGATGAACTCTGATGATTCCTTGACCTTGGGAATGACGTCGTCTATGAACTTCTGACCGGAGAATCCGGGATGAACCGACATAACGAGAAGATAGTCGAAATCGCCTACGATATCGGAAATTGCTGAAAACCTTGTTTCCGGGTTTATCGCGATCCCCACTTTGTACCCCTCCTTCTTAGTTTCTGCCCCCAGGCGGGCGATGTCAGCCTGTGATTCAAAATGGACAAGGAACCTGCTTCCTCCAGCATCCCGGAATAGTTTCCAGTAAATGTCCGGCCTTTCCACCATGAGGTGAATCTCCAGCGGGATTGAAGTGGACCTTTTTGCCGCCTTCACCGTTTCCACTCCCAGAGCGATATTCGGCACGAAGTGCCCGTCCATTATGTCCACGTGAATTGAGTCCGCTCCCCCCCTTTCGCACTTTTTCAGTTCCGATCCCAGATTAGCAAGATCACAAGATATGATAGACGGCGAAACCAACATTCTGTATCGTCGTTAAATTGTCAGGTACGTAATAAAAACTCATCTGGTTTTTCAGGTAATTGCAGTGAACCTGCCAGGAGTCATAATGGACCCAGCCAAAGACTTATATCCTATTGACCCTATGATTCCTTGGATGAGCAAGCCTCTCAGAAGCAGACCAGAATCGATATCCGGAAAGGACATGGGAAGCGTAGCGGAAACCCTGCTCCAGAAGGTTATCAGGCTTGTGGAAAAGGGCAGGGACAAGTTTAATGAACTCAAGGATCAGTCCAGCATGGATTCCGTGCGCCTCACCGTTGGAGATATAGTGCAACTGGTGGATAGCCTGATCTCCGGCTTGGAGGAATTGAAGAAAGAGGACCTCGGCACTCCAATAAAAATAGAGAACGAAGCAAAGGAGATGGAGATGCTGGATCACTTGATCAAGGAGGAGGACGTCCTCGATCCCAACGATCTGAAAAGTGTCCTGCTCGAAGTCATGAAGGTCAACCGGAACATACAAACTGTCGTATCCCTAATATCTGCAGAATACAGGAATCCCGCTCTCCAGTCTGTGATGTCAAATGTCTCCAACTGCCTTGTCAATTACAAGAACAGGGTTGAGGAGCTCTATGATGATCTCGTTAACAGGGATTACTGGTAGACAGGAACCTTTTTTGCCATACAGCCATGGGCTGCAATGGAACCAGTTCCTTTGCGAGGAATAAGGTTAAAGGAACTTCGCGTAGTCCTCAGGCTCTATCCCGTATACAGGCGCTTCAGGAGAGACAGGGATCTGGCCCGGAGATCAAAGGAGAGGGAATGGGACCATGGGATGCAGAGTAACGGAAAGAGAGCGGTCGACACGTTTATCTCGCTGGGCCCGACGTTCGTGAAGCTTGGCCAGATCCTCTCTGCCCGGGCAGACATTCTCCCAAAGGAATACCTGGTGGAATTCCAAAGGCTCCAGGATGATGTTCCTCCCGCGCCGTTCCGGGTGGTAAAACCTATTATAGAAAGAAACGTCGGAATACTTGCGGAGGTTTTCGATGAGTTCGACGAGGAGGCGATATCCGGAGCATCGCTTGGACAGGTGTACCTTGCAAGACATAAGGGAAAGAAGGTAGCTGTCAAGGTTAACAGACCCAACATACGGGAAGTTCTCACCCTGGACCTGGCAGTAATCACCAGGCTCCTGAAGTTTGGCAGTAAAAGGCTCGACAAGTTTCTGTACTTGAGCATAAGCAACGTGGTGGAAGAGTTCAAGAAAAGAGTCTACGACGAAATCGACTACAGGAAGGAAGCATCTAACATCGAAAGAATAAGGAAGAATATTTCCGGAAGAGAGAAGGTCGCAATTCCACACGTTGTTGACGACATGAGCACCTCCGAAGTCCTGACCATGGAGTTCCTTGACGGAACGAAGATAACTGACGTGGATTCGCTCAAGAAGAAAGGCATCGACCTCCCAGGAATCGCATTTCGCGTTGATCTCATGTTCGTCCGGATGCTTCTGAGGGATGACATTTTTCATGCAGATCCGCATCCCGGCAATATTTCCGTCCTGGACGATGGTACTCTTGTTCTCTACGATTTCGGCATGGTGGGTTCTCTGGACGCCAATACCAGGTATTCCCTCATGCTCCTGTACCTGGGTCTTATGGACACCGATCCGGACGTCATAATGGATGCCCTCTACAAGCTGAATGCCCTTTCCCCGGCTGCAAACAGAGGAGTGATCAGGAAGGGGATCGAGTATTCGCTGATGTCGCTTAAGGGCGTAACCCCGGAGGAAATGGAGATAAGGGAACTGCTCGACGTCGCAAACGAGGTGATATTCGAGTTTCCCTTCAGGCTGCCCAGATCTCTGGTCCTCTACATGCGGATGTCTTCGCTGCTGGAAGGCGTCTGCCTGACGCTTGACAGCAACTTCAGGTTTGTCAAGGTTCTGCGGACTCTGCTGCAGGATGAGGGACTCCTCAATGAACTGTATTCGAGGCAGCTTTCGGAGTTCGTCAAGAAAGCGGTGGTTTCCGTTGAGAAGGGACTTGACGTGCTTCCGCTGTTAAAACGAACGCTGGAGGAGGGGGACTCAAATTCCAGCAGGATGGATCAACGATCCTACGCCGGGGAAATATTCCTTGGGCTGGCTCTGATCGGAGGGGTCTACCTTTACGTTCATCAGCCTGTTCCGGGAATACTTGCCATCGCTGTGGATCTAATCGCCTCGGCAGTATACTTCGTAAGGAAAAGATCTATTCGATCTTGACGGTCTTGAGTCCTTTTGACGGAATTTTAAGGGAAAGAATTCCATTCTGGTACCTGGCCACCACTTCGGACTCCGGTTCCACGTCAAATGGGAGCCTGATTCTCTTGTACACGCTCTCCGGCCTCTGGTTGAAAATGACGCTCCCCTTTGGGTCTATCATCCTGGAAGCGCTTATGATAACTGCGTTTGATTCCTGGCGAACCTTGATTTCCTTCTTGTCAAAGCCGGGCAGATCTGCATCTATGTACAGGTCGCCACCTTCCTCGTACATGGTAATCGCAGGGTAAAGGTATGAAAGGGCTTCCTTCGCCCTATCGGATATGGTCTTGGCAATTTCCTGAGTGTAGAATTTTAGTGGCCCGTACATAAGGTATTCAATCCTGCAGGATATTTAAC
>JAMDBT010000047.1 GCA_023487205.1 Thermoplasmatota archaeon
ATATATTTTAAATCAAAAAACCATTCAGAGATCCGATCTATTTCAATTCCATAGACGTCCCGCAATATTCCATTTTAATTGAATTGTCCAACCTCAGTTGAGTCATCCAATGCCGTGGTGGAGGAAGTGTTTTGCGATATTATCCGGGATACCTCGTCAAAGTAACCGGTTCCAACGAAGCTTTGGTGTTTCACGGCTCCATATCCAATTCCCTGGTCAGAGAATTCTTCGTTCTGGAGATCGGTATATGCAGACATTCCCCTCCTAGCGTATCCGCTGGCCAACCTGAACATTGAGTGGTTGAGAGCGTGGAATCCTGCGAGCGTGATAAACTGGAACCTGTAGCCCAGCTTTCCAAGTTCGTCCTGAAAATCCGCAATCTCCTGCCTGGTCAGGTGCTTCTCCCAGTTGAATGACGGGGAGCAGTTGTATGCAAACTTCTTTCCAGGGTACTTCGCGTGAATTCCTCTTGAGAAAATTTCCGCCTCCTCCAGGTCCGGCGTAGATGTTTCGAACCACAGCAGGTCTGCATACGGAGCAAATTCCAGTTCCCTGCTTATGACTGCATCCATTCCTCCCTCGTAGCGGAAGAAGCCGTCCGCAGTCCTCTCTCCTTTAATGAATTCACTGTCTTTTGAGTCCACGTCGCTGGTAATCAGCTTTGCACTGTGTGAATCGGTCCTTGCGATCAGGATAGTCGGTACGCTAAGCACGTCCGCTGCGAGCCTTGCGGACACAAGAGTTCTGACGAACGCAGAAGTGGGAACTAGTACTTTCCCGCCAAGGTGACCGCACTTCTTTTCTGAGGAAAGCTGGTCCTCAAAGTGCACACCTGCTGCTCCTGCTTCGATCATGGACTTCATCAGCTCGAATGAGTTCAGAGACCCGCCGAAACCCGCCTCGGCATCCGCTATGAGGGGAACAAACGAACTAATCTCCGATCCAGAAAGCCTGGATATCTGGTCTTCCCTGAGGAATGCGTTGTTGATCCTCTTAACCAGTGAAGGCACGCTGTTGCTGGGATAGAGGCTCTGGTCAGGATAGGTCTGGCCGGTAAGGTTTGCGTCTGCCGCAACCTGCCATCCGCTCACGTAAATCGCATTGAGTCCAGCCTTGACCATCTGTACCGCCTGACCACCGGTCATTGCACCCAGCGATCGCACATAATTGTCGGTCTCAAGCAGCTCCCACAGTTTCTCGGACATCATTTCTGCGATGGTGTGCGAAATCCGGAACATCCCGCTAAGCTTCAGGACGTCCGACGGTTCATACGGTCTCGTGATCTGATCCCATCTTTTCCCCTTCCATGAATCCTCAATCATCTTTTCGTCCGGTAATTCCAGTTTCATTCTTGTTCCTCCAGTTCATTCAACACGGAATACGCCTTTGTCGTGAAGAATTCCTCAAAATGTGGCAACAGGGCAATCTCCTTCAGGAGGTAGTACGCCTCTTCCAGGCACCTTGACTTCAGCAGTGCCGAGAACTCCTCGCCCAGGATTACCCAGACCAGTTCTGGCGTCACCTTCACGCCATTGGACATGACTGATCCGTGCCTGATCCACTGCCAGATCTGGGATCGGGAAATCTCTGCGGTGGCAGCATCCTCCATCAGGTTATACAGCGGAACTGCTCCCCTTCCTGATAGCCATGCCGAAATGTATTGCATTCCAACCCTGACATTATGCCTTAGCCCCTCCTCAGTGACGGTCCCGGTAACCGGTGCCAGAAGGTCGGATGCAGCTATTGTTTCGCCACCCGGGACAGAATGTATCTGGTTCGGGGTCTTCATGTACCTGTCAAACGTTTTCGTCGCAACTTCAACCAGTCCGGGATGTGCGACCCAGGTTCCGTCGTGTCCCAGGAGAACTTCCCTTGTCTTGTCGTTCTCAACTTCCTTCAGAGCCTTCGCATTTGCCGACTCATCCCCTCTCACCGGAATGTACGCGGACATTCCGCCCATCGCAGGCGCGTCACGCCTGTGACATGTGCGAATAAGAAGCTTCGAATATGCAAGGAGGAATCCCTTGTCCATGGTTACCGACGATCGGTCGGGAAGCACGTATTCCGAATATTGTGAGAGCTTCTTGATGTAGCTGAAGATGTAATCCCATCTTCCGCAATTCAGGCCAGCGGAATGCTCCCTGGATTCGTACAGTATCTCGTCCATCTCGAATGCCGCCAGGAGGGTTTCGATCAGGAACGTTGCCTTGATTGTTCCACGGTGAATTCCGACGTAGGATTCGGAGAAGGTGAAAATGTCATTCCACAGTCTTGCCTCCTGCCTGTTCTCGACCTTGGGAATGTAGAAGCACGGTGCGTATCCCCTACTGATCTGCTCACTGTAATTGTTGAAGAAGAAAATGGCAAAGTCGAAGAAAGCGCCGGGAATGGGTTTTCCATCCAGGGACAGGTGGACCTCATCCAGGTGAAGCCCCCTCGGTCTAACGAACAGTACCGCAGGTCTGGATCCTATGCTATATTCCCTGCCATCCTCTGACCTGTATGAGAGAGTTCCCCGCACAGCCTCATACAGGTTTCTTTGACCCTGAAGGATCCCTTTCCAGGTTGGAGACTGGGCGTCCTCGAAATCCGACATGTAAACCTTCGCGCCGGAATTGAGGGCATTGATCACCATCTTCGCGTCACCCGAAGGGCCGGTGATCTCCACTCTTCTGTCCTTGAGAAATCCCGGAATCGGATCTACCTTCCAGTCAGAACGCCTGATCGACTCGGTTTCAGGAACAAAATCCGGGAGCTTGCCTGAGTTGATTTCTTCCTGCCTCTCTTCTCTCAGTTGCATTAGCCTGTCCCTTTCGCCTGTGAACTTTAAGCATATCTGGGCCAGGAACGCCATTGCATCCGCCCCAAGAATTCCATACTGATCCTCTGGCACTCTTCCCCGAAATTCCAGTCCGTGAAGGTCGTATCCCTGTGACATGGTTCCGGTTTGAGATGATCCTTGTACATAAATAGGTATGCGGATACATTCATTAATGGATAGATATATATATGCATCGTATAATACGTACATTATGTATAGGAGAGCAGATGCCTCATGAAAGAGATGAGAAAGCTCCAGATTACCAAAGGCGGTACCTATATTGCAACACTTCCCAAGGAATGGATTGAATCGCTTGGGCTTTCCAGGGGATCTCCCATCACGCTCGGAATGGAGAACGGGGAGATCTGGATTTCCAAGCCCGGCCAGCGCCCGCAGGTTGAACCAAGAGAGATAGACGCAGAATCTTTCGGCGACAGGAAGCTCTTGGAAATAGGCATCATGGCATCCTATATCCAGGGACACGACGTCACAAGGATAACTTCCGGGAACCCGGGAAACAGGGAATGGAAAACATGGGCCCGCGACGCTCTGAAAGGGCTCGTGGGAATCGAGATCTGGGATGACAGCTCTGACAGCATAAAGCTGCAGAACCTCATAGACCCGTACAAGTTCGATCTCATGAAGATGATGGAGAAATTCTCCGCCAACTGCGCTTCTGTGCTGACAGATGCAATCTCCTCCCTTGTGACGCAGAATGCCGGGCTCGCCTCAGACGCATTCGACAGGGGGAACGAATTGACCCGCACGTACCGAATGCTTATGCGCCTCGCAATGCTATCCTCTAAGGAAAAAGACCTGAGGAAGCACTTTGGATTTCTTTCCCTCTCAGAGGTCATCGTCACAGTCATTGCCATTAGGGAAATGGGTAGAATCGCATACTATGCCATGAGAACAGCCCAGCACGTACCGGAAATCAAAGGTTCGATTAGCGACGCGATGGGAGAAAAGCTCCATCAGATGGAGAAAGTTACCAGCGACATGCAGCGGAAGGCATTCTTCTCGTTTATGAACAGGAGTCTCAAGGTCGCCTCCCAGGTCATTGATACCATGCCAAAGGTGAGGAACCTCTACGCGCAGATTCACGAATCCAGCGATTTCACCAAGCTTGCGAGCAGGCTGCCGATGGCACTGATAATCCGCGATATCCGCGCGGTTGCGGGATATGCTGTTGCACTGGCAGACGATGCCGTGCTGGGAATATTCTCCTGACGTCCCTTTGCGGCATTGCTGCCGCAGAATCCCTCCTGCAATAGTGGAACCCTTACGCACCACAAAGAAACAGCCTGGCTTTCGACCGGATACTTCAGTGCTTATCCTGACGAAAGAATAAGCGAACCGCCATGCAATCTGATGTGGGTGTGTTCAGACCCAACCCTTCTTCCGAAAAGCCCAGATCAGAATTACGGGGATAGAAAGCATTGCAGCAGTGAGGACGTAAAATCCAAAGGCAGAAGAGGTTCCCGGTTGAAAGAATCCACCGCCCTGCGTGAAGTTCATTCCATAGAATCCCGTCAGGAAAGTCAGCGGCAGGAAAATCGTGGCAACGATGGTGAGTATCCTGAGCACGTTGTCTGTGAAAGCAGCACGAAGGGTGAAATACAGGTCCCGCAGGTCGCTGGTCCTCGTCATGTAGGAGTCGACGGTTTCTATGAGCTGGAAGGTGTGATCATATACGTCCCTGAACTGGGGCATCATATCCGTGGATATTCCCTTCAGCGCTCCCCTCTCTGCCAGTGACATCACGTCCCGATGCTGGGTCAGCAAGATTCTCAACTCCCCCATCTTCCTTCTTGCGTGTGCAATGACCGCCATTTGACTCCTCATATCCTGGATCTCACTCGCACTCAGCCCTTCCACGTCCAGTATCTTGCTCCCCGTGGCTATTAGCCAGTTTTCCACATCGGACAGAACGTCGTAAAATGAGTCCACGGAAAAATCATAAATGATATGGAAAACGGTAGTGGACAGTAATATCTTCTTCTTCGTCAGGTCGATCCGGTTCATGACTGCCCGCGCGACCTTGGATATCGTCAGGGAATTCTCACTATGGAACGTTACGACAAGGTTCCCCCTGACTATTATGGAAATTTCCTCCACTCCAAATTCGAGGTTGTCTTTTTCCGCAGGAGCGAGACCCTTACAGACGGCAAAGAGGTAGCCAGGAAATTCCTCCACTTTTATCCTCTGGTTTCCCTTCGTTATGTCCTCGGTTGTGAGGGGATCAATTTCAAGCAGTTCTCCGATGCGGTCTATTGCTGAGGCGTCAATTCCGTCAATATCGATCCACGATCCTTCCCCCTGGGCAATTTCGTTGAGCGGCGGCAGTTCGCTGAACTCCTTGGATTCAATCTTCTTGCCGGAGATTGAGTAAGACCTGATCGTAGCCATTGAACCTTCATGCGGGGGGATCCTAAGAAAAATTTGGTGTTGTCACCCCTGCCATAAGGGGTTTTACTCGCAAATCCAGTGGCATAAACAAATTTAAGTAAAGTTTCACAATCAATGCTCCGATATGTCAAAAGCAGGAACGGGGGCTAAGGCCGGGGTTGTTGCGGGACTCGTGTACGGAATCATAGCGGGCATACTTTCTGTAGTAATTCTCTTTGTCTTCAAGAACTTGATTATGAACACTATCAATTCTGCGCTTGCGAGCCAAACTTATCCATCTGGTGTGACCCCTCCAACCGCGCAGTCGTTGTATACTCTCGCTTTGATTGCAGCGCCAATTGGGGCAATCATTGGAGGAATCATAGCTGGCCTGATTCTGGGAATTATTTTCGCGTACGTCTATGGGAAACTTCCTGGCAAATCTGCAAGAATCAAAGGGGTCATCTTTGGCCTAATATTGTGGATCATATTGGGAGTCCTGGTTGGTCTCTCGAGCCTGGGCAGCTACGGCGCCACTTACTACGCTGTCTCAGTGGCCGGGGATCTCGTATCCAGCATCATTTTCGGCCTGCTTCTTGGAATATTGTATGGACGTTTTACCAAGAATGAAGAACCGCAGAAAACAGAGCCGCCATGGCCCTCCTCGTAATCTTGAGTTGCACCGATCGTTTTCTATTTTTTTATGGGGGATTTTAATCCTCCCATATTCCTTGCAAATTGGAATTGTCGTCCTGCAGACTATGTGCGCCGAAACTTACGGCATGCCAGGCAGAGGGTTCAGGTAGAACATCATTCTCATTGTTATGCGTAAGTTATAACCAGTTTCAGGATCGACTGCTGATCCATGGATGGCGACCGCCAGCAGGGATATTTCATGTTCATTCGAACCCGATAGCGCATAGTGCAACGTTTTAGACCTGCGAGCATTATTCCAGCGTGCAAGGTCGAGGAGTAGCACAGTTGCCACTGCATTACGGCCATCCTCCAGAAAGGCTGTACAGGCGAATGCAGGAGCTGGGCGGGCTGATCTGCGATCTGGTTATTGAGAAGCACGGTACGGAGGAACTGCTCCGGAGGGTAGCAGACCCATTCTGGTTTCATTCTCTTTCCCTGGCAACTGGGTTTGACTGGAATTCAAGCGGGACCACCACCGTTCTCCTGTCAGCTTTGCGGGAATACTACAACAGATCGCAGGACAGCGGCCTTTTCATAGCAGGCGGCAAGGGGAAGGGGCTGGCCTCGGTCAGGAGCATTCTTGCGGATAAAACCCGCGAAGGAATCATAGACGATAATGCAGGAGAAAGTATCCGGCTATGCGCAAGGTCCATCGCAAGGGTTGACAACAACCTTCTCCAGGACGGATACGACCTTTACATCCAATTCGTGATCGTGACAGGGAAAGGGAGATGGGCAATCGTTCAGCAGGGAATGAATACAGAGGCGCGTATGGCGAGGAGATACCACTGGCACATGGACTCGTTTCCGGAAAGGCTCAACGACGGCCGGAACGGAATCTCGTCCCAGAGGGTTGGAAACCGGACCATGGACCTTTCAGCCAGGATCAGCGTGGAGAACAGGGCCGATATGGTGGGCCTGGTCAGCGACGACCCTCACAGGCACAGGCACCTCTTCGCAAACGGTAAGCAGGCAACTCTTGACAATTCATTTGTGGACGGGAAGATCCTTCGACTTGATACCCGAATAGACTGGCCCCTCCTGAAAAGAATCTATGAATCCCAGCCCACTGATTTTGATCAACTGATTGGACTCACCGGAGTCGGGAAATCCACTATAAGGGCAATTTCCATGATTGCGTCCCTCGTTTACGGTTCAGAACCTTCGTGGAAAGATCCGGTCCGGTACTCGTTCGCCCTCGGAGGCAAGGACGGAATACCCAAACCGGTGAATTATGAGGACTATGACAGGTGCATCGATTTCTACAGGGAATTGCTTGGCAACCTCATGCATTCCGATGATCGGCTTTCCAGGATAGCGGAAAACCTCAACCGGAATTACGGCAGAATCACGGGGAACTTTCTCTGAATTTCTTTATGAATTCAATTGCATTTTCAACGTGACCCCTGGCGTTAATCTGCGAGTTGAAGACGTTCCTTATCACGCCCGACTTGTCGATGATGTACGTGACCCGCTTTGGAATGAGCAGGCCGTCGCAGTCGTAGAGCCTCCTTACCTTCCTGTCAGGATCGGATAGCAGAGGGAACTGGAGTTTCCTGTGGGCAATGAAGTTGCGATGGCTCTCCGGGGAATCGGAGCTCACTCCCACCACGCTCGCCCCTATTCCGGCGAGATCTTCCCAGTGATCCCTGAAGGTGCACGCTTCGGCTGTGCACCCCGGTGTTTCGTCTTTCGGGTAAAAATACAGGATCAATTCTTTGCTTCCCACTAACTGATCCAGCGAGACATCCTTTCCGTCCTGATCCTTCAGCGTGAAATCAGGTGCTCTGGTTCCTTCTTCGAGGGTCATGGCGAAACATCAGCTTCAGGTATATCTTCTATTCCTTAATAGAGTGAATTTCCGAATAATCGTTGCAGACAAGATTCCAAATGGTTCCTTCTCACACGGTAATTTGTTAGAGTCCAGTTCCGACACCTTTCCGATTCTTTAACGTGGTGCCTACAACGAAAATTTTTTCAGGTGCAACCGTGAGCAACTATGAATCTGCATCCCAATAGATTTCGCCATCGATAACGGTTATTACTTGCTCCTGCCTATCCCGCCCAATTTGTCACTGAGATCATCTGCAATGTTTGACAACAGGGAGTTCTGGGCGTTATCAATTGCGTCCACTTTCAGGTCGGTTGGAATGGGCGCAACTTACCCGTACATCTCGATATACTTCAGCGATGTTGAACACGTGCCTGTGTATGTGATAGGCATAATATTCTCACTTATGGCCGTGGTTTCACTTGTGATGAGCATCGTTGGAGGTGCTATCGGCGATATGTTTGGCAGGAGATCCGCAATAGTCATTGGTTCTATCGTGGGAATAGCCTGCTACACATTGCTGGCTTTTTTCTCGTCTGGCGGAACTTACGTTCTCGCAATCATGATCACGTTCATAGCGTCACAGGTGGCGGGAGGGCTCATATTCCCTGCGTCTTCGGCACTCGTAGCAGACGTGACATCCACTTCCGGGAGGCGGCATGCCTACAGCGTTTACAGGATTGCAATCAACATTGGCTGGTCTATTGGACCCATCATCGGAGGGATCATTTATCCTCTAGGTATCTGGATTCTCTTCCTGATAATCGCGGTCACCTCTCTCATCCAGTTGATACTGTCGACAGCATTCATCGGGGAGCACGTTTCAGCAAGTCCCCAGGGAAGCAGAATCAGGGCCAGGGACTTTATAGTCCGGGACCGGGGACTTTTCCTCTTCGGGTTTGGAACCCTACTCTTGATGATGGTGTCTTCCCAGTTCCTTGTGACTTTTCCACTCTTTTCACATGAAGCACTTGGAATCAACACCTATCAGCTCGGAATCATATACGCGGTGAACGGGCTGGTTGTCGTCGTCGGCCAGGCACCACTGACAAAATTGTTCTCGGGGAGATCAGACTTATTCCTGATGGGGCTGGGAGCAGCTTTCTACTCAATTGGATACTTGCTGGTGGGTTATTCAACCGGTTTTCTGGATCTTGTGTTTGACATGATCATAATCACCGTTGGGGAGGACCTGGTGTCGCCGGCCCTAAACACGGTTGTGTCGAGAATAGCGCCGAAGGACAAACTGGCCCGATATATGGGATTCAGTTCAATGATGAACCAGATTGCAAGATCGATATCCCCGTCCGTAGGATCATATTTCCTTGCCATTTACTCGTTCAACGGTCCGCGAACCTGGATCTCAATCTCCACTTTCGGCCTTTTCGCGGTAATGGTGTTGTACTATTTCGCACGGACAGATCCGAGAATTCGTGGAGAGAACAGTAACGCCAATAACCCGCAATAGTCGTCACGCTCGCAAACATGCCCGCTTCCGTCCGGGAAATTAATACGCCCGAGTCTGCAGTTATTTTTTTGCCGATCAGCAGCAGAGGTTCCATTATTGCAAGTCAGGACTGGGTTCAAGATTTCAACCTGGTTCCCATGGAAAATAGTCAAACTCCCTCCAGCATCTGGCATGTCTTTCTCTGGGACCTTACTCCATGATCCTGCTGAATAGGAAATCTCAGGCACAGAACTCCGGCCAATAATCAGTAATATAGTCGCTCAGTCTATCCCACATGAATGAATCTGTCTGAAGAAGAAACTCAGGTCCTTGAAGTTATACGGAAGTTTGCGGAATCTGAAGTTAGGCCGTTCGCGATGGAGATTGACAAGAAAAAACAGGTTCCGGAAAAACTGATCAACAGGATGAGGGAACTCGGTCTCTTTGCTTCGTACATTCCCCAGGAATATGGCGGCGCTGGACTCAGCTTTGCCTTCCTGGTGAAGGCCATTGAGTTACTTTCATGGGCGTGCGCAAGTACCGCTCTCGTCCTGGATGGCGCAGAAACGCTGTTTGCAGAGCCCGTCATAATGTTCGGTTCAGAATCTCTGAAGAAAAAATATCTGCCCCAGGTTGCAGAGGGCGCTGTCGGTGGGCTTGCAATAACCGAGCCGGGCGCCGGTAGCGACGCAGCCTCGATTAAGACGCGTGCCACAAGGAAAGGGAATTCTTACGTTATAAACGGGTCGAAGACCTTTATCACGAACGGCAGGATTTCAAAATTCTTCGTTTTTGATGCCGTTACGGACCCGTCGAAAAAACACAGGGGAATCACGACGTTCGTCATAGATGCGGGAACGGAAGGGTTCAAGATAAGCAGGGACATAGAGAAGATGGGAATCAGGGGTTCCAGCACAGTGGAACTTGTGTTCGAAGACGCAGTTGTTCCTGCCGAGAACGTTATCGGAAAGGAGAACGACGGGTTCAGGGTCATAATGGAAACACTGGATGCCGGCAGGGTCGGGATTGCAGCACAGGCTATTGGAATTGCGCAGTCGGCGCTTGATGATGCGATCGCGTATGCAAAGGAGAGGAAGCAGTTCGACACAAGAATCACGGATTTTCAGGGAATCCAGTTCATGATAGCAGACATGGCCACCCAGATCCAGGCTGCCAGGGAATTGACGTATGCTGCAGCAGACGCCTGGGAAAACAGGAGGGATTCGGTGAGGTTGTCGTCAATGGCAAAACTGTTCGCTTCTGACGTTGCCATGAAAGTGACCGTAGATGCACTTCAGCTCTTTGGAGGATACGGTTATACGACTGACTTTGACGCGGAAAGGCACGTGCGGGATGCCAAGATAACGCAGATCTACGAGGGGACGAACCAGATACAGCGAGTGATAATTGCCAAGGAAGTCCTGAAAAACCTATGATGAGGATCGGGTGCTCCGGATGGAGCTATCCGGAATGGTGCCCGTCCTTTTACCCCACTAGGAACACGGATTTCCTGAGATACTATTCAAGAAAGTTCTCTACCGTTGAGATCAATTCCACCTTCTATTCCATTCCAGAAGTAAAGAGCGTGAGGTCCTGGATAAACTCCGTATCGTGGAGGAAGGATTTCCTGTTTTCAGTCAAGCTTCCGGCAAGCATCTCGCACGAGTCGGTGCTCGACGACTTGCAGCTTGCGCTGGAGAAGACCACCTCTTTCGAAACTCAGATCCTTTCGGAATTCCAGTCCCGCGGGAAGCTGGGAATGGTTCTGATCCAGCTTCCTCCTGCTGCGGGAAAGAATTCAAGGGACCAGATACTTCGATTCCTCTCCTCCATCTCAGCCACTCGATTCCGTTATGCGCTGGAGCTCAGGAATCCTGGTATAATGGAGGACAGGAAATTCGCTTCGGAAGTTGTGGAACTGGGTATTTCCCTAGTTGCAACTGATAGTCCACTGGAACGACTGGATGGCTCACAGGATGCAGAGGAGATTTGGTATTTCAGGCTGCACGGAAGGAATCACGAAGCATGGGCAAGCCATCTTGGAAAAAACGAGAAATATGATTACAGGTACGATCATGAGGAACTGGATAAGATAAACGAGAAGATCAAGGCAATTTCTCCCGCAACTGGAGACGCGTTTGTTTACTTCAACAACCACCCGCACGGGAATGCACCGCTTAACGCCACTGAACTTATGGCAATGACCGGGAACTTAACCGATCCGCAACGTACTCTAACGGATTGAAATGGTTATATGACTGCCAATCCTATGGTTCGCAAATGACTCGCTCTCCGGAAGTCGGGGACAGGATATCCGTCATGTACCATGACGGTGAGATTCAGGGTATATTTCTGACGGAGGATCAGGATTTCCTTTTCCTGAAGTTGGACAGCGGCTACAATACTGGAATCTCCAAGAAGAGGATTGAGGCAACAAAGGTTCTGCAAGGGAAGAAGGAAGAGATAGAAAACAACGAAAAGGTTGTTGTTGACAGGGGAAAAGGCATTTCAGTGCTTTCCACAGGCGGCACCATATCAAGCAGGGTCGATTATGCTACCGGCGGAGTCAAGCCTTCCAGGAAAATGGACAGTTTGTACTCAGAGGAGATGTCCAAGGTCCACGACATCTCGGTTCATTTCAAGGTGGTAAGCAGCATTCTCAGCGAGAACATGAGCCCGGATCTGTGGGTGAGCGTGGCAGGAGAGGTCCGGAACGCACTTGATCGGGATAAAGGCGTTGTGGTCTTCCACGGAACAGACACCATGAGCTACACCGCATCTGCAATCGCATTCATGCTGGAGGAACAAACCGGAACCGTTGTCTTCACGGGCGCTCAGAGATCTCCGGACAGGCCTAGCAGCGATTCCTACGTCAACATCGAGGGTTCGATCAAGTTTGCATCCATACAGTCCGGAGAGGTTGGAATCTGCATGCATTCTGGTCTCTCCGACGACTCGGTAAACCTTTTGCGGGCCGTCAGGTCAAGGAAAATGCACTCCTCCCGCAGGGATGCATTCAAGTCGATGGAGTATCCTGAAATCGGCCTTATATCTTCAGGGAAACAGGTATATTTCAGGCAGGAAAGAAAAGCCTCAGAGAGGAACGTGGTAAGGAACAGGCTGGAACCCGCGGTGGGGCTGATCTTTTTCAATCCCACTCTCTCCCCGGAGGATGTGGATCAATTCGCCGAGAACAGGAAATGCATTGTGATCATGGGAACAGGCCTGGGGCACGTGGCACAGAGGCTTATTCCCACCCTGAGGGAAATAATACGGGGAGGAACAAGAGTCGTGATGAGCACCCAGTGCATAAGCGGGATTGTTGACATGAACGTGTATTCCACAGGAAGGGACCTGCTGGATGCAGGCGTCTTGCATTTCGGGAACATACTTCCCGAGGTTGCCTATGTCAAGGCAATGTACGTGCTCGCGAATTATCCTGATGATGAATTTGAAATTAGAATGGCCGAAAACATGAGGGGAGAGATCCTTGGCCGAAATCATGAGGTAGGAAATCTTGAGTAATCCGGAAAACCTGAAAATAGGGCTGGAAATACATCTCCAACTGAAGGGAGAAAAGCTATTCTGCAGGTGCTCAACCGAGTTATCCGAGGAAGTCCGGGGGTCGGTGTGGCGAAAGCTGCGTACCGTTTCTGGGGAGATGGGAATCACCGACAGGGCCGCAGTCTATGAGGGCGAAAGAAACAGGAACTTCAGGTATGAAATCACTCCCAACAGCTGCCTGGTGGAATTGGACGAGGAGCCCCCCGGAAGGTTAAACCCCAGGGCAATGGAAACGGCCCTTCTTGTTTCTCTCGGTCTGCACTCCAGGATTGCTGATGCCATCCAGGTCATGCGCAAGATAGTCATAGACGGGTCCAACACTTCCGGTTTCCAGAGAACTGCACTTATTTCGTCAGGAGGTTTCATTGAAAGCGGCTCGGGCAGGATCGGAATCAGTTCCGTTTGCCTGGAAGAAGATTCTGCCAGGAAGGTCCAGGATGGTCCCGACTCGATCCTTTATTCACTGGACAGGCTGGGAATGCCCTTGCTTGAGATCGCTACGGATCCGGATATCAAGACACCGGAATCTGCCGCGGAAGTTGCCCGGGACATCGGGTTCCTGGCCAAGGAAATATCCATGCTCAGAAGGGGAGCGGATTCCATTCGGCAGGACGTGAACATGTCCATAGGCTACGGGCGGGTCGAGATAAAGGGTGTTTCGAAGATTTCCCAGATCCTGGAAGTGGTCAGGTATGAGATTGCAAGGCAGATCGCCATAGGAAAGGCCGTGGCAACACTGAAGAGTCGTATTGAGGGTGAGTATCCCCCCGTCTCTTCACGAAGCCTTGGCAACCTGCGAGCAATATCCAAGAGCAAGAAGCTCGCTGACGCACAGAATAGTGGGATGGAAATTCGTGGAGGGAAGCTTCCCGGACTCAAGGGACTGCTCAGGAGCGGAGATATGAGACTGGGGAGGGAGATAGCAGAAGTCCTGCGGGCTTTTGGCATTGGCGGGATGATCCACAGCGATGAGCTTCCGGGATACGGACTGGAGCAGGAGGACCTGCAGGAATTGTCGGGGTTCTTCGCCTGCGGAGCTGACGATGCATTTTTCATCATCGCCATGCCGAAAGACAGATCCAGGTCCCCGGACGGCGTAATCACGGACAGGATCAGGAAGATGGCATCACTTGATCTGTCGGAAACCAGGGGACCCACCGACGCTGGAGAGACATATTTCCTTCGCCCCCTCCCTGGCCGGGAACGAATGTACCCGGAAACGGATCTTCCAATCGTTGTACCCGATCCCGCGGTGATCAGGAAACTGGGAGAGAGAACTCCAGTAGGAATGGCCAAGTTTGTATCCAACTTCGCAAACACAAACAATATTTCCTCCCAGGACGCTTCGACTATTGCCGACAAGGACCTGATCACGGAATTCGGCTTGCTTAAGGATGCGGCCGGAGATGCAAGACTGGCTGTAAGGATTCTTCTGCAGACTATTCCCGAGATGTCAAGAAAAAGCAGGAGGCAGATCGACGTTCAGACAGTGGGAGAACTCCTGACTCTTGGCAGGAATAACGGATGGCCAAAATATGCCCTGGAGAACGCAGTAATGGTGCTTTTCAACACTGGCAGGCCACCGGAAGAAATCGCGAAAATGGAGGACGTCAAGCCTATCACAGGCGAAGAGCTGAGAAAGACCATTGATCAACTGCGGAAGGACGGAAAGGTCAGCGGAAACAACCTCATCTTTGTGCTCCGGAAAAGCACTTCAAGACCCTTCGATCCATCGGAAGCCATGTCACTGGTAGCAAATCTTAACTAATTTATGGGAAAAGCCGTTTTTTCCGTTTGGTAGAACAATTATATAATTTCTTGAAATCACGGATTGTGCTTCAGGATTACATTCCCCTTGCCCTGGTTTTTGTCATAATGGCATTGGGGCTTGTATTCGTATTGTCCATAATCCCATCCATCAACGCCAGCAGGATGGACCTGAAGAAGAGACCCAGTCTCAGGCCTTCGGACGTGCTCAAGAACCTGGCATATGAGGCGGACCCGCCGGTAAGGGATACTTCCTATACTGATCCATACGAGTCCGGGGAAGTCTCGAAAGGAGAATTCGGGTCATACGTTAACGTCCAGTACTATGTCATAGTGCTGCTCTTCGTTCTTTTCGACGTTGACATCGTTCTTCTTTTCCCGTGGGCATTCAATTTCAAGGCCCTGGGCATCTACCCGTTCATTGAAACGCTGATCTTCTTTGCGATGCCGCTGTTTGCAGTCCTGTATGCATACAGGATGGGCTTCATGAGGTGGATGAAGTGAAGACTGGTGATCCCGGGATAATCACCACCACCCTGGAAAAAGCGCTTACCTGGGCCCGGAGCAATTCAATCTGGCCTCTGACGTTTGGGCTTGCGTGCTGCGCAATAGAAATGATGACCGTGCAGTCTGCGAGGCACGACATTTCAAGATTCGGAAGCGAGATATTCCGGAATTCACCGAGACAATCCGACCTGATGATAGTGGCAGGAACCGTGACCAAGAAAATGGCACCCCGCCTTAAGCGATTATACGATGAGATGCCATATCCGAAGTACGTCATCGCAATGGGCGTATGTGTCATACAGGGTGGACCATACGTGCATGGCTATTCTGTCGTGCTCGGCGTTGACAAGGTAGTGCCCGTTGATGTTTACGTTCCAGGATGCCCGCCCACTCCGGACGCGCTCACATACGGGATAATGACGCTGCAGGAGAAGATCAGGGGTGAGATCGACAGGTGAAGGAACAGTTAGGTGAATCCGTGTCTGCGGTCAATGGAAAGGACGGAATCATGGTTCATACCGTTGCGAAGGAACGGCTCTTTGAGTTCATGAAAGAAATGAAGGAAAAAGGGTTCGATTCTCTTTCCCTGATTACGGGAGTGGACAGAAAGGACTATCTGGAAGTCGTGTACCATCTCCACAACTTTGCTACGGACGAATACGTTGAGGTCAAGACAACTACGGATAACGGCGTGGTTCCCAGTTTGGTGTCCCTCTGGAGCAGCGCAAGATGGGATGAGCGGGAGGAATATGACCTGATGGGGATCAAGTTTGAAGGCCATGAAAACCTGAAGCGCATTTTCCTGCCGGAGAACTGGGTCGGACACCCGCTCAGGAAGGACTACAATCTGAAGAACATCCAGTACATAAATATGGACAAGGACGGGGAAGACTATGCAACGTTCGATCCCGGGGATGGCTGGTAATGTCGGAATTCGTAGAGCTGAACTTCGGCCCGCAACATCCCTCCACGCATGGGGTGCTGAGGCTGAAGGCCAAGCTGGACGGGGAAATAATCAGGGAACTGGAGCCGGTAATCGGGTACCTTCACAGGGACGCAGAAAAACTCTGCGAGCTCACCTTCTATGCGGATAACCTGATACTGTTCGACAGGATGGATTATGTCGGGTCCATGCTTATGGAAAGCGGCTACCTGGAAGCTGCAGAAAAGATTCTCAGCATCGATCCGCCGGAGAGGGCCCAATGGATAAGGGTGGTCATGAACGAACTGTCCCGGATCGCAGCGCACCTAGTCTGGGCGGGCGCCTTTGGACTTGACCTTGGCATGCTGACGCCTTTCTTCTACTGTTTTGCGGAAAGGGACAAGATCCTCGACATCTTTACCGAGATCTGCGGAACCAGACAGGAAACCAACTATATGAGCATCGGGGGGGTATACCAGGATATAACTCCCGAGATAATGGACCATATTCTGGAGTTCACGGAAACTTTTCCCAAGAGGCTGGAGGAGATTTACAAGCTGTTCGTGAAGAACGATGTGTTCATTTCCAGAAACAAGGGAATAGGCGTTCTTGATCGGGAAACTGCGATTGACTATGGGGTCACTGGCCCAATGCTTCGTGCATCTGGGGTGAATTATGACGTCAGGAAGGCAAAGCCGTACCTCGTATACGATAAGGTAAATTTCGAAGTCCCCGTTTCCTATAAGGGGGATAACCTTGCCAGGTTCCTGGTAAGGTTCGAGGAGTTGCGTCAATCGGTCAAGATAGTCCGCGAAGCCGTCAAGAAGATACCGGACGGGCCACATTTCAACCCCAAGGCGAAGAAACCCATGATGATACGCCTTCGAGGAGACGGCGAATACTATGCCAGGACGGAATCAGCCAAAGGGGAATTCGGGGTATACATCGTCGGCGACGGTGGCGTGAAGCCGTACAGGGTAAGGGTGAGAAGTCCCACTTTCAAGAATCTTTCAGTGCTGCCCGTACTGGCAAAGGATCAGATGATTGCAGACATGGTTGCCATATCCGGGACACTTGACCTGGTATTCGGGGAGATTGACAGATGAGCCTGTACTCAAGGCTGGTCGGCCTTTTTTCACCACTCGGCAACCTGCCTTCCGAGGCGCTGTCGTACATTGCTGAGAGCCTGATCATGATCATAATTGCAACACTTGGCCTGGCGTTCATGATCTACCTGTTCAGGAAATTCATGGCCAGGTTGCAATTAAGGATCGGCCCGAACAGGGTGGGAAAGTTCGGCTTATTGCAGGTGGTCGCAGACGGGCTCAAGCTTGCAGGAAAGGAATCCATATTCCCCAAAGGCAGGGACGACCTTCCTTACAGGGTGGCTCCCTTGATTGGAATGGTTGGCCTGATCCTTGCGTTTGCAGTCCTTCCATATGGAAGCCTGTTCTGGGTCGGTACTGTCACCATATTCGATGCGTCTGGCACCTCCGTGTCCGTCATTCTACTGTTTGCCATAATCGCGATTATGCCAATAGGGGAAGTGCTTGCAGGAATAAGTTCAAGGAACAAGTATGCACTGCTGGGATCGCTCAGGTCCATAGCTAAGGACGTGTCGTTCGAGGTTCCCATGATGATTTCCGTTCTTGCCGTTGTGATGATGGCCTCCGCCCGGACTGCGTACCCGTTGAGCATCAATTCCATAGTCACAACTGAGATACTGCCCTACGGCATTCTTGAGCCGCTTGGAATATTCGTGTTCATGGTATCCATGGTGGCAAGGGCCTCGTACACTCCCTTCGATATGGGGGAGAGCGACAGCGAACTGATCACCGGCTATTCCACGGAGTACAGCGGAATGAGGTTTGCAATGTTCTACATGGGCCTCTTCGGATCGATACTTCTCGGGTCTTTCATGGTCTCTCTCTTCTATCTTGGGGGATTCAACGGCCCATTGGATTCAAGCCTGGGCGTGGTCTGGCTTGTTATCAAGGCTCTGATCCTTGTACTGATTTCATTCACAATCTGGTTGTCAATGCCCAGGATCCGGATAGACAAGTTTGTCAATCTGGGATGGAAATACCTGCTTCCCCTGTCTATGATCAACCTGATCTTATCCGGGATCCTGACGCTGGGAATGGGGTGGTAGAAATTGATTGAAGTGAAGGAGCCCAGGAGGCCGATTCCCATTGTGGGAAGCATTTCCGGGATGGTTAACGTTGCAAGACACCTTTTCAGGAAGCCTGTCACGGTCCAGTACCCGGAGGAGAAGCCCATTCTGCCACAACGCTTCAGGGCCAGAATATTCCTCAGGCTTGACGATTGCGTGGGATGCACACTCTGCGAGCAGGTCTGCCCCAACAACAGCATTACCATGCAGCTTGTTGACAGGGAAAACCCCCGGAACAAGAGGAAGATATACCCGGACGTGAATTTCGGAACCTGTACAGTATGCAGGAACTGCGAAGAAATCTGTCCCACGGATGCAATTTACCTGACTCACGTTTTCGAGACCTCCCGAACGAGGAACAGTTTCACCTATTCGCCGCAGGAACTAGCGCTTCAGGAGAATGAGGTGAAGAAGTGATCTATACAGTCATATTCGCAGTTTTCGGGGTGATTCTCGTGGCAGCATCCATTCTTGCGGTGGAAAACATGAATATCGTGCATTCAGCCGTATGGCTAATGGTCTTCCTCTTCGCCATGGGTGCCTTCTTCATATTTTTCGGGGCCACATTCCTGGGCAGCGTCGAGCTTCTGGTGTACGTGGGGGCCGTTGTCACACTGATCACTTTCACGCTGATGCTTACGGGAGGAAAGGAGTTTGAATAAGCGATCCTCCGCACTTGCTTCCGCGCTGTTCTTCTTTGTGTTTCTATACCAGATCATCAATATTACGGGAAACGTCACTTTTGTGTCACAGAATCTTACGGTGCTGTCCAGTGCGCTGTTCAGCACCTACCTGATTCCGTTCGAACTGATTTCCGTAATTCTGGTCGGATCGATTATTGCCATGTTCCACGTTGCCGGAGGGAAATGATGGTATTCATGGTCCTTGCGGAGTCATTGTCTCTCCTGCTGTTTGTAATCGGCCTATATGGCGTAATGAGTTCGAAGGTCGGGATCAAGATGCTGATTTCCATCGAGATCCTTGTCAATGCGGGCGTCCTTAACCTGGTGCTGGTCGCTGGATCGTCCATGCAACCGATTATCCTGGCTCTGATGGTGATTGCCATATCGGCAGCGGAATCCGTCGTAGGGCTCAGCATACTGGTAGCGATCTACAGGAAGTTCGGGAAAGTCAATATCTCACTGTTGAAGGAGATGAAGGAATAGAATGATCATTCAATGGCTTATCGTTCTTGCCCCGCTTATTGCGGCTCCCATAACGCTGGCAGCAGGTAAATGGAAGAGGAACCTCGCAGGAATAATCGCATCGCTGAGCATTGGCATATCCCTGGCGATTTCAGGAATTACCTACTTCGGGGTGTCATCAGGTTCCACATATCAGGAGCAGTTCACCTGGTTTTCCAACGTTAGTTACGGCATCTACATAGACCCGCTGGCAGTGACCATGGCCCTCATGGTCTCTTTCGTTTCGCTGATGATTCATCTCTTTGCAATGTATTACATGGGCAAAGATCCAAACAGGCATGTCTATTTTGTGGAGACCTCCCTGTTCACTGCGGGGATGCTTGGGATTGCCGTCTCGTCAAACCTGCTTGAGTTCTTCATGTTCTGGGAGCTGGTTGGGCTCTGTTCGTACTTGCTCATCGGTTTCTGGTTCTTCAAGCCCAATGCCACTGCTGCAGCAAAAAAGGCTTTCATCGTGACCAGGGTGGGAGACCTGCTCTTTCTGATCGGGATTGTTGCGCTCTACGAGGGAATCACCACATCTGCGTTATCGGCCGATCCGCTTGGCATTCAATACCTGATCACGCATTCTTCCGCAGTCCTCGCAGCACTGGGAAGCACGAAACTGTTCTTTGTTACGGTCATGCTGCTGGGAGGCGCGATTGGAAAATCATCGCAGTTTCCGCTGCACGTATGGATACCAGACGCAATGGAAGGGCCCACGACGGTGTCTGCGCTCATTCACGCCGCTACCATGGTGACCGCGGGAATCTACCTAGTCGCAAGAGTCTATCCCCTGTTCGTAGCAGCTGGACCGGACATGCTCTACATTCTGGCAATTCTGGGGGCTTTCACTGCATTCATGGCAGGGACAATGGGAATCGTGATGAATGACATCAAGCGGATACTTGCCTATTCTACAATAAGCCAGCTTGGGTACATGCTTTCTGCACTCGGGTTGTTTAGCATATACGGTTCTGCTGCAGTCGGCATCTCGCTGTACCACCTTGTATCGCACGCCTTCTTCAAGGCAATGCTTTTCATGTCTGCCGGTGCTATACTGATTGCGCTGATGGATCTCCGTGACGTGAGGCAGATGGGTGGGCTCTGGAAAAAGATGCCAGTAACCGTAACGCTCCTGTTCATTGGCAGCATTACACTGGCGGCGGTCCCCTTCACTTCCGCCTATTTCTCCAAGGATACTATCATCTCGGCTTCCTGGCTGTATTATTCCGGCAACGGATCCATCATGTATGCCCTGCCATGGTTTCTCCTCGAGCTGGGATCGCTAATGACAGTCCTGTATACGTTCAGGATGTTCTTCCTCGTGGCGATCGGGAAGCCCAGATCCTTCCTGGCAGAACACGCCAGAGACCCTCCTCTGGTAGCCCTGATTCCGGTTGCGATCCTGGGGTTCTTCTCGCTCGTGTTTGGAGTGTTCCAGGGGTCGTTCTACAACTTCGTCAGCGGGTTTTCTGTTTCTGTTAAACCGGTGCCGCTGGAGATTGAATTGATCCCGTTGCTGATGCTGGTTCTGGGTGTTGCGGTAGCTTACCTGATATACGGTACCGGCGCCTGGTCCAGGCTGAAACTTTCCAGGCTACCCGGATATAAGTTCCTCAAGAACAAGTACTACCTGGACAGGCTTTACACAAACGTGATCGCCGAACGCGGAATTCTCCCGCTGTCCGGCGCTTTTGGAAGTTTCGAGGATTCCTATAATACGGCAAACGTGAGGGCAGGAAGGGGCGTTCTTTCATTCGGATCGCTTCTCAGGAAACTGCAGTCGGGCATTGTCGAGAATTATTTCCTCGTGATCATTGTTGCGTTTTCAATAATATTCGTGCTTGTGGATCTTATGGGAGGTTTCTAGGCCATGTTCCTTGCATTCATCTTCGGCCTGTTGTTTGCAATATCCCTGGTTACGTTCCTCACGGGCAGGTATTCCTCGAGATTCGCAATGGCGGGTTCGGTCCTCATACTAGTCCTGGTCGCAGGATACCTTCTGGAAGTTATGCAAGGCTATAGTGGCGGCATCACGGGAAAGTACTCTTACCCGCTTAATGCAGAGTATCAAATCTTTTTCTCGGTCGGGATAAACGGCTTTACCGGGCCGCTTCTGCTCGCTGCCGCAATAGTATTTCCCCTGTCAATATACATTTCCCTGAAGGAAAAGTATGATGGCAAATTCTATGGGCTGATGATGCTCGCAGAGACCGGCCTGTTTGGGGTCCTCATATCCAGGGACATGATCCTTTTCTATATCTTCTGGGAGTTCGTCCTCGTTCCCGTTTTCTTCCTCATCCTTATGTACGGCGGGGAAGGGAGGAACTCTGTTGCCCTGAAATTCTTCGTGTACACGCACATCGGATCGGCATTAATCCTGCTGGCCATATTCTCCCTGTATGCCTATTACTTCTCCGTTTACGGTATATACACGATGCAGATGTCTGCCCTGACCCAGCCCTCGTTTGTGTCCCAGATCCCGCTTTTCTGGGAGTTGTTCATTGTGGCGGGCCTGATGATAGGATTTCTTGTCAAGCTGCCGGTATTCCCGTTCCATGCGTGGCTTCCCGACTCTTATGATGTTGCTCCATATCCCGTTACGGTGGCGATCGCGGGAGGTCTTTCCCTGATGGGAGGATACGGTCTGTTCGGGATCATGCTTGGGTTGAAGTCACTGTTTCCCGCGCTGGTGCTCTGGATCCTCGTGGGAATCTCCATCGTCTCGCTCATCTATTTTGCCCTGACTGCGATGTTTCAGACCTCAATCAAGAGGATGATGGCTTATGCCAGTGCCGGTTCAATGGGCTTCGTGCTGCTTGCATTCGCTGCAGGCATAATGGAAGAGTCAGGTGTTGAATACAATCTTGTCCTGTCCGGAGGCATGTTCCAGATACTGGCTCATGCGATCATAATCTCGCTGCTTTTCGTGAATATATTCTTCATCAAGCTCAAGGCGGGCACGGACACGCTGGGTGGCCTTGGAGGCATCTATCGCGAGGCTCCGGTGTTGTCAACAATAATGCTGGGAGGGCTCCTTGCGTCGCTGGGGCTTCCGGGCCTTGCCGGATTCATAGGCGAATTCTCCATCCTCGGGGGGTCGTTCCAGGCCATTGGCTACCTGATTTTCTTCGTCATATTTTCGATGATAATCACGGCATCATACCACATATGGATGGCACAGCGCACCCTGTATGGTCCGTACAATGAGCACCTGGGAGGGATAAGGGACCTCAGCAGGCCGGAAATGGCAGTCCTTGGCGCAGTCCTGATCCTTATTCTAGTACTGGGAGTGTTTCCGTCCCCGCTGTTTTCGCTGTTCTCGTCCTATGCAGGAGGGATTATATGACCCTGATAGCAGTACCGGGATGGCTCGAGAGTATACTCCCCATGATCTTTGTTGGTTTTGCGGGGTTCCTGATCCTTGCAATTGGAATGAAGGTTGATTCCGGAAAGGCTTTCTCCTCAATCACTTTCGTTGCACTTGCCCTTTCCCTGGTCAGCGTGGTCTGGCAGAGCTATGATCCGGTCGCAGGATCACTCGTCACTTTCAATCCCTTCAACGCATATTTCGCAGCGATCCTGATCATATCGTCGCTGTTCGTGACTTTCCCTGCCCTGAGAAACCTCACCGAAAGGAGGGACATATTCTATTCTCTCCTGCTTTTCGTGACTTTGGGGATGCTCGTCGCTTCGTTTACCATGAACCTTGTGGTAATGTTCGTCGCATTCGAGGCCGTGAGCATCGGGACCTATGTCATGGCGGGCTTCCACAAGACCAGGCGTGCACTTGAGGCGTCCGCGAAGTACTTTTTTACCGGTGCGGTTTCTACCGGATTCATCGTCATAGGCCTTTCCTACTATTTCCAGGCAACGGGGACCTTCGACCTTACCGCAGTCACGATCGTGTCCAGGATACCGCTCCTGACTGCACTTGCCTTCCTCATTATAGGCTTCGGCTTCAAGCTGGCCATATTCCCCATGCATCAATGGGCCATAGACACGTATGACGGATCGGAAAATTCAGTTTCAGCATTGCTTTCCACGGGTTCAAAGATTCTGGCATTCATGATCATGCTGAAGCTTTTCGTCGTTGGATTCCCGCTTCTGGGGCAATCAGTCTTCATCTTTTTCACCATACTTGCAATCCTTACAATGACCTACGGCAACATTTCTGCCCTGTCTGAGACCAGGCTGAAGCGGCTCCTGGCATATTCCAGCGTTGCGCAGGCGGGTTACATGATCCTGGTGTTCAGCGCAGTAGCCTACGCCCAGTATAACGGCATGTCAGCGGGTTATATCCAGTTCATAGTGGCTGCAGGCATGCTCTATTCCCTGATCTACATCTTCATGAAGGGAGGGGCGTTCCTTGCGCTCAACTCCATAGGCAAGGAGAATCCGGGCCTGGAGGACATATCCGGGATGGGCACAAGATCACCGGCACTTGCTCTAAGCTTTACCGTGCTTCTGCTTGCGCTTGCAGGCATCCCGCTGACGGGAGGCTTCACGGCCAAGGCGTGGCTGTTCCTGTCGCTCATCAACGTCAAGCTCTGGTGGCTCGCCGTCATTGCCATCCTTAACAGCGCGATCTCCGTGTTCTATTATTTCAGGGTAATCAGCTATATGTACAGGAAAGAACCCCTATCCGGGGTCATAATCTCAACGGAGAAATCAGTGATTGTGCCTGTGGCCCTTGCTGCAGCAATTGTGGTGGCGCTGGGGATATATTTCTACGTTATCTACTTCATACTGCCGTTTGTTGGATTTCTGGTGGGTGGTTAAACTGAACCTTATTGTTGAGCTGGCATTTGTGGAATCTTCTGTCATGCAGGGAGACTACAGGAACGCCATCAAGCGCATCGACTCCAGGCTGAGGAAAGAGAACAGGAAACTCTCCGGGAGGAAGGGAGGGAGGTCCGCAGATCAGATAGCAGTTCTTTCCGGAATCCGCGACCTGCTTGAAGAAAAAATAACCCCTGAAAGCCTGAGGAAAAAGCTGTCCAAGTCAGGATCCTTTATGACGATTCCCGACAGTGCCAGATGCGCTGACAGGCTGATTTATTTTCTGGAATACTGCAGGGACCGGTATAACCTGAATTATCCGGAATATGACCAGAAGAGGTGTGGTGACCTGTGAGTCAGCGGCTTGAGGAATGCTTTGCGCACCTGAACGACGAGGAGTCCGCTGCGGAGTGCGTGCACTGCCTGAAGAAACACGGGGAAACAGTAATCTTCTCGGACAAGCTTGGCCGCCTTGCACTGGGAAGGGAAATGTGGGACGACAGCCACGCAAAAGACATGGAATCGGTTTCCGAGATACTGGGCATAACAGACAGGAAAACTTACGAGGAAGCGGACAGGAAATACAACCTCACAATGTACTGATCAGAAGCATTCTATCCGCTCTATCCTTGTCTCCCTCTCGCCAAAATCCACATTGAGTCTTGAGATAACGTCCTGGTATTTCGCGACCTGGGAAGTGGGAATTACCCAGTGAAAGTGTATTCTGGGGTCCGAATCATGGCTCTGGGAAGCATTCACATAGGTCAGTCCTTCTTTGGAAATCAGCTGCGCAACGGCGTCCAGGTATGGCGCTTTGGTGGGAATCTCAAAGGAGGTCTTCGATTGATCGAGAGGTATGCATTCGGATTCATGGTCCAATTCAACAGGTCCATTGAACTTGTATATGGCCCGGAATTCGCCGGTGCTCCCGTCGATCTTCATGACCCTGTTCCACGGAACTTTCATCAGGCCGTATCTGTCAAGATGCAAACTATCCCCCGTCTTTGGCAACAGGCTATATTCCAGGTAGGACAGGGGAACCGTATCCTTCATAAGAGCAACAGAATCGCTGAGCCCCTCGGACTGGCCAAGGTAGGTTATTTCTGTGGATCTAACGGATCCAACAACCTTGAGTGCACTATGCTGTACCCTCTCCGCATACATGCGAGAATAGTACAGCGTGACCCAGTAGTAATCCGGGTCAAGTCCCACGTGCCTGACAGTAACCGAAGGTATGTTAATCATCTCCACCAGCGGGGAATACAGCGGGTTAGTCTCAAGTATGTCCCTGGTTATCACAAGGCCAGTCCCATTGCTGACCGATCCTGCCGAAACAAGCATTGACCTGAGGGACGCGTTCCGGCAAAGTATCTCCGGCACAAAGAAATCCAGCCGTAACCTCATTTCAACCTGGCGAATAAGCCCAGCCACCCGTGCATTCAGCCTCTTGGTAATGGCATGCAGGCTTCCGACAATTGGAGTCCTTATGGTGCAGCGCATATCAAGTATTCTCGTGCCGAGGATATCGCTCATCATGAAAGACATGCAGGCAGTGAAGATAAATCAGACTGTGATCCGGACGGGGCAACAGGAAATCGGATCAGTCTATATGACTGGAAGAATGTATTCATAGGTCATCCTCCCGGGACCGGAATCACGCTGAATTGCGCGTATGCGAAGAGAATAACGACCGTGTTGTGGAACAGAATATTTCACGAAGAACTCTGCCGGCAAAAGGCACTCAATTTGCAGGTCCTGTTTCCATCGTTCTCTTGGCTTCGACCCTCACTGACACCCACATCCCGCCGAGATACAGTGCGATCATGGGAATGGCCATCACTGTCATCGTGAATCCTGTCACGCCAGGGGAAAAAATCATTCCGAAAACGAATGCCCCAATGACAGCATGTCTCCAGTGGTCTCGCCAGAACTTGGCAGGGATCACGCCTGCACCTGTCAGGGCGACCATGAAAACTGGAACCTCAAATGATACCCCGAAAATAAGCGTGTAAATGAGGACGAAATTAAGGAAACTGGTTACGCTCACGGAAGAGACCACTCCGAGCCCTATGTCGAACATGTTGAATATCGCAAAAAGCTCTGGAAGCACGATCCACAGGCCAAACACGGCTCCAGTAATGAAAAGGACCGTGGCCGGAATTACCACCTGCCTGGCTGCGTGTATCTCTCCCGGCTTCAATGCCGGTTTAACGAATGCCCACGCGTGATGGACAGAGTATGGCATGCTCAGGGAAAATCCCAGGAAAAGGCATGAATAGAAGTCGGCCATCAGACCGTCGGACGGGCGGAGAATGAGAAGTTCCGTCCCGGAAGGCAAAAGGTGGTATTCCAGCAGCTTTATGAATTGTGCCCCGACATTTGAATATGGGTCGGGATAGAGGAATGGGAACGTAACTGGACCGACAGTCAGGTACTGAATCCTGAATAAAAGCAACACCATCGAAGTCAGCATTATGCCGGCGAAGATTCTGATTACCCTGAAGCGCAACTCATCCAGATGCTTCAGAAATTCTCCGGGTTCCAAGGGGAAGACTCACTGATTGGTAGATACTTTTCTGGCGATTTCCTGCTTCAGTTCCTCGTCAGTCTTGTTTCCGGGGTCAATTCCCAAGCTTTTTGCGGCATCCCTGTACTGTGAAGTCACCACAGGCTGGGCTTCATAGGAATTCTTGAGTTCGCGTTCCAGCTCCATCTTTCCCCTGGTATACTCACCATGAGCGCGCCCAAGGCTCCTTGCCAGTTCAGGTATCTTCTTTGCTCCCCCAAACAAAACGAGAACCAGCACAATGATGATGATCCAGTCTGTGGGGGTATCAAACGCCATATTTCACAATTGAAAGTTCTTATATAAGACTTGGGCAGGTGGAAATCCGAACATGCGCAGCATCGGAAAATGCACCTATTCCCGGCTGCAGGAATCTCAGGCAGACGTAATGGTTCGCCGCAGGATCTCGTAGTAGTGATACGCAAGAACAAGAAGTGAGACAGCAGAAATGCCGTGCCTGTGGGACCAGTCGATCTCCTTGATCAGATAGGTGAGGTGGCTGCTCTTGTCTTCACCAGCCTCATACTCCGATCCGTTCATGTATTGCAGGATCTTCTCCCGTATCTGGTGCCTTTCGTCTGACGTCAGGTAGCCAAGCCTGCCTGCAATATCAGTCATCATCAGCCCCGAGACATAAGTGGTCCTGGCAATTTCATCCCTGGACATCCATTTCGTCTCGTAGTTCAGGTAGTCCACCCACGAAAGGCCCCGCTCCAGAAGATCATAATAGGCCATCACGTTTCTTGCAGTTATCTTGTATCCATATTTCTCGGAGTTCTCGTAAAATAGAGACCCGGGATCAACGAACGGAGCGAGGGGCGAAATGAACCCATACATTTGCATGCCGTTCGCGTAACGCTTCCGCATCAAGGATTCTAGGTATCCGCAGTCTGACAGAACATCTTCCCCCGTCTGCTCCGGCAATCCGATTGTGAGGTACAGATCAAACTTCCTGGATCCGAACTTTCCGGCAAGATCGATGGACTTTTCCAACTGGCTGTTACCGTACCTCTTTCCGGTGATTCTTCTTATCCTCTCGTTTGAGGATTCGGGGGACATCTCACAGGCAAATTCAGAAACGCTGTGCGAGAGCGACCTGAAGAAATCCTCGCCGGGCGGGTAAAAATACTCGGTTAGAAGGGGTAAGTCCAGGCCCCTTTCTTTAAGCTCAGTGAAGAGTCTGTCGTAATACTTCTCCCCTGCTAAATTAAGGTCGCCCGCCACAAACATGGGAGAATTAATGGTTTCCTTGACCACCAGCATCTCATCCGCCACCCTGGCAGGGTCCCTTCTCACCGGCGCAGTGAAGAAATAGTGGTTTCGGTATGCGAAATTAGAACCGCCGCAGAAGCCGCAATTCATCTGGCAACCCCTCTGGATTAGCGTCATTCCGATGGGGTTTTCAATCCAGGAGTAGTACGGGAGGTGCCCCTTCACGTCGTGATATTTAATGGAGTTCTTGACCAGAATTCCATAATCGATGAAAACTGCGTCACCGGGGTTCTCATCCCTCAACCGGGGGTTGGTTCTCACCTTTCCTTCCTGCCTGTAGACAAGATTCGGCACGGAATCGAGGCTCCTGTTTCCCTGATAGTTTTCCACCAGGGAAAGCAACTGCTTCTCGACAAAATCGCCACTGAGTATGAAGTCAACGTACGGATTAGTGCGCATTATGTCCTCAGCGAAGTAGGTGGCAGAGAAACCTCCAAGAAGCACTTTCCTGTCTGGATGATATTTCTTCACCATTTCCGCAATCTTGAAGGCGCCATGCACATGGGGCAGCCAGTGCAGATCAATTCCATATATCTCGGCGTCAAGATTCCTGATGTACCTCTCCGCATCGAAATTCCTGTCAGAAAGCATTAGCACCGCGATGTTGCTTATCCTGCCGGAATGACCGTTCTGGATGAGGTAGTTCAGCATGCTCACGAATCCAACGGGATACATCTCGAACAACGGCGTAGAAGGTATCACGTCTCCCACCGGGCCCTCGCGAAGATTCTTCTTTCTGAAGTCATAAATGCTCGGTGGATGGATGAACGCCACATCCGCATTCATAATGCCAGGTATCGCATTGCAACCTAAAACACATGGCGTCGAAGAATCCTGGCGGAATTGCACGTCAGAGTTAAACGGAATTGGCTTCATACGCCAGCGTGCGGATCAGTCTATGTCAAGCTCTACCCTGATCCCGTCCTTTTCGAACGGGGCGGTTGCCTTCCGGATAGTTTCTTTCAGTTCTTTTGAGGGCTTACCAAGGGATATGGATATTACCTTCTTGCTCGTGTTCACGACCACAAAGCCTATGGTGTGGTCCTCAGGCATTACCGTTTCCGTTCTGGAGTATTTTGAGATGAATTCAGAAAGCACCTCGCTCGCGTATTCTGACCGGAACAGTTCGGGCAGGGATGTTATGGAATCGCACAATTTGGCAATTTCCACGCATATTGTAGACGTGTGTACATCGGGGAGGCTGATATTGTATATCACGCAGTCCGTCAGAATGTCACCGTTTCGCCAGATTCGGAATTGAGCTTAAACAAATCCTTTTTGCTCCGGGAATCAGGAAAAGCGTCTTTCGCGGATTTCATCATTTACCATTTTGGCGAAATCCTTGAATGGCATTTTCTCCTGCGAGTTGTCCTTGCGCCTGACGGTCACGCTGCCTTCGTCAACCTCTTTCTGGCCAACGACCAGAATGTAGGAAGGCCTCAGGGAGTGGAGCGTCCTTATCTTCTTGCTCACAGTATCATTGGAATTGTCTACGCTAGACCTGATGCCGTGGGACAGTAGATCCGCATTGATCTTTTCCGCGTACCCTGATGAGGAGTCGTTTACGGGAACGATGATAACCTGGTGAGGAGACAACCAGGTGGGAAGCTTTCCAGCACTGCCTTCAATCATTATTGCCATGATGCGTTCAAAGCTGCCATAAACTGCCCGGTGAAGCATTATGATTGGTTCTTTCTTTCCGTCCGCGGAAACATAATACAGTCCGAAGTTGGCCGGCATGAAGAAGTCCACCTGGATCGTTGAGATCTGCCACTCCCTGCGTATGGCATCCCTGGCCTTTATGTCAATCTTAGGGCCATAGAATGCGGCGTCTCCCGGAAACTCACGATAGCTTAATCCAGCCCTCTTTAAGGCCTCGCGAAGCGAATTCGATGCGTCGTCCCACTTGGTAAAATCTGGGCTGAGGCGTTCCGATGAGCAGGACGGGCACTTGATTTCACCTTCCGCTGCCTTCCTCATCTCAGTCACAGTTCCGCAATTGGCGCATTTGTAGGAAATCAGGAAATTGTCGGGGTTCTGCTTATCGATTAAACTGAGGTTGAAGGCGAGTTCCGGCTCCTCGAAAAGCTTCGAGGACGACTCCTTAACCATTTCCAGTATTGACAGTATTTCTTCGACAACCTGATCCAGTCTGAGGAAAGCATGCCCATCGTCAATCGTAAACATCCGAGGTCTTGTGAGCCCCCCTACCTCTCCCGATTTCTCATACCTGTAAACTGTCCCGAACTCCGAGTATCTCACTGGCAGGTCCCTATAACTGTACACTTTTCTGTCAAATATGGTAATATGCCCCGGGCAATTCATCGGCTTTATCCCGTATCCATCGCCGTTCAGATCAAAGACGAACATATTGGGTTTATACTTGGCAAAATGGCCTGACTTCCTCCATATCTCGTCCTTGAATACGTGCGGCGTGGTGACCTCTTCCCATCCGCGCGAAGAATTCAACTCCCTCATATACTTCATCAGTTCATTCCTGATGATGGTCCCGTTTGGGGTGTAAAGCGGGAAACCCGGAGCGAGTTCCGAGTTGAACAGATACAGATCCATTTCCTGCCCCAGCTTCCGGTGATCCCGCTTGGCTGCTTCTTCCCTCAACTCGAGGAATTCATCCAACTCTTTCCGGGTGGGAAACACGGTGCCGTATATCCGCACCATCTTCTCCAGATTCTCGTCCCCCTTGTAGTATGCGCTTGACACTGACAGCAGTTTTGAAGCCATCAGATAGCCCGTGTGCGGAACATGCGGACCCGTGCAGAAGTCGGTGAACTCGGCCTGCTCGTACACAGTGGACTTTCCGCCGTCGGGGATCTTCTCGGCGATTCTCTCTGATTTGAATTTGTTTCCGCCAAACTTCCTGAGAAGTTCCTCCTTGTTCAGCATCTTCTTGACGATGGGAATTTTCTTTGAAGCAATGTCATGCATCCTCTTCTCGATTTGCGTCAGTGTCTCAGAGCTTACCGGATCCATGAAGATGTCGTAATAGAAGCCATCCTCCGTGGGCGGGCCTGCATTCGGCAGTGCCTTCGGGAAAAGTTGCAATACTGATTGCGCAAGCAAATGAGCTCCAGAATGCCGAAGGATCATGATTCCCTCTTCGGAATTCAGCAAAATGGGAGTGCAATTCGAATCCTCGGCCGAAACGTCCGATAGGTCGTGAAGGGTCTGGCCAACCTTTGCTGCAATAACGCCATCGTGGCCAGACAGTGCGTCACCGAACTTCTCTCCCTTTTTGACTGAAAACCGAGTGCGCTTTTCTTCCATGTTAGACAAGGTAGATGGGAATCAGCGATTAAATTCTTATTTGTTCCAGCACCGTTTTTTCAAATCCATCGGATGATACCAACTCGCAGATCTTTTCGATGTCTACGTAGGGAGGCCTATCCTGCTTCAATTCAGGAACTTCCTTTCTTATGATTTCCACAGTCCTGGAGAGTACATTGCCCAGTGGCACGCCAGCAACTTCTGCTGCCTGTATGGAGAGAAGCAACTCAATGGCTATTATCTTCTTCAGGTTTGCAACTATCCTGGAGAGTTTCAGGGCTGCGGTCATTCCCATGCTGACGTGATCCTCCTGGCTTGCGGACGTTGGAATGGTATCGACTGAGGCAGGATGAGCCAAGGTCTTGTTGTAATTGCAGAGGGCTGCCGATACGTACTGTGGAATCATATATCCAGAACTCAGGCCGCTGTCTCTTGTCAGGAATGCGGGAAGGCCACTCATGTTCTTGTCCACCAGCAATGCCGTTCTTCTCTCGCAAATGTTTCCCAGATCTGTGAGCGCGATGGCAAGGAAATCACAGGCAAATGCAACGGGTTCACCATGGAAGTTGCCTGCAGATATCACTTCACCGTCTTTCACCAGGGGATTGTCTGTGGCAGAATTCATCTCGATTTCCAGTACATTGCGCGCGTATTCCAGGGTATCCAGTACTGCGCCGTGTACCTGTGGAATGCATCTCAGGCTGTAAGGGTCCTGGATTCTGGCACCCTCGCCAGACTCAGCGAGTAATTCTCTCATGACGCGGGAAATCTTTGCCTGACCGGCATGGTTCCTGGATTCCACTGCCCACTTGGTGTATGCGGCAGCATTTCCCCTGAGCGCAGAAAACGATATTGCTGCAGAAATCGCCGACAGCTTGATCAGGTCGCAAGCCCTTGCAATCTCCACAGCAAGGATACCGCTGATAGCGGCAGTGCCGTTTATGAAAGCCACACCCTCCTTGTATGAGAACTTGTACGGAGCGAGTCCATTTTCCTTCAAAACTGCAGCAGATCGGTATCTCTTTCCGTCCTTCAGGAATTCGCCCTCGCCAGCAAGCGAAAGCGCAACGTGTGAGAGGGGTGCAAGGTCCCCGCTGGCACCGACCGAACCTATCTCAGGGACATAAGGAACAAGACCCTTGTTGATCAGGTCAAGCAGTGACTGCAAGAGATTCTCGCTTACAGCAGAATGGGCATACAGGAAAGTGTTGGCCCTTATTGTCATCATTGCCCTGACGTACTCCCTCGAAAGCGGTTCTCCGACTCCAGAAGCGTGGCTCCTTATGAGGTTCATCTGCAACTCGCCAATTTTGTCTTGCGGGACCTTCACGTTGTAAAGGCTACCGAACCCCGTGTTCACCCCATAAACCGTTTTTCCAGACTCAAGGAGTTTTTCAAGGGATTCACGATTCTTTCGCAGCCTCTGAAGAGCTTCCTTGGTGGTTCTAACTTCCTGTCCAAGAAAAGCGATGTTTCTGACTGCATTTACCGAAAGGGAATGACCATCTATCTCAGCCATCTAAAGGACATCGCATTTTCGGAATAAAATCTCCTGATCCCGCAAGCTTCTTTGGACCCAAATTAAGGAACCCGGCTTTCCCACGGCTTGAGGCCTCCCGGTCTTCAACCATCTGCGAGCGTTCGTGCGCAACCTGTTTATTGGGGGGCTGAATGACCGGCCATGCCAGGGAGAGACAAGCACCATCATACGTTCTCGGCAAAACATTCATTTATGCTGCTAAGCGACACGCGCGTCAGGGCGCATCCACCTGAGAACATAATTGGCCACATGAAAATCCAGCCGGATGACGTTGTTGTGGACCTTGGTTGTGGTCCCGGATACTATACTCTTCCAATTGCAAAGCACGCAAAACAAGTGTTTGCCATAGATCTCCAGCAGGAAATGCTTGACATGGCCAAAAAGAGGGCAATGGAGAACGGTGTCAAGATCGATTTTATGCGATCGGACGGAACCATCATCGATCTGGCGTCGGAGAGCGTTGACAAGGTCCTGGTGAGCGGGGTACTGCACGAGTTCCCGGATGCAGACAAGGTGCTCGCCGAAATTCGGAGGATACTGAAGCCATCGGGTACGCTGACAATCCGCGAAAGAACCAGAGTGGGCCTGACTCCAGTCGGTCCCCCGATAATGAGAGTAAGGGAAATAGATGCGGTGCTGGATCAGAACGGGTTCCAAATTTCCTCAACGACGCGGGAAAAAAGGGACAGTTTTGTCACGGCCGTCAAACAACCTTAGCTAATAGGACTAGACGCGGATAGCTTCTGTATGCAGGTGCCGGGATTTGGACCCGGGTCGAAAGCTTGGAAGGCTTCCGTGCTAGACCAGACTACACTACACCTGCTTCAGGGTTCCACGGCATCAACCGGTCACATATGTATTTTTATGGGGAGTACACAGCGTTCCGGGAATTGAGGGATTATTCCAGGTAAAAAGTATCCGGATAACCGTGATTCTGGCTTAGCAGACTAATGGTGAAGGTTGCAGTGCCTGTAAAGGATGTATAATTAAAATACAAGTAACCTCCCACAAAATGTGATCCGATTTTCAGATTGCTGTGCGAAGCATAACTTTCTGTTATGTTGAACTGACTCATTGGGTACGGGTAAGCGATCGGTACCCTCAACTCGGTGGAGTTATGCGCATAAAGCGTAAACTGTCCACTTGTCCCGTTAGCGTTGAGAGAATTCCAGTTCCCATTAAGGTACTGCTGCGGGCTATGGAACTGTGGTCCGGAATTAACGGCGAATGGCGGATTCAGAAATACAATCCAGAATACAAGCCAGGTGAAAAACATCTCACCAAAAAGGAAGAACCTGTGGGACGCCTTCTTGGGGAGTTCCAGTTTCAACATCTGGAAAATCGGCCTGTTGAATACCAGTACGGCAAAGAACAGCAATACGCCGATGTACCAGACCAGCGACGAGAGGTAAGCGATCAGGATCCCTATGATGAAAAGGAAAACAACGGCTTTTGCTCTTTCTTTCTCCGACTGAAGGAATTCATGCTCGTCGAATTCAGGCTCGGTGAAAAGCGGGTCCCCTTTACTCATCGGTTCGTCCCGATCTTACCTTGTCTAATGAATTTGATCCCGTCTCAACGGGAAATCGCTTTTATGAAACCTTCGAGGACTGCGGGCGGATCGCTGGCCAGCACGACACCGGAGGCGACCAGAATACCCACGGCTCCCAGTTCCATCGATTTCTGGACATCCTCCGGCTTCTTTATTCCAGCCCCGACAAGCACCTTCGTATTCGTTTCGGAACAGGCAGATATGACCTCCTCAATCACTTCGGGCTTTGCAGTCGCTACGGATATGTCCCCTCCAATCAGTTCCGGTGGCTCGTATGAAATGAACTCTGCGCCCATCTTCGAAAACCTTCTGGCCTCTTCGACCCGCTCAACGCATAGGAACACCTTGAATTCCTGTTTCATTGCCATCTGGAGCACTTTCTCGATTTCCTTCTCTGGAATTCGTCTCTCCGAATGGTTCAGAAGGGAAGCGCCAATCCCCATCTTCTTGAGGGCTTCAATGGAAACCTGTCCGGTAAAAGGTCCGAAGGGGGTGCCATCCACGTGCTGAGATATGATTTCCATACGGGGGAACCGATCTTTCAGAACTGCCAGATCATACACTGGAACGGCAAATCCCGGGTGAATGCCACGCGGTGCCCTCACTTCGCCAAGGCGATCAAGCAGGTTCTTTGCGCCGTCCAGTGATGCGTTCCTGTATTGCTTCAGGTTTACAAGTACGAACTTGTCTGTCATTCCAATTCAGTAGCTTGGGCCAGCGACAAGGATCGCAGGGCTATTGGCACGAAAACCGTCAATGGAGTTCGCGCCTCAGAACCTTTCCCACCATGGTCTTCGGAAGTTCGTCCCTGAATTCCACGAATCGCGGGATCTTATACGGAGCAAGATATGCACGACAGAATTCCATAATTTCCTCCGGCTTGACGTTATCCCCTTTCTTGACAACCAGAAAAGCCTTGACGCTTTCTCCCCTGTATTCGTCTTTCACGCCCACCACGGCCGCATCCAGGACTGCGGGATGCTTGTATAAAACCTCCTCTACCTCCCTGGGGTAAATATTGTATCCGCCGGCTATGATCAGGTCCTTCTTACGGTCGACTATGTACACGTAGCCATCCTCGTCCATCCTTGCCAGGTCACCAGTATGCAGCCATCCATCCCTCAACGCCTTATCAGTTTCCTGCTGGTTGTTCCAGTAGCCTTTCATGACCTGCGGTCCGTTTATGACAAGCTCCCCTATCTCGCCTACGGGCAGGTCCCTGGTACCGGTTTCCGAGTCCACTATTCTTTCATAAGTGTTCGGGACTGCGAGTCCTACTGATCCGATACGGAGCCTACCCTTGACCGGGTCTGTAACACCTATGGGATTGATATTTGCAACCGGGGACGTCTCGCTGAGACCATATCCCTCAGAGAGCCTGGTTCCAAACTGAGTCTCGAACTTCTTTTGTAACTCATCGGGAAGCGAGGATGCACCTGAAAGGCAGAGTTTTATGGAGTTGATCTTGTATTTCTGAACGTTCGGGTAGTTGACAACTGCGTGATACATTGCCGGAACCCCTGGAAATGAAGTGGGGGCGTGCTTATGGATGCTTTTCACCGTCATGGTGATGTCTCTCGGATCAGGAACCAGGATTATCGTGGATCCCTGCAGCAAAGGCAGCAGCATGGCGCTCATCATTCCATAGACGTGGAAATACGGAATGGAGGCTAGAAATTTTATCTCCTCCCGGAACTCTTCAGGTATCCATTCCTGTATCTGGTGCAGGTTGGAAATGAGGTTATGGTGAGTCAGCATTGCACCTTTCGGAATTCCGGTAGTGCCTCCTGTGTACTGCAATAGGGCAACCTGATCCTCCGGGGCTACCTTTGTTTCCGGCAGTTCAACAGCCTTGCTCTTTCCGGAATACATGAATATATGTGTTCCCCGCGGCAATATGGGTTTGGTTTTCTTGATCCTCCGGGACAAAGAGTAGAGTGCGCCCAAAACTCCAGGCAGATAGTCCTCGACCCTAACAATGACAATCTTCTTGACGATCTTCGGGTGAAGCATCTGCACCTTGTCAGCAAAATCATCCAGTACAATGACTAAATCTGCGCCGGCATCCGTTAGCTGGTACTCGAGTTCATGCTTTGAGTAAATTGGGTTGGTCTGCACTATAGTAGCCCCCGAACGAAGAAGGGCAAAGAAGAAGATAATGAACTGGGGGATATTTGGCAGCATCAGGCTTACACGGTCTCCCTTCTTCACACCCAGTTCGGACAGGAATGATTGAGCAGAAAAGACTTCCTCCAGCAGTTTCCGATAGGTTATCTTGTTCCCGAGGAAATCGATGGCCACATTATTTCCGTACTTGTTTGCAGACTCGTCAAGTATGGAATGGACCGTCCTGTCCGGTATGTCAATATTTCTCTTTGCCCAGTCTGGATAGCTCTTTTGAAGAAGGCTATCGAATTCCTGTTTGTAAGAGGCATCCAATTTCATGCACCCATGGTAAATACATGGCATAGAATATCAATTGTCGCTTTTACTAAGATTGCCATTTTTGGATTATGTCAGTGCAAGCAATTCGAATGAAAAGAAACTCCTCTGATCGAATATCCGCAATTTCCAGTTAACAGGCAGAATTTCAAGCTGCCGCACTGGTTGTCTAATTCCCATTGATTGGACAAAAAAAATAATCCTTATTCTAGGGCTCTTGGCCAGGCCAGGGACTCATAACGGTACTTCACCAGAATCTTTCTGCAAACTCGTAGTTACCTGAAGACAAGAGATAACGACCAGCGTGCTGGAGAGGATCAACCTGGAGATCAAGAGAGGGGCCAGGAAGCGTGGTGCACACTTCCCTGAGAGAAACCGCTGCTGAGGGTTATGTGCTCAATATCGATGGGCATCCACGAGGAGTGGAGAACGGGAAGGAAATCCCATGTGGAGGAGGAAGGTTAAGATCTAACAGGACCCTTTCGAATTTACAGCAGTTCATGTACGCGCCTTCACTCCCTTCCCATTGGCCGTGACGCTTACCTCATAAATTCGGCTCCGATACTTCAGGTTCTCAACGGACATGCTGCTCCAACCGCTCGGAAGTACCGGATTGAAGTTACCGGCAATTCCCTGCAAACGATCCTTTCCGTCGGGGTTGATGCCAAAGAGGCCCTCTATGACACACTGAACAAATATCGCAGAAGACCATCCCTGTGCAAACTGGCCAGTTTCCTCTCCTGTCACATCATTGTAGGTTTCATTGATCCTTCCCGGGTCCCGGCTCCCGAAAGCCAGCCTGGGAAACGTCGAAAGCGACGCAAAGGCCTCTCCGGGAAGGGAGTTCGCGTATGCCGCCAATACGTACCAGCCCGTCATCAGGGGCCAAACAGTGCCCCTGTGATAGCTTCCGTCATACATCGCATCAAGGCGAGACATGGATCTTGTTCCCCATGGCGTCTGCATGTCTTCTCCAGACATGTCCCTGACCAGGAATTTCATGTCAGCATTCCGGAAGTAAATCGCAGGAATGAGTTCCATAGGTGATCTTACACATCGTCGCGCCCCCTTCTCAACAGAGTCATAAACGGTCAGGCCTCCTCCATCATGAATGAAGAATTTCTGCAGAAACCTATTCAACAGGGATGAGTGATCGTTTCTGCCCTGCAAATCATCTGTTTCCAAGAGTGCTTTCGTCCATAATGCGTTGACATCTATGCATGCACCGTCTCTCCTGTCTGCCCAGGATTCCGGCCATCCTATGAGGCCGTCCCTGAAACTGTTCTCAACCAGTCCATCCCTGTCGGTATCACATCTCCTGAGGAAATCCACAACCTGATCAATCTCACGCTTCCTGGGTCTTGTTCCGTGCCACTTCACATTCTTCAGGTGTGATATGATCCACAGCGGGCTGCTGTCAATGGACATGTACCTTGAGGTGAGCCCGTTTGACGCAATCTGGTCGGTATCCGGAATCCGTGTGTCGGCGGGGATCTCATGCGGAATCCTGCCGTGGCGAGAAAAATTCCAGAGCAGGGAGAGATGTTTTTCAGAAAGTTCCTCCAACCCACATTCGGAGGCGGCCATGGAAATCCACTCGCCATCCCTGCCGAAGAACCATGAAAATTGGGGAAGCCCAGCATACCAGCCATATTCCCCGCCTGCGTCCGTGAAAAGCTCAAGGAGATCATGTTTGGCCCAGAGGAATGCCTTGTTGAACTCAAACGAAGGGGTCACCAGCTTGCAGTATCTCTCGACACTATGATGATACTCCAGCGTTCCTTCCAGCACAGAGTCCGTGAATTCCGGGCCTTCGCGTGAAATGGCAAGGGTTACCGTGTCCTCGAGGGGAAAATCCACCCTCAGATGATTTTCCCGGTTCTCAAATCTTGGAGTAACTCCCTCCACCGAAATTATCGTTCTCCCGACGCTGCTTGTGATTTCCATGGTCCTGTCACCTGGCACTGAGCTGTAACCTTCAGGAATGTTCGAGTCTGGCCACGCGTTAAGATGGTCAATGTCCATTTCAATGGATATATGTGTAGGAATGTCCGGCGTGAACACCATTACCACGGCATCCTGATCCCAGGGAACAAAGTCAATTCGGCTGAAGTCTCCAAACTGTCTAAAAATATAACCAAATCCCCTGACCATCTTAACGAAGCTTGTCCCGCTTTCCCCCAAAGTGCTCGTGACCTTCAGGTGTGAGACATGCCTGGTTTTGACCCCCCATATCCCGGTACGAACCCTTGAATTGGAAACCAGGGCAGAATTCCCGTCCATTCCAAGGATAGAATGTCCTCTAAGCCCCTTGATCAGAGTCATCGTGTCATTTCTGAAAACTGCAGAACTTCTTTCCCTTATCCAGGCATGATAAACCCTGAGATTGTCCTTCTCCGTAAGGGTCCTGGACTCCCGGAGAATCTTTTCAACGTTCATGCCGACCGATGCAGGATCACTGTTCCGGTTCCAGAAGCGGTTCCTCGCTCAGTACTCTTCCTTCTTGCTTCCCGTCCTTGTCAAAAAGGTAAATTCGTCTCCTGTCCGCATACAGAGTGGTCGTCTTTCCCTCATTGACGAGGCTGGAGTCGTTTATGTGCACGTAGAAATACACCAGTTCATTTCCCATTTCAGACTGCACCAGAACCTCGTTCCCCAGAAGATTCTTCATCAGCACCTTCACTTCAATGGATATGATGTTTGCCGAGTCCTTCGGTTTCCTCACGAACATTGCTCTTGGCCTTATCCCGGCATATGTATGTGTCTCCGCTTCAAGGGCCCTCTTTGCCTCTTCTGATTCCAGGATGTTCATGGATGGGTTGCCCACAAAGGATGCCACGAAGGTATTGACAGGGCTATTGAATATTTCCATTGGATGCCCCACCTGTTCAATCGTTCCGCTCCTGAATATTGCTATGCGGTTTCCAAGAGTCATTGCCTCCAGCTGATCGTGGGTGACGTAGACCGTGGTGACTCCGGTTTCCATATGTATCCTTTTCAGCTCAAACCTTACGGCATCTCGAAGCTTGGCGTCCAGATTGCTCAACGGTTCGTCCATCAGGAGAAGCTTGGGATCCTTGACCAGTGCCCTTGCAATGGCTACTCTCTGCCTTTCGCCCCCGGAAATTTGGTGAGGCTTCTTCGCAACAAGATGGTCAATGGCCAGGAACTTTGAAATCTCCTTGACCTTGTCCCTGATGTACTGCATTTCCCTATGGGCGATTCTCAAGGGAAATGCTATGTTCTCGAAAACAGTCATATGGGGGTAGAGTGCATAATCCTGGAATACCATGGATATGTTCCTCTTGCTTGGCGGTCTATCACTGATGTCTTCCCCATCCATGAGTACTTTTCCGGAAACCTGTCTCATAAGTCCAGATATTACCCTGAGCGTGGAGGTCTTTCCACAACCCGAAGGTCCAAGCAATACAAAGAAGTCCTTGTCATCGATGTAAAGGTTCACATCCTTCAATATTTCATTTTTTCCAGCCGTGAGATATATTTTCTCAAGTTCCAGTGTTGTCATACCATCATCTCCCCAAGTTCATTTCAACGCCCCGGCAATTATGTTACTTCTCATGTATTTCTGCAACACCAGAACCAGGACGATGACCGGAATCGTCATTATGAGCGAGAAAGCGTCATCCGCCGGCAATCCCCCAATTCCCCTGGCCACGTTCTGGTAGATCAGCACTGGTATGGTGGTGTACAGCGGAGATATGAGTTCTGCAAGTATGAACTCGTCCCAGGAGAAAAGCCAGGCAAGAATAAAGGCTACAAAGATACCTGTCAGTGCTAACTGGAGGTCTATGTAGAAGAATGCCTGGAACTTACTTGCCCCATCGATTTGTGCGGACTCTCCCAGCCTGGGCGGAATGCTGCGAAAAGCTCCCACCAGAACGTACGTCACCAGCGGAACTGCTATGGAAGATTGCGCTAACGCAATGCCCAATGGGTTATTGATAAGGTGCAATCTTGCCATAGCGCTCGCAAGCGGGACTCCAATTTGTACTTCCGGTATCATCTGCGTAACGAACAGAAAAATAATCACCAGGTACGACGCTTTCCTTGGCATCTTCGATATGGTGTAAGCCGCAGGTGCTCCCAGGGCGAGGGTTATTCCGGATACCATGAAAGCCACTTCCAGGCTCAGGAAAAAGTGAGGAAGGAAATTGTAGTTGTTCAGGACGACGATGAGAGAATAGGGAGAAATGCTGGTCGGAATCAGTGCGGGGCGAGGCCTGAATATTTCCGAGGGCGGCGCGAAAGCGACGAGGAATATGAGATAGATTGGGAACAAGACAAAAACGGCCACGATTGCCATGGCAAGGTACCAAAGCGATTTCTTTGCGATTTCTGTTTTCACCTGTTCACGTCCCCTAATTTTCCCGAAACATAGACGTATATGACAACGAACATAAGCACGATTGCGAGAAGTACGGTCGCAGCCGCTGCCGACATGTTGGCTGACCCCAGCGAGAACGTTTCGTATAGGTTGAAAGAAAATGTGCCAAGGAATTGAAGGTTGGATCCGACGAGAATCAGCGGAAGGGATAGTATGTTGAATTCAGACACGGCCCTGATAATCATTGCGATCATAATAAAAGGGTAAAGGTTTGGCATCGTGATCCTCCTAAATTGCTGCAACGGGGTGGCTCCATCCATTGCTGCTGCCTCATACTGGCTCTCCGGGATCATTTGCAAGCCTCCCAGAAGGATGAGCATTATGAGGGGAAAGGTTTTCCAGGAATCGGCCAAGGCGACTGAAACGAACGCATAATTTCCAAGAGTCCAATCAATCTGATGGCTGGAAAGTCCAATGCCGGTGAGGAATTCGTTGGCATATCCGTTCGTGGCCGTGAAAATGAACGAGAATGCAATTGCCGAAACGACAGTTGCGACGCCGTAGGGAAGCATCACAATCGACCTGAAGGCCGATCTCCCTCGAATGGACCTGTTAAGAAGTAGCGCCGTAAACAATGCAAGGAAGAACTCAATTGCGAGCGCAAACGGTACGTAAAGAAAAGTGTTGAAAGTCACGGTCTGAAGGGATGGAGTATAGGTCTGGAGTTGTTGGTAGTTATACAGGCTATATTGCCCTAGGAGAAGGAACCCACTGTTCACTCCCACTATGATTGGATAAATGTTCAGCAGTCCAACAAAAATTAATAATGGAAGTATAAAAATTACTTCCATCAGGTTATTCTTTAGTTGCCTCACTATCTGCATTAACGCTCCACCGGATTATGTTGGTCCTGTATAGTCTCCGGTGGGGTAGATCGCCCCCGCAGCGTACTCAGAGGGATACGATGTTGACGAATAGTATATCTCCAGATAGTTGTACATGTTGGCGTGCGCAGTGTTCAGCGCCGTAGTTACGTTGCCTCCGGCCATTATTACTGCCCAGGCACTGTCAAAGTAATTGTCCCACTGGGTCATCCAAGGCACTGCCGGCCTGAATATGCCATGCGCTTCCTCAAGCTGGATCATTTTGAATGGAAGCCCGCTTGCTGCGCTGGAGTTGTAAGCTGCAGTGTTCACGACGGGCCAGGTGAGATTCTGTAATAGCTGTGTCTGTACGCTGGCCGAGTCAAGGAACTGGATATAATGGGTGGCAGCCCAGAGGTTTGAGGTGTGGTTTACGATACCGAGCACATCGCCTCCAACGATGAACTGGGAATCATTATTGGGCCCTGCGAAGACCTGGTTGATCCCAAGGTTGTGGGTAGAACTCTGGGTGGTGTTGTTCCAGCCGAGACCTGACATGGTCGTTGTGATGTAGGGCCACTGATCTATGTACTGGTACGAATTCGATGCAAGCCCCTTATAGCTGCCCCAGTAGCCGGTGCTGTAATGCGGAGACATAAGACCCTTGTTTTCCATGTTCTGAAGGAAAGTCAACGCCTTGATATCGCCGGTCGTGTTGAAAGCCATGGGATTTCCGTTAAATTCGGCCATCCACTGGAATACTTGTGTTGGAGTGCTTGCACCCTGGTGGCCCTGCATGTTGAATGGTTGAGCATATCCGCTCGAATTCAGGGCTTCCATATCAATCATGAGGTTGGTGGTGTTCGTCGGTTGCGGAAGAACTAAGTGTTTAAGCGTCCCGACTGCCGTGAGGGCAGACTGGTTGTAATAGGCTAGCTGAACATTTCCTCTGATGGGGAAGAAATAGTATGTACTGCCAAACATGCCCTCGTGGTAATACGCAGGTATTATGGATCCGTATGACGAGGGAACGGACGATGTGTTGCCTGTAATCGGCTCAAACTGGGAAAGATAAGGGTTCAGTGGCATCACGAGTCCGCTTGCAACAAGTGGCCCCGTGAACCCATTGTCCTGCTGAACTACGTCAATGGTAGGGCTGGTCCCCTCAGATTGTAACGTTGATACGACAGAGGTCGCCGATTCGGTGGTGAACTGCAGAGTCAGGTTTGGATAAGCCTTCTCGAATTCGGGCAATATTGTATTCTGGTAAAACTTTAACTCGCTTCCAGATAGGGATATGTTCACGGTAAGGGTTTGCTTGGCGTGAGGACTACTTGAGAGTACAAAATAAACTCCCGTCCCCGCCACTATGAGTATTACAACAATTATTCCTATTATTGCATACTTCAGTTTTGCCTTTTTTTCACCCGTTGGGGCTACTTCGGATGCATTATTCATTGCATAAAACTCATGCAGGTCATCGTATAAATACTTGATTCGAAAAACTATATTGCTGAAGTAATGTCTAGCAAATTATAATTATCCGCATGATTTCTTGGTGGAAATTCGAGTTGAGGGCAAATCCTTTTCCTTTGCGGCAAGAATCAATACGCATGACTGACATTTTGAAGACAATGGATATGTCCGATAGGGGACAAAGGGGGAGAAAGCCACCATGCGTATGGCTGTGAGTTACATACATACAACCGAACTTTAGATCGGGGAACTGCAGCGGCCGGGAAAGTGGTTATACCTGGAGATGTAAACATAACCAGGGTGCGTTGTGCTGACAACAGTGGTTCCAAGGTTCCTCCGGCATTGGTTTTGTTGGAGGAGCCTGGCAACGCTGTGATTGGGGGCATATCGAAAGATGTACGCATGAAAGGGTTACCATTTCCACGCAAGATGGTGAGGGCAGGACAGCGTAATCAAGTTGAATTACATATTCACTGTAACAAATGACACAATTCTGAAGACCGTCCTGTATCTGATCAGGGAAAAGGGGCAATTGGTTCTGAAAGAGATTATCAGGAAACTACGCGGCATGATTGCCTGACAAGAACGGGTCCGGAGGGGTTCGAACCCCCGACCTATGGATTAAGAGTCCATCGCTCTACCTGGCTAAGCTACGGACCCGAGCGGACTGGATATGTAACTCCGGATTAAAATATTGTCACGAACCATGCTGGGGAAAAAACCCACACCAACACCTGGCTCCTTCATCAAAGGCATCAATCTACTTACAGTGTGCCTTCTGAAACTTCTGGAGCATAAGCTGTACGGGCTGAATATTTTCCTTTTGTGAATGTATCGCGGCAGATTCGCAGAGCTGCTTCATAGTGACGTTCTTTGATTTGGCTGCTTTCACCAGCGTTGCTAATCCATCGTCGGAGGTCCGGCGCATGGCGAGTATCTCCGCGTAATTGACCCATACTTCAGGCATATTGGGAGCTAGTTCAGAAAGGGTCTCGTAGGTTGAAAGTGCCTCGTCCAGCCTTCCGACTTCCTTGAGGAGCTGAACTTTTGCGTTGTAATACTCTAACTTTGTCTTGTCAAGACTGATTGCTAGATCATATTCCGCAAAGGCGGAATCTATATCTTCCATTTCCTTCAGCGCTTCGGCCTTCTGGAAGTGAAAATCAGCCTTGTTTTCCAGAGAGATTGCCTCGTCATATTGCTTGATTGCCTCGTCGTACTTCTTCAGTTTAAAGAGAGCAGTCCCTTTCAGGGAATGTGCTTCCGCCGATTTTGGATTGAGTTCTATCACACGGTCATAGGAGTCAACGCTTTCCTTTACCCTTCTGGTCCTGATCTTCAATTGACCTAGCGCCATATGAAATTCCGGGGCTTCAGGCTGAAGTTCCACCGCTGTATTGAACTCCTTAAGGGCTTCGTCAAACCGTCCCTTGTCCTGGAGCATTTCGCCGTATGCAAAACGGTACTGTGCTTTATTTGGCTGCATCTTTGCGGCCTGCTCATATTCCTTAAGCGCATCGTCAACTCTTCCGGCAGAGGCGAATATCTCCGCCAGGGCAAAGTGGCTCTCAGCCGACGCAGAACCAGATGATCCAGCAATAGAATTAAGTGCCTCAACCGCAGCATCGATATCCCCCGAGGCAGCCAGGGCCTTCGCCTTCTTCATTACAAGGTCCCCACTGTCCTTGGAGAGTTCGATTGCAGCATCAAGCTCCGCAATGGACTCCTTTGCCCTTCCGTTATCTGCCAGAAAGTCAGCCTTTTCTGCGTGGAACTCAGGATTTCCCGGGTTAAGTGCAATGGCGCGATCAAATTCCTCTTCCGCATTATCTGGACGCCCCATCTTGAGGTAAATCCTTCCCAGGGTGGCTGAAGGCTTTCCGTCACTCGGGTTCAGTGTGATTGCTTTCTGTACCTCCTTTATGGCATCTTCATAGTTCCCCAACTTGCTGAGCGCGCTTCCCTTGGCCAGGTAATACTCATAGTTCTCATCGTCCCCGCTTATGGCCAGATCGTATTCCTTTAATGCACCATCCAGGTCCGAAGAGAGATCCAGACTCTGTGCAAGGTCGAAATGATACGCAGTATTTGCAGGGTCCATGGATACCGCCTCTCCAAACTCTCTGGAAGCCTCCCTATATCGCCCAAGCTGAACCAGGGCTCTTCCGAGGAAATATCGTACTGGCGCTTCCCTTGGCTTCTTGGTCGCTGCCTCCTCGAGCACTTGGAGCGCATTTCTGGTGTCCTCGTTCCAGAGAAGCATGCGTCCGTACTCCAGCACGTACAGCCAGTTATCCGGTTCGAGGTCAAAAGCAGTTTTCACCGCAGACAGCGCGTCCTTCTTCTTTCCCTTGCGTTCCAGAACCTGGGCTTTGTGCAGGTACAGATCAGACTGGGTTGGAGAAATGATTATGGCGTCTTCAAAGAGCTTCTGCGCCTGGTCAAATCTCCCCTCTGAAGTGTAAGCTATGCCAAGCTTGTCGAGATACGCAACGTTCTGCCCCATAAGGCTGACCGCAGATTCCAGGTATTTTATTGATTGCTCCAGCTTGCCGGAATCAAACAGCAGCCCCCCAAGGGTGGAGACGTACTCCGGATTCATGGGATCCATCGACGATGCTTTCTTCAGGTCGGAAATACCCTCGTCAAACCGCCCCATCTCGATCAGAAGCTTGCCTTTATTGAACCATATCGATGGTTCTTCGTGGCCAGCCGATATAATCTGCTCGAAAGCAGTCAGTGCTTCTGCCCCCTTCCCCGCTTTTACCAGTATCCGCGCCTTCTTGGATTTCAGGGCGAGGTTTTCCTGATCCATCTTGATCGCCTTATCAATGTCCTTTAGCGATCCGCTTATCTCACCCAGTTCGGCCTTGCAGACTGCTCTTTGCGCAAGCAGAATGGGATCACCTGGCGACTCATCCAGAACCTTTTCAATATTCTTCAGAGCCTCAGCGAAGTGTCCCGTTTCTGTCTGGACAAATCCCAGATCCTTCGTAATAGTGAGATTCCTTGGTGACAATTTTGCCGCTACGGTAAGATCCACTTCTGCTTCCGGGAGACGCTTCATTTCGATGAGAAGTTTTGCCCGCTTCTCCCGGTACTCGGGGTTATTCTGATCAAGCTTTATGAGATAGTCGTACCTTTCGACGGCCTTGGCCTTCACTCCATAAAGTTCAGAAACATATTTCCTGTTTTCAGGAGCAAGGGAGACAGCAATCTCATATTCCCTGAGGCTCTCGTCTGCCTTCTTCTGCTCAAGCATGAGCTTTCCGCGTCCATAGTGAAACTCTGCGTTGTCCTTGTCCAGTTCAATTGACGCGTCGATCTCTGCCATGGCATCGTCCAGCTTCCCCTGCTGCTGCAGCATCCCTGCAAGCTTGTAGTGGTAACTCGGGTCTCCCGGTCTCAGGTTTATCGCTTCCCTGCACTCCCTTATGGCATCGTCTGTCCTGCCCTGCTTGGAGAGTGCCTCAGCCTTCCTGAACCTGAACTCAGGATTCTTTGGTGACAGCCTTATTGCCTCGTTGGCCTCCTTGAGTGCCTCCTCATGCCTGCCTATCTCAGACATGGCCATGGCCTTCCTGCTATGGAACTCGGCCATGTTGGGGTTTATGCGTATTGCCTCCTCATACTCCTTCAGGGCAGGATCCGTCTTTCCTTCCCTGAGGTACAGTATGCCCTTCTCCACGTGGTACTGCGGCTCGTTGGGGTTGAGGGATATGGCCCTGTCGAACTCCTTCACTGCATCATTGTGCCTGCCCATCTCAACGTAAAGCCTTCCCAGGTTGCTGTAGTACAGGGATTCCTTAGGGGCGATCGAAATTGCGGTTTCGAACTCTTTCAAGGCTTCATCGTACCTGTGCATCTCCATGAAAGCGTTCCCCTTTCCAACGCGGTAATCCGCAACCTTCGGGTCCAGTTCCACCGATCTCTCGAACTCCCTGAGGGACTCATCGGTTCTCGAGGTTTTCAGGAGCGTCTCTCCCATCCTCGCATGGTACTCCGGGTTATCCGGATCAAACCTCACGGCCTCTCCGAACTCCTTGGAGGACTCCCTGTTAATTCCCATCCTGGAGAGCACAATTCCACGGTAGTAGTGCACCAGGGGGTCATTGTAATTCAGCTTAACTGCAGAATTGCACTCCTCAAGCGCATCGTCAAGCATCCCAAGCCTGTTCAGCACCTCAGCCTTGTCCCTGTGGTATTCCCACCTGTCGGGATCAAGCTTCACAGCTTCGTTGAGTGCCTTGAGGGCTTCATTCTCCTCCTTAGTGGCAAGCATTATCCTGGATCTGAGATAGTAAGCGCTGGCGTCCTTCGGGTTCATCCTCAGGGACTCATTTACCTCCTTGAGTGCTGCGTTCTGCTTGCCAACGCTCAGGAGAAATCCCGCGAGGGCAACCTTAAGTTTCGTGTCCTTTGGCCTGGCCTTCACTGCCTGCGTCAACTCTTCAACGGCGTCGTCGACTCTGCCAAGCTGGGAAAGAAGGTTGGCCTTTCCGGCCCTGTATTCTGCATCGCCTGCGCTATAATCGATTGCTGACTGGTACTCCTGCAGCGCAAGTTCCTTTTCGCCAATTTTTTCAAGCAGCCTAGCTTTCTCGCTGTGCGGCAACGGGTCTGTCCTGATTATATCGATCGCCCGATCAAGCTCGGCAATGGCTTCCTTCACCCTCTCCTGGCTTGCAAGTATCCGAGACTTGCTGAGATACGCGGATGAGTCCTTGGTTCCAAGCTGTATGGCCTTTTCATAGTCCTCAATGGCAAGGTCCTCCTTCCCCATGGTCTTCTTTATGGCGGCACTTCTGGAGTAATATGCCGGGTTGTTCGGGTCAAGGGACATCGCTTTCTCCAGGTATTCAAGAGCCTCCTTGTTTTCCCCTTTGGCCATCAAAATTCCGGATATCTCCCACGGGTACTTCGGATCCTTGCTGTCAAGGGCAACGGCTTTCTTGTATTCGGCCAGGGCCTCGTCGGTTTTACCCATCTGGGCGAGCACGTAGGCTATATCCGCATGGTGAGTCGGATCTTTAGGTTCTTTCTTGGCAGACCCTCTGTATTCCTTCAGGGCGTCGCCCAGCAATGCATCAATCTCTGTCCCACTCTCCCCGCCAACGATATCAATTACGTCGCTGTACTCCTTCAGGGCTTTATTGGGGTCGCCTATCTTTAACAGCAACTCTCCCCTCTTGTACCTGTAGCTGCTCTCGGCAGGGTCAAGAGTGATGGCCTGGTTGAGTTCCGCAAGTGAGTTTTCAAAATCCTCTCTTTCCGCTAGGATTAAGGCCTTATGGTAATGGAAAAATGCGTTTCCAGGGTCCAATTTCATGACTTCGTCAAGGTCCCTGATCGCATCGTCATATCTCCCCATTTTAATCATGCACATGGCTTTGGACCCGTAGCTCTCCGAGTCCTTCGGATTCAGAGCGATTGCCTTTTCGTAGCTGGATATGGCGCCAGAATAGTCGCCTTTCTGCATCAGGATTTTCCCGTTCATGGAGAAAACCTTGGGGTCGTCCTTGATGACTTGCATTGCTGCATCCACTTCCTTCTTCGCTTCATCCAGCCTGTCCAGCCTCAGGAGAATTGACGCTTTCAGGGCGTGAAGGTCGCCGGTTTCCTTTATTTCGAGGGCTTTGTTGCAAGTAGAAAGTGCGTCATCAATCTTTCCAGTATCCCTGTAGAGCAGCGCAAGATTGGCAAGGCTGTTCACGTTTTCAGGATCAATATTGATGGAATTCTGAAGATCTGACGATGCCTGTTTCAGCCTGCCCGTCCGGAGGAATGCCATCCCTCTTCCGGAGAAATACGGGGCCATCTTTGGATTCGTGGAGATCGCGGCATTGTACTGTTCGATTGCATCTTCGTACTTTCCCGCCTCGTAGAGGGCGTCAGCATACTCCGCCCTGTAAGAGTCGTTGGCGGGGGACGCCTCAATTGCTGTCTTTAACTCGTGTACCGCCTTCTCGTAATTCCTCGTCTTTCTGTACAGCTTTCCGACCGCAAAGTGGTACTCCGGATCTGCCGGATCAATCTCCATGGCATTCCCATATTCCCTCATTGCCTCGTCCAGCTTCCCCTGCTGCTGCAGCATCCCTGCAAGCTTGTAGTGGTAACTCGGGTCTCCCGGTCTCAGGTTTATCGCTTCCCTGCACTCCCTTATGGCATCGTCTGTCCTGCCCTGCTTGGAGAGTGCCTCAGCCTTCCTGAACCTGAACTCAGGATTCTTTGGTGACAGCCTTATTGCCTCGTTGGCCTCCTTGAGTGCCTCCTCATGCCTGCCTATCTCAGACATGGCCATGGCCTTCCTGCTATGGAACTCGGCCATGTTGGGGTTTATGCGTATTGCCTCCTCATACTCCTTCAGGGCAGGATCCGTCTTTCCTTCCCTGAGGTACAGTATGCCCTTCTCCACGTGGTACTGCGGCTCGTTGGGGTTGAGGGATATGGCCCTGTCGAACTCCTTCACTGCATCATTGTGCCTGCCCATCTCAACGTAAAGCCTTCCCAGGTTGCTGTAGTACAGGGATTCCTTAGGGGCGATCGAAATTGCGGTTTCGAACTCTTTCAAGGCTTCATCGTACCTGTGCATCTCCATGAAAGCGTTCCCCTTTCCAACGCGGTAATCCGCAACCTTCGGGTCCAGTTCCACCGATCTCTCGAACTCCCTGAGGGACTCATCGGTTCTCGAGGTTTTCAGGAGCGTCTCTCCCATCCTCGCATGGTACTCCGGGTTATCCGGATCAAACCTCACGGCCTCTCCGAACTCCTTGGAGGACTCCCTGTTAATTCCCATCCTGGAGAGCACAATTCCACGGTAGTAGTGCACCAGGGGGTCATTGTAATTCAGCTTAACTGCAGAATTGCACTCCTCAAGCGCATCGTCAAGCATCCCAAGCCTGTTCAGCACCTCAGCCTTGTCCCTGTGGTATTCCCACCTGTCGGGATCAAGCTTCACAGCTTCGTTGAGTGCCTTGAGGGCTTCTTCACGTTCCCTGAACTGAATAAGAATCTGAGACTTGTGGTAGAAGTACGAGGCGTTGGACGGTTCCATCTTTATTGCCTCGTTGATGTCTTTCAGTGCCTCGTTGGTTTTTCCGATGTGCATGTTCGACAAGGCCCTGAGGCTCTTAACCTCGTGATCTCTTGGGTTCTTGACAATAATGAAATTAAAATCAGCAAGTGCCTCTTCGTACCTGTTGAGGTTGAAGTAGCAACTCGCTCTCTGCTTCCTGTACTCCGGATTTCCATTATCCAGCTTAACGGCTTCAAGCATTTCAGGTAAAGCGTCCTGGTATCTCGAGAAGCGCATCAGCACCATTGCCTTATTATACCGGTACTCCGGCTCCTTGGGATTCTTCCTGATCGCGTCGTCATATTCCTTCAGGGCATCGTCGAACTTTCCGCTCTTGAGAAGTATGAGGCCCTTGTTGTACTGATAACGCGGATTTGTCCTGTCGAGAACTATCGCTTCTTCAATTTCCCTGAGGGCTTCCGTCGGCTTCTCCATGTCACTGAGCAGGAGAGCTTTGGTGCTGTGCACTTCTGGATTGTTCTTGTCCAGCACTATGCAGGTGTCAAGCTCGTCGATTGCTTCCTGAAACAGGTTCAGTTTCTGCTCGATTTCTGCTGTCCGGATATGATATGTAAGATTGTTCGGGTCTCTCTTTACCGCTTCAGCAAGTTCCTTGAGAGCCTCCTGGTATTTTCCAATGTCCTGAAGCAGAGAGGAACGCTTGAAGTGAAACTCTGCAGTATCGGCACCGAGTTTCACGATCTTGTCGTACTCTTCTATTGCCTCATTGTGCATCTTGAGTTCGTCAAGAAGGACGGCGCGAAGTATGTGGTACTCGGGATTCCTGTCGTCGAGTTTTATCGCAGTGACAAGTTCGTTTATTGCCAGCTCCTTCTTGTTCAGCTTTACGAGGTTGACGGCCTTTCTGTAATAATAATCCGGGATATTGGACTCAAACTTCAGTGCTACGTCTATACTCTTCAGGGCATCTGCGTACTTTTCCATGTCTCCCAGTATTGTCGCTTTCTCGAAGTGTGCGCCAGCCAGGTTAGCGTTAAGGCGAAGCGCCTCATCCACCTCCCTGAGTCCCTCGCCTAGCCTTCCCAACTTGTGTAATATAATCCCCCTGTCCAGATGGAACTGGAAGTCCGTCTGGTCAAGTTTCACTGCTTCATTGAGTTCCCAAAGGGATTCTTCAAGCCTATTGAGTTTCAACAACGCAAGGCCGAAGTCCCTGTGGAGTGCAGGGTCCAGGTGGTCAAGCACGATGGATTCCTTATATTCCCTAAGAGCTTCATCATCCCGTCCCAGTCCCATCAGCGCGTTCGCCTTGTTGTTGTGGTATGTAGGGTCTCTTGAGTTCAGACTGAGGGCATCGTTGTAGTAGGCCAGCGCCTTATCGAGGCTTCCGGATTCGTACATGATGTTCCCGTAATCGTTGTAATAGTCCGGATCACGGGGGTTTATCTTGATCGCTTCATTCAGTTCCTTGATGGCGTCTTCTCTTCTTCCCAGTTCATTTATGACCAGCGCTCGGTTGTAATGGTAGGAAGCTTCCCCCGGGGCCATCCTGAGCGCCACGTTAAAATCAGAGAGAGCCTCCTGAAGCTTGCTCAGGTTGTAATAGGCAAGTCCTCTGTTATAGTAATATGTAGCGTCATTTGGGTTCAGGGTTATTGCCTTGTTGAACTCGTCAATAGCCTGTTCAATCTTGCCGAGGTTGAAAAGAGTAACACCCCTGTTATTGTGAGATGAGGGGTTCTTTGGGTCCTTCTGGACATCTCTCGTGTACCGCTGAAGAGCGTCATCCTGGGATTCGCTAACATCGGAATCCTGGTCCATCTCCTCTTCATCAAATTCTGGTTCTGCCATCAGCGCACATCCATCAATTAACTTATTACCAATGGTACGAAATACATTAAGGTTGCTGGTTCTGTCAAGCTCCAGATTGGTGAACGAAGGCATGGTTTGCGCACAACCTACGAATTCCGAGTTAAGGTTATATAAGAACTTCCGCTCACGGACAAGAACCATACATCAGGGGCAATGCACTCTGCAACCCCATGCTGCCGTTGGATTCTGACGGCGGAAAAGATGTAACGGTCTAATTCGGTGAAAGAATGGCGACACCTCATCACCCAAGACGTGGGTCTAAAGGATACTATCCAAGAGTTCGAGCGAAGCGGGAACACGGCTTCATCAGGTCATGGCCAGAGCTGGACGGAAAGGCAAAAATTCAGGCATTTGCCGGTTACAAGGTTGGCATGACTCATGTGGAGATGGTGGACTACAGAAAGAATAGTGTAACGGCTGGCCAGAGCGTTTTCAGTGCGGTGACCATAGTGGAAGTACCTCCCCTGAAGGTGGCTGCAATCAGATTTTATTCTGAAGGGTCGGAGGGTTTGTACGTTTCCGCAGAAAAATGGGCTGAAAAGCTTGACGACTCCCTCCTGCTTCGAATACCTCGCACTGTTAACAGGAAGAAATCAGCACTGCCGGAAGACCTGTCAGACGTGCGCCTGGTGGTTCACACAGAGCCTGCCTTGGTAACCGGTATTCCCAAGAAAGTTCCGGAAATCTTTGAAGTGCGAATTGGAGGCGACAGCATGGAAAGCAGGGTGCAGTACGCGGAGTCAAAACTCGGCCAGGATCTCAGATTTACCGACTTTTCTGGGTCGGGAAAATTTGTGGACGTTATCGGCGTGACAAAGGGAAAGGGGTTTACCGGTCACGTTGAGAGATTTGGGGTAAAACTGCTCCCAAGGAAGAACAGAAAGCATAGAAGAATGATTGGTACCCTAGGGCCGTGGCATCCAAACTTCGTTAAGGAAACGGTACCACAGGCCGGTCAAATGGGCTATCAGCAGCGGACCGCCCACAATATCAGGGTCATTAAGTATGGCACTGCAGAGGAGTCTTCGTCGGTGAACGTGAAAGGTGGGAACGTTGGATACGGGCTTGTGAGAAACGATTTCGTGCTCCTGCACGGGTCAATCCCGGGGCCAAGCCACAGGCTGGTGAAGATGAGAGACCCCGCCAGGCAGAAATCTCCTGACGTGAAGGACCTCAAGGTTTCATACATTTCAGTTGAATCAAAGCAAGGTGATTAAGAATGCAGGTCAAGGTATACTCAAGAAATGGTGAATCAACCGGCAAGATGAAACTCCCGTCAATACCGGGTCCAGTACGGGTAGACCTGGTCTCCCAACTCTACAGATCAGCGACTCTCAGCGTGAGGGCCCCCTACGGAACCAAACGGAGCGCCGGATTGAGAAACGTTGGCCACAACATGGGCGCCAACCACGGAAGATCAAGAATCCCCAGAGTGGCTGGGGGGAACCGCGGAGTTATTCTGGCCAGTATGGTTGGAGGGAGAAGTGCCCACGCTCCAGTCGTGGCGAAGAACCTAATCGTATCCATGAACAGCAAGGAGAGGATCGTCGCAAGAAAGTCAGCAATATTGATGACTTTTGACCATGCTGCCGTTTCAAGGAGAGGGCACAACATTCCCGAAGATCTTGAGTTCCCCATTGTTGCGAAAGATGAAATTCAGGATATATCCAAGACATCCGAAGCTATGGAATTTCTAGAAAAGATCGGGCTGAGCGATGACCTGGACAGGGCAAAGAACGGAAAGAAGGTAAGAGCCGGCAGGGGAAAGATGCGGGGCCGCAAATACAAGGGGAAAAAATCGGTGCTCGTCGTTGGCACAGACTCCAGAAAACTGTCCGCCTTTTCTTCACTTCCCGGTGTTGACGTGGCGTCCGTGAGTTCGCTTGGAATCACAAAACTGGCGCCAGGAGGCAAGCCAGGAAGACTGACCGTTTACACAGAGTCTGCCATGAAGGAGATCATTGAGGTGCTGCAATGAAGAGAGAAATTGTAATTTCGCCGGTTGCCACAGAAAAGTCCATGCTTATTACTGAAAGGGAGAACAAGATCACATTCATAGTGGACAGGACAGCGAACAGAAAAATGATCAAGGAAGAGGTTGAAAGGATGTATTCAGTCAAGGTAACCTCGGTCAGAACGCTTATGACAAAGTACGGCAAGAAGGCAATAGTCACCCTTGACCCGGAGTATTCTGCGGACGAACTCTCCGGAAGGATAGGCATATTCTGAGGTGTTGGCATGGGAAAACATATAGTTGCACAGAGGAGAGGAAAAGGCGGACTTGTCTACAGGAGTCCCAGCCACAGGCACATAGAAAGTTCCAAGCTGCCGCCAGAAGGCAAGTACAAGGTCGTTGATATTGTCCACGCTCCAGGGAGGAACGCGCCTTACGTGAAACTGAGGTCCGAAGGTGGGAAGCAGTTTTATCAGATTGCATACCTCGGCGCTTTTGTGGGTGAAGAGGTAGCATCCGGTCAGTCAGTAGAGACAGGCTACAAGCCCGGAACTACTGCAACACTTGGAGTGCTTCCCGATGGGATGCTCATTCACAATGTGGAGTCTACCCCGGGAGATGGTGGGAAGTTCTGCAGGACGGCCGGAAGCTCGGCCATCATTATCAGCCACGGCGAGTTCGTATCCGTCAAGCTCAGGTCAGGAAAAATAAGGAGGTTCCATCCGCACTGCCTTGCAACCGTCGGCATTGTCGCTGGTTCAGGCGCAAGGGATCCCCCAGTTCTGAAGGCAGGAAACTCAGTTCATTTTACGAGAAGCAGGGCAAAGAGACCGTATTCGGTCAGAGGAGTGGCCATGAACGCGATCAATCACCCCCATGGGGGAGGCAACCACCAGCATGTGGGCAGGCCGTCCACTGTGGGTTTCAAGGCACCACCAGGGAGAAAGGTGGGCAGGCTCTCCAAGAAGAAATCTAGGTTGGCGAGATAATGGTAGTGAAGAAGCAGGCATCCGTAAAGTCGATAAAGAGAAAGGCAAGAAAGTCCCAGAAAGTTGCAATGGGACGCGCCAGAGAATTCACTTACAGGGGATATACTCTGGAGCAGCTTCAGGCGATGAGTATTGAAGACGTTATTCGAATACTGCCATCCAGGGCAAGGCGGTCGCTGTCAAGGGAAATGAATCACGAGCAAAAGGCTGCGCATGAGAAACTGGCCGGGGAATACGGGGAAGTCAAAACCCATGTTAGAGACCTGATAATTATTCCGGCATATGTAGGGAAGGTTGTTGAACTGTATAATGGACACGTATACGTTAAGTTCGAAGTGAAGCCCGAGATGATCGGGCATTATCTCGGGGAGTTCTCGCTTACCAGGAAGGATGTCAAGCACTCCGGTCCCGGAGTTGGAGCTACCAGATCATCGAAGTTCATGCCGCTGAAGTGATGAAAAATGAAAGGATATTCAATTCAGAAATTGCCCGAGAAAAATGCGGTTGCCCGGCTGGTCGAGGCGAACATATCCATGAAAGATGCAGTCAACGTGGCGCATTTCCTCAAGAACAAGCCCCTGGATGAAGCGAGAGACTATATAGAGAACGTTATCGAAAGGAAAAAGCCCATACCATATTTCAGGTATCTAGATTCCGTTTCTCACAGGCGTGGAACCGGTCCCGGCAGGTATCCGGTCAGAGCAGCAAAGGCTTTTCTTGCGCTGCTGGAAAGTGTGACCGCGAACGCGGAATTCAAGAATCTTGACACGGAGAAGGTAGTCATAGAGCACATTGCTGCGTCAAAGGGAAGAATGCTCAAGAGGTTCACTCCCAAGGCGCAGGGGTCGTCCGGTGCCAATAATCGGGACCTTGTTAACCTTGAGGTTGTAGTCGCGGAGGCGGTAGAATGAAAGAGAGGAAATTTATTGAGGAATCCGTGAAGAGGCTCTTGATCACCGAGTATGTGAGGAAGGAGATCGACTCGGCTGGATTCGGTGGAATGGACATCAGGAGGACACCGTTCGGTACCACGATTACGCTCTACGTTAACAAGCCAGGTCTTGTTATCGGAAGGAAAGGGGCCAAAATCCAGGAGATTACCAACACCCTTGACAAGGTCTATGGGTTGGAGTCTCCTCAGGTGGAGGTTAAGGAAGTGGAAAACGCTGACCTTAATCCGAACATTGTAGCTAAGAAGATTGCGCTGTCTCTGGAGAAGGGATGGTCCTACAGGAGAGCAGGCAACACCGCTCTGAGAAGGACTATGGAGCAGAATGCGCCCGGCGTATTGATAAGACTGGCCGGGAAGATCTCAGGCGAAAGGTCCAGATCCCAGAAATTTATCAACGGTTCAGTGAAGTATGCTGGAGAACCGGCAAGGGCCGGAATGAAGAGGGGAATTGCCCAGGCAAAACTGAAGCTAGGAATCATTGGGATTTCGGTAGGAATACTTGACCCCAAGTACAAGCTTCCCGACGTGATAGAGAAGCGTGTCAAGCCAGCTCAGCCCGTGGTTCAGGGAAAAGTGGAGGTGTTAAATGGAGCTCAAGGCGAAAGAAGCCAGAAAAATGAGTGAACAGGAACTCAGGGAAAGGCGCAAGTCTCTCATGGATACGCTCATGAAAGAGAGGGCGTCAAGGGCAATGGGCGGCGCTCCCCACAACCCAGGAAAAATGGGATCAGTGAGAAGGGAAATTGCCAGGCTCAACACGGTAATGGCGGAACGGGGGATAAAGCGGTGAAGGAAAAGAATTTCACCGGAATACCTAAGGAACTGCAGCCCTGGGAAGGATTCAGCAGGGACACACAAACGGTCAAGATAAGCGTAGACAAGAGAAGATATGGTAAGAACGTGACAATAATAGAAGGCATAGACCCGAAATCAGAAGACATCTTCGAGATCGCGAAGACCCTCAAGAAGAAGGTTGCCTCCGGCGGTACGGTTAAGGACGGGAAAAGGGTCGAATTGCAAGGAGACCACAGGGATGAGGTAAAGAAGCAACTGGAGGAGATGGGCTTCAAGACCGAGGTAATTGTATGAACAAATTATACATGGCAAACTTCGTGGGGAAGAGACTGAAGGTAAAGTCCTCTACGAACACAAATCTGGTGGGGCTTGAGGGAACGGTCCTGGATGAAACGATGAATACATTCACGATTTTGACTTCCCACGGAAGCAAGACGGTTCCAAAGTCTGTGTGCAAGTTTGCTATAGGTGGTTCCTCCGGTCCAGTTGAATTGCTCGGATCAGCAATATGCCTGAGGCAGGAAGACAGGATCAGGGAATATCGAAGAATTGAGAAAAGAATTTCAAGAGGTGCTGGAAATTGAGGAATATCGGTGTTGAAGTTGTCCCGCCGGAAACAGAATGTACAGATGCAAAGTGCCCGTTTCATGGCAGCCTGTCAATCAGGGGACAGATCATTCAGGGTGTGGTTAAGTCGGCTTCCATGAAGGGAACTGCAGTGGTTCTCAGCGAGAGGAGGAGAAGAATACCCAAGTATGAGAGGTACGAATCCCGGGTCTCGCAGTATCATGCACATGTCCCTGCCTGCATCACAGTGCAGCCTGGGAGCAAAGTCAAGATTGCGGAATGCAGAAAACTTGCAAAGACCGTGTCATACGTGGTTATAGAGAAGGTGACATCATGAAAGGCATAGCGGGAAGACAGCACAGGGGTCTCCCCCTGGGTGCTACTATGGCATGTGCCGATAACACAGGCGCCAAGATAATCAGCCTGATAGAGGTCAAGGCATATCACGGCGTTGCCAGAAGAGTTCCTGCTGCAGGCGTTGGAGACCTATTCATCGCGAGCGTTAAGAAGGGCACCCCAGAAATGAGAAGCAAGGTGGTTTACGCAGTAGTCATTCGGCAGAGAAGGCCATTCAGGAGACCGGACGGAATAATGGTGCAGTTTGAAGACAATGCTGCAGTCCTGGTTACCCCGGAAGGGGAAGTAAGGGGCTCAGAGATAAAGGGGCCGGTTGCCAGAGAGGCATCAGAAAGATGGCCAAGGATCGCTGCAATTGCCTCCACAATTGTGTAGGGAGTTTAGTATGTTTAAACCAAAAATGAATGTAAGATTGAACAAGGACCTTCGAAAAAAGTATGGGATAAGGTCTTTCCCAGTTTCGACCGGTGACGTAGTTAGCATTAAGAAGGGGCCGAAGAAAGGCGAAGGCGGCAAAGTCCTGGACGTCGATCATACGGCACTCATCGTGCTCGTTGATGGAATTACCGTTTCAAAGGCCGATGGCAAACAGAAGGAGTACTACGTTCAGCCATCCATGCTTGAGATAACCCGCCTTGACGTTTCGCACAGGGGAAGACTTGAAAAGCTGAAGGCGAAAGCCGCTCTTCGAGACATAGTGGTGGAGGAGGAGCCTGAGCCCATCGAGGAGACCAAGGAAACTCCGACACAGGAAGGCGAGGCTGAGGCTTCTGCCGACTCCAATGAAGAAAGCGATGAGAAAGCCGCTTCGGAAGAGGTAGCGGAAGAGAATAGTGAAGAGGTGGAAAATGACAATAAACAAGACTAAGACCATGATGGTTTCTCCGGCTGTTCACATCAGAAGAAAGGTTCACTTCTGGAGCGTGACCCCCCGTCCCGGGAAGCACGCAAGTGACAGATCTGTTGCTATCCTGATAGTTCTCAGGGACTACTTGAGAATAGGAGATAAGGAGCGGGAGATCACCAGGATACTGAACTCCGGATCCGTAAAGGTCGATGGCAAAGTGGTCAAGGATAGGAGAACAAGCCTGGGATTTATGGATCTGGTAAGCATATCAGAGAACAATTCGAATCACCGGATTCTTTATGATCGAAAGGGTAGGCTCATTGCCGTACCGGACGAAGAGCACAAAGACTCAAAACTGGTAAAGGTAACCCACAAGACATCGGTTGGAAAGGGCAAGTTCATGATCACATTCCACGACGGGCAGAACATACTTGTGGAGGACAACTCCATAAGGCCGAACGACGTGCTCGTTATCTTGAACGACGGAAAAAAGATAGATCAGATACTCAAGTTGGCAAAGGGTTCGAAAGTCTTTATGATCGGAGGGAGTCACGTAGGAGAAACTGGAACGGTAAAGGAAATCGAGGTCAAGGCGTCATCCCAGGCGAATCTGGTCACTCTAGAAGAGGGATTTTCCACGACAGTCAATAACGTTTTCGTAGTTGGGAATTCAAAATACAACTTCAACGTGACAGCAGGGAGTGTCTCATAATGGCTGGTGAAAGCAGGGAAGTGGTAATCGACAAGGTTACATTGAACATCGGTGTCGGTCAGGCAGGAGACCGACTTGCGAAGGCAGCCAGAATACTGGAAACGCTTACCGGGCACAAACCGGTCCAGACAATTTCAGAGAAGACAATCAGGGATTTCAACATAAGAAAGGGACTTCCCATCGGAGTGAAGGTCACTCTTCGCAAAAAGGACGCCGAAGATTTCCTGAAGAGGGCTTTTGAGGCAAAGGGGAATAAAATGTCCTCATACTCGTTCGACCGGCAGGGCAACGCATACTTCGGCATTCCAGATTACACCGATTTTGTGGGAATGAAGTATGACCCGGAAATAGGTATTTTCGGAATGGATGTTGCAGTCGTGCTGAAAAGGAGAATGGGATACAGGATTTCAAGACGCAGAATCAACAGGAAGCACCTTCCTAACGCCATCAGGGTAACCAAAGAAGAGAGCATAAAATTCCTGAAGGAACGGTTCAAAGTCAACACGGTGGAGTGATCAAGAGTGGCAAAATTCAAACTGCAACCGAAGAGGAATTTTGGACGCAAGGATGGCTGTAGAAGATGTGGCCGGAAACGCGGCATGGTACGGCGATATGGACTCCGACTATGCAGACAGTGCTTTAGGGAAACTGCTCCCGCATTGGGATTCAGGAAGTACAGTTGAGGTGAAAATGTGAGACACGATCCATTGAATGACATAATTGTCCAGATAAAGAACGCATCTAGGATGGGACTGAGGAAAATAGAGGTTGAGCCAGCTGCAAGGCTAATCGGAAGGGTACTCAAAGTAATGCAGGACTACAACTACATCAAGAGCTTTGAAGTCGAAGAAAACAACACAGGCGGAAAATTCAAGATTGAACTCAGCGAAAGTATCAACAATTGCGGCATAATCAAGCCCAGGCTGCCGGTGAGGAACATCAATCTTGACAGATATGAGGCTCGTTACCTGCCTGCTCAGGACTTTGGAATAATAATCATGACGACAACGAAAGGGGTCATGAGTCACCTGGATGCTAGGAAGAGCGGAGTTGGGGGAAAACTCCTGGCATACGTATATTGAGGCGAGGCAAATGGTTAAGTTTGAGCAAGCAAGAATGGTAAAAATCCCTTCCGGCGTGTCGGTCACTGCGTCGGACGGAACCGTGGAGATTTCAGGGAAGCTGGGGAAAACCAGCAGAGTTTTCAGGAGCAACTACGTCCGCTACGAAATTGCAGATGGAGAAGTAAAATTCTACGTCAGCAGGAAGAACAAGCGCGTAATGTCGGTACTGGGAACCTGGGCTTCCACGTTGGAGACACTTTTTCGGGGTGTACAGCAGGGATTCCAGTATGAAATGAAGATTGACTACACACACTTTCCTGTGCGTGTTTCAGTAAAGGGGAACAGTGTGCTGATTGAGAACTTCCTAGGTGGCAGATTCCCCAGGACTGCCCCCATCGTCGGAAATACCTCTGTAAGCGTGAAAGGTGACAGGGTCTTCCTCGAGGGGATTGATCGTCAGGACATCGGAGAAACTGTCGCGAACATAGAGCGTGCCACAAAGATTAGGCACTTTGACCTGAGGGTGTTTCAGGATGGAATTTATCTTCTGGGAGGAAACTGAGATGAAACCAGCACTCACTAAGGAGGAAAAGCGACTTCTTGCAAAGAAGAACGAGTCTTCCAGGAAGAGACACGAATTCAAGAGGCAGGAGTGGTTCAGGTACCTGAAACTGGGTGAATCCTGGCGGAAGCCAAGGGGGAAGCACTCCAAACTCAGGGAACATCAGGCAAGAAGGCCAGGGGTTGTGGACGCTGGTTATCGTGGCCCCAGGCTGGTAAGGGGGCTCCATCCGTCCGGATTCAAGGAAGTAATGGTATACAACGTGAAAGACCTGGAATCAGTCAACCCGCAAAGGGAAGCGGCAAGGATCGGATCCGCCGTGGGCGCGAAGAAGAGAGAGGAAATAATAGTGAAAGCGGACGAACTTTCCATCAGGGTACTCAATCGGGGTGTGCAGGTTGAACATTAATTCAGCAAAGAAGATTTCAGCCGACATACTCAAGGTGGGGACGTCCCGCATCTGGATTGATACCAACAATCTTGACGACGTTCTCGATGCGGCCACACGAGAGGATATCCGGGCGTTGATCCGAAGAAATGTAATTCAGCGAAAACCTGCGAAAGGAAATTCCGGGGGAAGGTTCAGGAAGAGGATTATTCAGAGATCTAAGGAAAGAAGGAGGGGGCCGGGTTCCGTACGTGGCACCCGCAATGCAAGAGACCCGTCAAAGAGAAGGTGGATCAGAACAATCCGGGCCGTGAGGGACGAACTGAAAACACTTAAGTCAGAGGGGAAAATAGATGACAAGACCTACCGCAAGTTTTACAGGAATTCCAAAGGCGGTCGCATAAATTCCAGGGCTCAGCTGCGAACACAACTGGCTGCGCAGGGTTTCATCGGTGAGAAAAAATGAAGACTTCCAGGACATTCAAGAGAAGAAAGAGCGGGCAGACGGACTACCGCAGGAGGCTTGCGATTGTAAAATCCTCGAAACCAAGGCTGGTGGTCAGGCCTTCTGGCAAGGGAATAAGTGTGCAGATTGTGAAGTACGCTCCAAGAGGTGACATTGTGATGAAGACTGTCACTGACAGGTCGCTCAAGGATAGAGGGTTTGATATCGCAGGAAACAGCACGCCTGTGGCATACCTTGTTGGAAAAGTGATGGCAGAGGAGGCAAAGAAAGCTGGAATATCCGAAGTCATACTGGACTCCGGTAGGAGAAACATTGTCCGCGGGGGAAGAATTTCAGCAACCGTAATGGGTTACGTGGAAGCAGGCGGCAATATGTCTCACGATCCGTCCATATTTCCAAGCGAGGAGAGGATTGCGGGAACACATCTGAAGGACAAGGCCGTGGGCAAACAGATTGAAAAGGTAAGGGGACCGGTCGAGCAGAAGAAGGCCGCACAGCCCAAGAAACCTTCCGATCAGAAAAAAGCGGAATCATCAAAGCAGGCAAAAGGCGAAAAGAAGCCTGCCGCAGGAAAGAAGACAGCTCCTGAAGGGAGCAAATCAGTGAAGAAGAGTGGAGGAGAAAAAGATGCCAGAAAGTAGCTGGATACCTAGGACAGAGCTTGGCAGACTGGTGGCGCAGGGGACTATTAAGTCCATGTCCGAAGCCATAAGGACGAAGTTGCCGCTCAAGGAATATCAGATAGTTGACATGTTGATCCCCAATATTGCCGATGAAGTTCTCGACATTGAAAGAGCGCAGAGAATGACGGACTCGGGAAGAAGAATGAGTTATTCCATCACGGCCGTCGTAGGAAACGGGGACGGCTTTGTCGGGGTTGGAAGAGGGAAGGCCAAGGAAGCGGCTCCTGCAATCCGCAAGGCAGTGAATAATGCAAAGCTGAATATTACTGAAATCAGGAGAGGCTGTGGTTCATGGGAATGCGGCTGCGGACGTCCGCATACGCTGCCGTTCACCGTCACCGGGTCCTCAGGTTCGGTGCGTGTGAGGCTCAAGCCATCTCCGCGCGGAGTTGGCAGGGCGGTGGGAGACCTCGCGAAGATAATCCTGGAAAAGGCCGGAATAGAGGATGCTTGGGGATTTGCTTCAGGGCATACAAAGACGACCGTTAACTATGCTCTAGCAACCTTCAACGCCCTGGTACAGACTTCAAAGATGAGAATAAACCCATCGATTAAACTGGCTACTCCGATATATGTGGGAGGTGTGACCAATGCTGGCAGTAATTCGGATTAGAGGGCGTACCGGAATCAAACCGGACGCGAGGAAGACTGCAGAGCTGCTGAGGCTCCACAGAGTGAATCACCTCGCTCTTGTGGATGATAACGTGACAACCCGCGGGATGCTACAGACAGTTAAGGATTACGTTACCTGGGGTGAGATAGACAAGGAAACGCTTCGCCTGACTCTTGAATACAGGCTCCTGTTCAAGGGACACAAGAAAGTTCCGGAAGGATCGCTGAAGGATCAGGTCGGTTTCTCAAGTTACAAGGAGATAGCGGACAAGATGATGAAGGGCGGTGTACACCTGAAGGATCTGAAAGATGCCGTTCCGGTCATAAGGCTCAATCCTCCCGCTGGAGGGTGGGAATATATCCGGAAGCCGTACGGCCAGGGTGGATCGCTGGGATATAGAGGAAACGATATAAACCGTGTAATAAAGAAAATGCTGAAGGAGGGGGCAAACCTAAATGGTAAGAAACAAGACTAAGAAACAGCGCGGCGGCCATTACGGCAGGGGAATGAAAGCTGGCAGGGGAAAGGGAAAGAGAGGAGGATCCGGAATGGCAGGGCTGGGCAAGCACCTGTGGATCTGGATGGTCAAGTATGATCCACTGCATTACGGCGGCAAGGGATTTACCAGCCATCACTTTTCAAGGAAGTTGCCACCCATAACCTTGAGGGAGCTGGAGACTGCTCTTCCAATGCTGAAGGAAAACGGATTCGTAAGGGAGGAAGAAAACGCCCTTGAGATCGATCTTAAGACTGCCGGTTATGGAAAGCTACTTGGGTCCGGAATGTTCCCCTTGAAATCAAGAATTATCGTTCCAGAGGCTACGGAAAAGGCTATTAGTAAACTCTCAGTTCACGGTAGCACGGTAGAAGTGGATGAACACAGTACAGAGAAATAAAGCAGCAGTACTGCCGATCGGCATTCTGTACGCCATAACGCTGGCAGCACTTTGGTACTTCGGCAAGTTTAACTACGTGCAGCTTGGGCTGTCGTTCGTGCTGCTGTTTCCGGTGTTCGGTGTTCTGTACCTTGTGGTCAGCTACATCGGCCCAAAACAGTCCAAGCTCTATGGCCTGGAGTACCTTACATCCAAGCTTCCTGCGGTGAAGAAGGCCAAGGGGCACGTTGAATTCAAGTACAAGTTGATGTGGACCGCGCTTGTCGTGATACTCTATTTCGTGCTGACCAACGTTTACGTTTACGGACTTAACAGGACACAAACGCTTGACGTGTTTCAATCTTTCAGGGCGATTTTTGCAGGAACGTCCGGATCCCTGATGGACCTGGGTATAGGGCCCATTGTGACTGCCAGCATTGTGATGCAGCTATTCTCCGGAGCCAAGATTTTTAACCTGGACCTTCAGAATTCAGAGGATAAGGCCGTGTATCAGGGGGTGCAGAAACTCCTCATAATCGTGATGATATTCGTAGAGGCCATACCCCAGGCATTTGGATATCTTGTCCCTGACGCTGCCCTTGTGTCTTCCTTGAATTCAAGCGTTCCAGGATACGGGGAATTTTTGGCACAAAGCATCATAATAGCACAACTGTTCTTCGGAACCTACTTAGTTTTCCTGTTCGATGAACTGGTTTCAAAGTATGGGATCGGGTCAGGGGTCTCCCTTTTCATTGCTGCGGGAGTTTCGCAGCAGTTGTTCACTGGAACATTCAACTGGGTACCGACGAGTTCTGCCGCGGCACTGAGCCTCAGCAACCTCCCCGCCGGGACCATACCCAAGATCCTTTACGTCGCCCAGAACGCCCCTGCGAGCTACCTGTACAGCACCGCCATGGAATCGCTCCTTTTCTTCCCATCGAATCCTGTCATTGCGCTGATCGGGACTGTAATGATATTCTTCATTGTGGCATACTTCCAGAGCAGCAAGATAGAGCTTCCCATATCTCATGAAAGAGTCAGGGGAGCCAGGGGGAGATATCCGATCCAACTGCTATACGCTTCAAACATTCCGGTTATACTTGCCACCGCACTTCTTGCAAATATTGCCATGTGGTCGCTCCTATTCTGGAGCAGCCCGGTGTTAAGCCATGTTCCCCTGTTGGGGCATAATTACCTGCTGGGTTCTTATCCGTCTGCCGTGCAGGTGGCACAGTACCAAACTCAATACGGGATAAGCCAGAACACCCCTACTGCAGGTCTTGCCTACTACCTGAATGCCCCCAACGGGCTATCCAACTGGTTGTTCCCGATCTTAGCTCCAAGCGCCTTCAGCGTGACCCTTTTCGGTCACTCGGTGTGGCAGGCGATTGCCCACGTGATAGTTTACATGGCATTCATGCTCATATTCAGTGTAATCTTTGCAAAGTTCTGGATCGAGACCACTAATATGGGAGCAGCTTCAGTGGCAAAGCAGATTCAAAACAGTGGAATGCAGATACCCGGTTTCCGTAGAGATCCGAAGATTATGGAAAGGGTGCTGAATAAATACATTCCGGCGGTTACGATTTTCAGCGGCGCGACGGTCGGCCTGCTTGCAGCGGGAGCGAACCTCATCGGCACTGTTGGCAACACCAGCGGAACAGGTCTACTGCTCGCGGTAGGTATAGTAATCCAGTTCTATGAGGCAATGGGCAGAGAACAGTTGATGGAGATGCATCCTGTAATCCGGCAGTTCTTTGCGGGGGCGTGAATGAGGGCCGTAATGGCTGGCGTAGCCGGCGTCGGCAAATCTACGGTCCTTGGAATAGTTTCAAAGAAGATCCAGTACGATGTGGTTAATTACGGTACCCTGATGTTCGAGATGGCGAAAGAATTGAATCTTGTTGCAGACAGGGACCAGATAAGGAAGCTGAGTGTGGACACCCAGATAAACCTGCAGAAGAAGGCTTCCAGCATAATTGGGAAGATGGACAATGTCATAATAGACACTCACATGGCCATACGATCACCTAAAGGATACCTTCCGGGATTGCCCGAATGGGTGGTCAGGGAACTGAAGGTATCGTCATATTTTCTCATAGAGTCGGACCCTGCGCTGATCAAGGAACGGCGATCCAGGGATGATAACCGCAAGAGGGACAGCGACACAGTGGAGGAAATTGCGGAACATCAGATGGTCAACAGGTATTTTGCAGTCGCTTATTCCGTATTTACGGGAGCAACCATAAGGTTCGTGGACAACCCGGAGGGAAAACCTGAAAATCCTTCAGACATTATCGTACAGAGCCTGGTGCAACATGACTGAAGCGAAAAATCGACCCCCGCCAATCACTCCAGAGCAGAGAAAGGCTATGAGTTTCCAGATGACCTACCTCATGGTAATGATCCTTATGCTGGTCATCATTTCAGACGCTGGATTGAGGCTTGCCATTGGTCAGACAGTGAATAGTGTCTTTTTCCCTCTCATTGGATTTGGGGGAAATTACCCGCTCATTAGCATAGTGGCAAGCGGAGTAATAATCGGGTTGATCACGTCGATACCCAGATACTTCTTCACAGACTGGATAAAGATGGGAAAAATACAGAACAAGATGAAGGCATACAGCCAGGCGGTCCGCGAAGCATACAGGAGCAACAACAGGGACAAGATCACGAAACTCAACAAGTTAAGGACGCAGATGATGTCCGAGAATCAGCAGGCTACCATGAACACGATGAAGCCACTGATGGTACTCACCATCTTCACTCTTCTCATTTACATATGGCTATTCTATGCGGTTGCCACGCTTCCTTACAGGCTGATCTCGGTGCCATGGGCAAACAATGTCGGCATTGCCACAAATACAACCTCAATGTTTCAGCCCTGGATACTTATGTACATGTTCACCAGCATAACTGTGGGTTACTTCACGACCATGGTGATAAAGTATTTCGACTTCACATACAAGCTCAGGAAGGAAGAGGAATCCGTCCAGGTCTTTTGATGCGGATAACGATAAGCGGGCCGATTGGCAGCGGCAAGAGCACGGTCGGAAAGTTGGTCGCTGAGAAGCTCAAGTTCACTTTTTTCTCCGGGGGTGAGATATTCAGGATGTCTGCAAGGAAAGCCGGCCTTTCTCTGGAGGAATTTGGCAGGCGCGCCGAGACTGACCCCAGTATAGACAGGGAACAGGACAGGATTCAGGTCGAAATCATCAGTCAGCATTCGGATATAGTGTTTGAGTCCAGATTGGCCGGATGGCTTGCGTCAGAAAATAAGATAGATGCAGTCAAGATATATCTGGACGCTTCTCTTGAGGAGAGGGTGCGTCGGGTATCATCCAGAGAAGGCGGCAAATACGAGGGAGAAGCCGGGGCAATTAACAGAAGGGAGGAATCAGAACTGAAGAGATACAATTCCTATTATGGGGTCAACTTCAAGGAATGGGGCGGATACGACCTGAAAATTGACACCACCGAAATGAGCCCGGTAGAGGCTTCGAACAGGATAGTATCATTCGCACAACGAGGAAGATGAGAACTTGGACGGATTCATTGTAATAGATAAGCCGAAGGGGCCAACGAGCCACCAGATCGATTTCTGGCTCAGGGAGATTGTCTCGGAGAAGAAGGTCGGGCATATTGGGACGCTGGATCCAGGGGCTTCGGGTGTCCTTGTAATGGCACTCGGGGCCGCGGTGAAACTAATAGACATCGCGCACGAGTTCCCTAAGGAGTACATTGCGGTGATGAAGCTGCACGGTGACTTTGACGTTGAAAAGCTTTCCCAGACGATACACGATTTCACATCCGAGATATGGCAGATACCACCCATGCGGTCAGCAGTGGCAAGGAACCTGAGAAAGAGGAAAATCCACGAAATGGAAATAATGGAAATATCCGAAAGGGACGTCCTCCTGAGAATTAAATGCGAGTCTGGAACCTATATCAGGACACTTTGCACCGACATCGGTTACATGGTCTGCTTTGGAGGACAGATGGCAGAGTTGAGGAGAACCCTCACAGGACCGTTTACTGAATCCAATGCATGTACCCTCCAGGACGTATCAGACGCTTTCAAGCTGCGCAAAGAGGGAAATGAGGAACTTTGGTCCAGGGTCTTCCTGCCGATGGATTTCCTGTTCCGCGACACTCCGAAAATAGTTGTCAAGAACTCAGCAATCGACAACCTGTCACACGGGTCTGATCTTTTTCCGGGAGGAATAAAGGCCTTCATAGGAAATCCGCGGCGGAACGAAAGGGTTGTCTTGATTTCGGACTCAAACAAGCTAATAGCCACCGGAACAATGCTGGTCTCATACGACGAGATAGCAGACGTGAAGGTTGTTGATGTCGACAGGGTTCTGGTAGAACCCACGGGGAGGAGAAATGATGAGCACAAGCCTGAAGTGGTGGGGGATAGAAAAGGACGGGAGAAAAGAGTACTTTCCACAGGTAAGGGAAAGGTTCAGGGAAATTTTCGATCAAATAAGGTCGGGCAACATCCCGGAAACAGTTTCCACAAGGGCAGAGGAAATACCAGACCTCAGAGACCTCCTAATAGAGTACGGCGAATACAGGGCAAGAAAGGAATTCACACCTGACCAGGAAGCCCTCAAGGTATTCGCTTTTCGTCAGGATCTGGACAGGATCATCAATCTGTATGTTGAACAGGTCTCCGGAATGGTTCTTCCTCTTGGGTTGAAGTATGGCGGGGACCCATGCCAGTTCCTCAGGGAAATGGCACAGTTTTTGTCATCCGAGAAACTCAATGAAGCAATTAGGGAGGCAGGAGATGCCGGAAAAAGGTTATGTGATCTCCGGTCTTCCCTTGATTCCCATATTGCTGAATCAAGCCCTGGACTGTTCCCAAACCTCTACGGGCTCCTCGGACCGCTGTCAGTAGAGTTGCTGTACCACGCTGGCGGGCTTGGGAGGATGGCCTTGATGCCTGCAGGTACGATACAGACGCTGGGTGCCCAAAGGGCTCTGTTCAGGCATACCAGTACAGGAGGAAAGCCCCCAAAACATGGGGTTCTCTTCAAGTTTCCAGGCCTTTCTTCGCTTCCTGTTAAGAAGCGGGGAAAGATCGCAAGAATCATTGCCAACAAGGCTGCCATTGCGGCACGTGCCGATTACCTGGGTACACGAATCGACGTGAATGCAATGGTCGAAAAAATAAGGGGCGAAGTCGCCCGCGCAAAGGTTCAATAATTTTCAAGTTCCGACTGGAGCGCGTACTTTTCTCCGGTTATGCTTATGGGATAGGAACCAGTCAGGCAGCCCACGCACAGGCTATCCGAGGGCTTGCCTAAGCTGCTTGTCAGGGAATCTATGGTCAAATATGAAAGCGAATCAGCGCCAATCTCTTCTCTGATCTTCTCAACGGTCTTGTTAGATGCCAGAAACTGGTCCTTTGTCTTCATGTCCACGCCGAAGTAGCACGGCGAGATAATCGGCGGGCATCCTATGCGAACGTGAACCTCCGTTGCACCCTGGTTCCTCAAGAGGGTGATAATGTGTCTGATGGTGTTCCCGCGGACTATGCTGTCATCGACCAGTACGACCCTTTGTCCGGAGATTACTGATCTTACGGAATTAAGTTTGAGTTTTATTGCGCGGCTCCTCGCTTTCTGAGAGGGCATTATGAACGTGCGATCTGAATACCTGTTCTTGATGAGCCCTTCGTTGTACGGGATGTTAGATTCCATCGAGTAGCCAAGGGCCTGAGTTCTCCCGGAGTCAGGCACGGCAATTACCACATCCGCGGGAACGGGATCCTGCCTGGCAAGCATTTTGCCGATGTTAAGCCTGCTCTGGAACACTTCTGTTCCATCTATGATGCTATCAGGCCTTGCAAAATATACCCATTCAAACATACAGTGGGCGGTTGCCTTGGCAGGCACCGAAAAGAGTGTTTCGATCCCATCCGGCGTTATCTCAACCACCTCACCAGGCTTGACGTCCCTAATGAATTCGCCTTCCAGGACGTCAAATACGCAACTCTCGGACGCGACTATGAAATGATCTCCGGCTCTGCCAACGGACAATGGCCTTATGCCATAAGGATCGCGCATAGCGAGGAGTCTGTCGTTCATCATTATGCTGCAAGAATATGCTCCCTGAAGTTTGCTCATGGCAATCCTCAGACCGTTCACGATTCCGTTGTCGCCAATGTCCTTCGCAATTTCCATGAGAAGGACTTCGGAGTCAGAGGTCGTCATGAAGGCAGTGCCCTTCTTCTTCAATTCATCCTTTAACTTGGCAGCGTTAGTTATTTCGCCATTGTGAGACAGTGCAATGTATCCAATTGCGCTCGAAATGACGAACGGGCCGGAATTCTCAATCGTCTTTGACCCTTCTGTGGAGTATCTTGTATGGGCTATTCCCACATTGCCGGATAACTGTGTCTGCAGGTGCTGATCCCGTTCAGAGAAAACCTCAGATACGAGACCCATACCCTTCTTGAGTTGAACGACTTCACCGTCAAAAGTAGCAATTCCCGCACTTTCCTGGCCTCTATGCTGCAGGGACTTGAGAGAAATGAGGAGGTTCTGATATGCGGACGTACGACCAATTGTGCCTACCACGGCACAGTGATCATTTGGCTTTTGCCCAGCTATATTCTCTTGTTCTTGCGGCGGGGAAACCACAGTGAGAGCACCTCTTCTGTCTAACATGGTAAGAGTGTTGGCCACATCTTCTGCACGTTACATGGACCTTCTTGTTGTTCATCTTGCCCATTACGGCAGTTCCGTTACTCATTCTCCACCCCCAATGGATGGAGCCACAAAAATTACGTTATCTCCGCGTACTAGCAGCCTCTGAAAAACTCCGCTATTCTTCTCGTTGATTGTTTCACCAGCGTTCCTGATTACCAGGTTCATGTAAACATCGTATCCCTCAAGTACGCCGGAATAAAGTCTGTTTCCCCTGACTTCCACCATAATGTTGCTGTCGATGGACCGTCTCAACAGTTCGAGAGGCTTAATCGGTGCAGTGACAGTTTTGGGCATTATCGATTCGTCACGCGATTGGACGACTATATATAACCTTATTCTGGAGCCTAAACTGGGGTCAGGGCAGGCTCCCAGACAATTACGATCAAAGGGCTTGTCGGCGCCGAAGCACCCCCAATTAAGGCAATCAATATCTGCAGGCGCTTAATCCCATACTGAATGCCAGCTGTCAGCGTCCACGAGAAGAAGAAACCGAAATGGAAAATAAGGTTAATTTCAGTGATAAGGTATAACACGTTCAAGTTTGGTATATTTGCTGTGGTACTTGGACTGATTCTCCTGATGCTGTCCCCCGTAAGTGGGCAGTATGTGAACGAACCATTAAGTTACCAACAAAATGCGCAGTTTCCGGGCCATCCCGCTCCAGTGTTCTCCTTTATTGGGCTGGACAATTTGCCTACAAACATTTCTTTCGTTATGCCGTCATGGGCGGAGATAAATTACACCCTTTACTGGATTTCGTATACTGGAACCATAAATAACCGTATTTCAGTATATCACTTGATATCCGACGGGACGGCCACCAATGGAACCATAATTACTTGTAGAGGTGCGGAGTCTCCTTATGAATTTCAGATCAATATGACCAGTCCTACCGACAGAAGCTTTACAGCAAACATCAATGCCGTTACCAATTCTCTTGTGCCTGTTCAATTCAATGTGTACTTGATGTATCCAGGTTACGCGATATTAGGATCCGGTGGCGCTTCCCTCGTTGCCTTTATTACGCTAGCCAGCAGAGACCTTGCGGCCGGTGCATTTGGAAAAAGGGACAAAAGCTAATCGTCCAATTCTATCCAAGCAAGCCGCTTCCCCGATTATTAGTCGCGATCAGGGATATCTACCCGCGAATCCACAAACCATTTCCCCTGCGGTAATGTGCATTGCTGCTAATTCATTGCGTAACGTTTTCGCGGAAATCAAATGCTGAATTAAGGCGTTTGATTACCGATGTTACACACCAACGACTCAGAGGGCTCAATCGTGCTTCTTCAAAGATAGTATATTTAGGAAGCAGATTATGCACTTTAGATTCCCATGAGCTGGCAAGAAGCAGAAGTTAGAGAACTCAAGGTGGGGCGATACATGATGGTCGAGGATTCTCCTTCCAAGATTATGGAGATTACTACTTCCAAGCCCGGAAAGCACGGCGAGGCCAAGAGCAGAATAGTTGCCATTGGAATTTTCGATAACCAGAAGAGAAGCGTGGTCTTCCCGGTGAAACATAAAGTTAAAGTCCCGGTCATAGAGAAGAAGAATGCTCAGGTCCTTTCTGTCAGCAATAAGGAGGCTCAGTTGATGGATTCGGAAACTTTTGAGACTTTTGTGATACCGCTGAATGAAGAAGAAATGGGGAAAGTAAAGGCCGGTGCGGAGGTGTCCTACTGGGAAGCAATGGGAATGCGGAAGATAATGTTCCAGAACTGAGCCATCTTCTTGGGAAACATCGTCTCCCTGACGCGCTCAGTTCATTTGCGGAATCAAAATACGTGGTCTTTGGGGCTCCATATGATGGAACTTCCAGTTTCAGAAAGGGGTCCAGGTTTGCCCCAGATTCTGTCAGGCTGGCGTACGACAACCTTGAGTCGTTTGATCCGAGATATGGCGTTGATTACGGAGAGGCGGCGATCTGTGATCTGGGAGATTTGATTGAACTTCAATCAGTAGATGAAATGGTCGAATCGGTCTCAAAAGTCACATCACACATTTTCTCGAGAGGCAAGCTTCCCATAATGCTGGGTGGGGAACATTCGATTACCGTGGGCGCAGTTAGATCCGCAGGAAATTGTGGGATGATTATAATCGACGCTCATTCAGATTTCAGGGATTCTTACCACGGAAGCAAGCTGAACCATGCGTGTGTCACGAGACGATGCTTGGAGCTTCTGGGTCCTGGGAGGATTGTCTCAATTGGGACCAGATCCATATCAAGGGAAGAATTCGAGTCTCCCGAATTCAATGGCGTCAGGTTCATCAGGGCGGAAGATGTCCGAAAGCAGGGAGTTCAGAAGTTCTTCGCTGAAATCAGGAAAATTGCAGGGGATAGGATATATTTCTCCATAGACATGGACGGAATCGATCCGGCATTCGCTCCCGCAGTGGGAACTCCGGAACCGTACGGCCTTTCGGATTGTGACGTCCGGGATCTTCTGAGGGAATTCTCAAAGAACGTCATTGGGTTAGACATAACCGAGTTTAGCCCTCAGTATGATAACGGAAATACCGCGATGCTTGCCTCTAAACTGATTCAGGATTTTATCGGTTCAAGGACGAGTTAGAGTCCTGCCATTCGAGCTTCTTTCTCTCCCCTTGAAATTACAATGTCGCAGGGGGTTGGAAGCTTGCCTGCAGCTTTATGCAAAGCATCTTTGAGGCCCTTTGCCGAAGCTGCATCTGAACGGGCGACCATAATAATGTCGCCGGAACGGACTCTCGCAGCAGTTCCTACGGCCTTGCCGAATGACATGCTCATCCCAGACGATATTCTGTCCGCACCCGCACCAGTAGCCATCTTGTGCTCACGCAAGACGTGATGAGGATAGGGTCTTATCTGGAGAAAGAAATTGTCAACTCCCACAAGAACTGACATTTTTCTGTTAATGGATACGCGCGCCGCTTCCAATGCTGAATGTCTAATCTGACAGGTCTCCTTGGCGATCAGTTTCAATTCAACTTCAAAACTCTTATTCTGATTTCCCTGAGTGAACGTTGTGATCTTCGGGTAGGGAACGCCTCCCATGAACTCCCTTCTGGTGTAGGCTGGTCCCGAGACTTTCGTGTACATTCTGGCAGGTTTTGTTACCATTGGAATCCTAGGGACAATTCAACCACATATAAAAAATATGGTTGGAACCGCTGATGCCACGAACTACGTCTCCGGGTAATGAATATCCTCCCGCAAACCAAACAGATGCTCCGAATTCCGAGAGAATAACATTCTAAGTTCCCATTCAAGGGGCTGATCCGGTTGATTCCTGTAATGGTGTTCCGTGGATCGCTAACTGGTTAATCGCTTCCGGACACTACCTTGTCGACCCGGACTTTCCTGAGGACCGGATGAACTGTCCCGAAAACGGGTTTGCGGAAAGCATCGATCCGATTGCAGGCACGTCAATCAATTCATTTTGCTCCCGTCCCAGGTTCACCAAACCTTGGCCACTCAATCTTCGGCACCGCAAAGAAAAACCCCGGATTGGGGTGCTTCGGAGTCTCGGATGGACATGCAGGTCAACAATTAATCTGAAGTAGACAGCCGATTCATCAGAATCCTCTTAATTCCAATGTCGACGACGAAAGATGCGGACCTAAAGAGTTTTAGATGATGGGGGCGCAGATCCAAATAGGGTTGTAAACTTCCCATTTACGCAAATCTTGTCGCGAAGTGACGATTTTAGCTAATGGCGATTCCATCGTGAGTTCTGAATCAAGAAAGAACGATGAATTTCATGGATAATTGCACTTCTAGCCAGGGCCTTAATTGTTTCCGCACCTCCAGGAATGGGAAAATGCCAGAAGAAATATTTAGTTAACTTATTACATCAGTGGCAATGGTAGAAAGAAAGCTTGTGGATGTCGCTCACGTTTCAGGAAGAAGTGGATCGTACAGAATTACAATTCCAAAACGAGTGAGCGAGATTCTGAAAATCAGTGAAGGGGATATCATTGCTTTCTACGAAGACGGAAAGATATTCATTGAGAAACTTCAATAATTTTTCTAACTCGAATGCTATTGCGGCTGGGGTTTAGTGAAAGACTTCGGAAAAGAATACGGGCTGATTCTTTCCAGTTTCCTCTTTTCGGTGGGGTGGTTCTCCATAGCTTTCTCCCTGCCGCTGCTTGGGGTAAGATATGGATTCACCAGTGCGGAAATAGGTCTGCTTGGCTCCGGCGGGGCGTTACCTTTTGTAATATTCCCATACGTCCTGAGAAATTACACACCTGAGAGCGCACTCAGGCTCCTTCGAATCCCACCGATCGTGGTGGCGATTGGTTCCATATTACTGATACCTTACTCCCCCTCGCTATTTATTTTAGGACTGGCGATAGTCGACCTGCTTCAGGGTCTATACTGGATAGTAATTGAAATATACATTGGATACCTCGATCGTGAAGGGGGAGCTGAAAAATACTCATTCTCATGGGGGATTCCAAATTTCGTGATGCCAATCGCGATGGGGTTCCTGGTGAATGCGTACGGCTTCCTTCCGCTGTTTGTCGTTGGTTCAGTGGCCTGTCTTGGGTCCTTCTTTGTAACTCCTAAAGTTCACTTTCCTAATGTACGAAAAGCTACTGGAAAGCCGGAAGTCAAGTTTGTTTTCCCAATGCTTTTTGTTGGTAACAGTTCGGGATATCTGTTCTATGTGATAATCCCTCATCTCCGATCGGTGGGGGTAGAATACAGCGCTCTGGGCATACTGTCATCGATACCGTCTCTCGTCATCGCATTGGGATTCTTTTTTCTAATTCTGCTGAGGAGCACCAGTATCTGGAAGAGTGCGCTTATTTCTTCACTTTTCCTTGCTTCCCCAATTCTCCTAATTTTTTATCACGGCCTGGTGGAGATAGCTGCAATTAGTGCCGTCGCCGGACTTGGATCAGCCATTGGATTTTCCAAAGTTCTTGCATATGTCTCCAAATCCACAAGCCCTTCGTACGGCGTTATGTATTATGAAGGGTTCTTTGCAGCGGGCTTTACGGTGGGGTCTCTCGGGGGTGGGTTCCTCTTCGGTCTTCTTTCCTACGGGTCAAGCATAGTAATATTTGCAATACCTGTTCTCTATTCGATCATTATGGTCTTGAATTCCTCTCGCTGGATCTCCGGATCTCGACTGTAACATTTAGTGGGCCCTCGTAATTTGAATCGATCTCTTTCTTGCAAGACATGCACTGCAACTTCATTCCCGGGAGTACCCTGAATGATGTGTTTCCACAGGAGGGGCAGGATGACCTTATCCACAGGTTTTCTGTAGAGAGTCTCCGGGACTTGCTGATTTCGCCTGCTGCTGAACCCTTGGTCGAAGAATCGCCCGCGTTGTGCTTCACTCTGGTGGCCACATAAATTGCAAGGAGCGCGTAAAAACCAAGGAATCCCCAAGCTATGAGGAAAAATTCAGCACCTACACCGATGCCCTGGACAAGAAAGCTGGAGGAGAAGTCCGACGCGAGAATCAGGGTGGACAAACCCTGCACTATGATAGTCATGCTGAAACTTCTGGTGAACCCTATATATGCGGAAACAACGTCCAGGAAAGCTGCCTGGATCACAAAAAGGACAAGATTCACAGCATAGTAGCTGGACCCAAGAGTCAAGACACCAAAGATGGCAGTCTGAACGAAGATCAGAAGGATCATTATGGCCCCGTCTCTTTGTGTAGCCAACGCTGTCTTATGGCCATTTAGTCTGGATGTTAAGAATGCAAGTATGGCAATGGGTACAAAAATCGAGATTGCGAACTCAATCAGGAACCCCAACTGGGAGGATAGAACATCAATCAGTAACGGATAGCCTGCAAAGTAATCGAGAGAGGCGCTTTCATAGCCGGGATAAGCGGCAGTTATGAGGTAAATAACCCACTGAAGGAGGACATATACGGAGATCAGCAGCAAATACCTGATCAGCATGTCGCGATCCGCCTCTTTCCGGCGTGAACTTACCAAGAAGAATAACAGAAATGCCGGGGGAAGGAATAATGTGGCTATCCAGGCCAGAGGAGCGATATATGATGGAATGCCGGAAGAGTTCAGGTACGTTATCGATGCCCCGATAGACATTAAATCAAGAATAACAAAAATTAGGAATGTCGCAAGAGAAACATATGCTCCAGCAGCCGCAAAAAACCGGAGGGCGGCGTAGAAGCCGCGCAGTTTTTGCGTCAGGTTCTGTTTTTCCGGTTCCATGGCATCAGGATAAGGTAATTGTGAGCCTCTTGTTGATTTTTCCCTTTACGAGGGAAGTCTTGATATTGATCTTGCCAACCTCTCCAGTGTTTTTTACCTGAGTTCCCATGTCAGGTTGTGGCGGGAGTCCAGGAATCTCACAAATTCGTGTATTCTCTAGGTCAGGGACTTTCCCTTTGCTGAATGCCGTAAGGTCGGCATTCTGCTGAAATTCCTCCTTTGTCAGTACACGATTTGTCACACTCAGCTTCTGAGCAACTATCTCGTTCGCCTTAGCCTCAAGAGACTTAACCATTTCTTCGGTTAGTTCATCGAGATTGACGTCTATCCACGCCTGGTCGTCGTAAGTCTGGCTCAAACGCGAACCCGATCCGAGGTCCCTGAATGCCAGTCCGGCAAGGATGAAAAGGGCTGTCCTGAATCTCATGTGAATGTATCTGATGTTCCAGTCGATCTTCTGCAGAACGGTCTTTCCCACAACATCCTGCGGATAGGTGTCAAACGACATCAGGTGAACCCATTTGCCGTCCCACCATGAATCGTTTATCGGGTACGACCTGCCCTCAATCACGACTTCGCCCTTGTCGTTCGGCTGCCCGTCAAAAGTCGGATGGAACATTGACCTGTCTACAACAAGGTCGGTGAATTCGACGAAAGTTGCCTTGCTCTCGCACTCTGTGGAATAAGGATTCTCAAGATAAAGGAGTTCTGATCCCATGCCACCGAATATGTCACTGTTTACTTTATGCTTGCCATCAAGAATTGGTCGCTAGCTTAATCTTGATCCTCAAAATTCCTTCCAAGCTTGGACAAGAGAACGCTGGACTACATTTATGCGCTGAAACGTGAGGGGGTCAAGCTGGATCTTGACATTGTTTCTGAGTTTTCAAGGGTAACCGGCGACTCTTACAGTTCATTTGATTCTGTGCACGTAGCAGGCACCAACGGTAAGGGATCAACATCCTGTCTGATTTACAACGTCCTTAATCTTTCCGCAAGAACAGGTCTTTACACTTCACCCCATCTTGTAAAATTCAACGAGAGAGTGGTATCCGGTGTAGAAATGATACCGGACTCATACATCGAGAAGTTCGTGAATGACCATATGGGCGATATTGAAAAACTCAAGACAAACAACAGGAATCCCACATTTTTCGAGGTTACGACCGTAATGGCCTTTGATTATTTCAGGGACACTGGATGCAAGAGGGCATCAATTGAGGTTGGCCTTGGCGGGAGGCTGGACGCGACAAACATACTACGCCCGCAGGTTGCAGTTATCACCCAGATAGGATACGAGCACGCAAACTTGCTGGGAGGGTCGCTCACATCTATTGCACGAGAAAAGGGCGGGATCATAAAGCCAGGAATTCCAGTCGTGGTTGGCGAGAGGAAACCAGAACCTCTCAAGGAACTTGCAAGAATTGCGGGTCTCATGGGAAGCAAGCTTATTCAAGTGGACAGGGCTTGCAGAACCTCAAACGAAGAGTCTACCGTACAGGGAAACAGCGTAAGGGTCGCCACAGACAGGGATACGTACGACCTCCGATGTTCAATGCCGGGAAAGTATCAGATAAGGAACCTGTTAACATCGGTAATTGCTCTGGAAAACCTCCCGGACCCTCCTTCAAGAGTGGAAATCGAGAAGGGCATCGAGAATTCCAGGTGGCCGGGAAGACTGGAACTGGTGAGAGACGACCCGCCGATCATCCTGGATTCTGCACATAATCCTCCTGCTGCACAAGCTCTCGTGACCTCGCTAAAGGGCCTTCTCAGGGAAGAGCCAATCCTCATGGTGGGTCAACTGAAAGATAAGGATTATTTTTCATTCCTGAACGTCATCAGGCATCTCTCCGGCAGAATCGTGCTCACAACACCGGACGAGGAGGACAGGGCTGAAGATCCGTACAAGTTGCTCCCGATCTGCAAAGGCTTATTCAGGGAATCTTCCGTGATTCCCGACCCAGTTGAAGCATACGAATACGTGAAGAACCAGGGATCTGCGGCAGTGATTACCGGATCGATCTATCTTGTGGGTCTAATAAAAGGCCTGGAAAACTCGTCCTTAAATCCGTTTAAATAGAAGCTCCCCGGTAATATTAAAGTGCGAAAACCGAAACAAAATTATTTTGTACGCAATGGAATCTCAATGATCTCGGATCGCATGAACAATCCTTTCGTAGATTTCAATGAAAAATCCTCCTTCCTTACAGGAAATCTCTCAGATCTAGGAGGCTCTTTCATACCGGAGAGTTTGCCTCATCGAGAGGAGCAGATCCTGCAGATGGCAAAGCTTCTCGGGAGCCTGATGCGTAATGGCAGGCCCTCCAATATTGTGGTATATGGCAGGACAGGTACAGGGAAGACTTCCACAACCAGGCATGTAATGCGGATGCTCACTGATGCCACAAATGGCTATGTGAGGATATGCTACATCAACTGCCAGATCAATGACTCACAATATTCAGTGCTCGTAACACTCGTAAACCTTTTCTCCGCTGACAGCGAGGAGAACATACCTTTAAGTGGCTGGCCGCTGGACAGGATTTATTCCGAGCTAGTGTCGAGGATTAAGAGGAGTTCAAGGCCTCTTCTTTTGGTACTGGACGAAATAGACCGCATGATCGCAAAGAGCGGCAGCGATTCCCTTTACGTGATCCTAAAGCTGGGGGATGACGTGGATGGGCTGAGCTGCTCCATAATCGGAATAACCAATGATACTTCTTTCTCGGAAAGATTGGATTCGAGAGTAAGAAGCAGGCTCAATCAGGAAAGCATGCTCCTTCCTCCATACAATGCATCGGAACTGAAGGACATCCTGTCCTATCGAACCAAGGGGATCCTCAGGGAAGGATCGCTTGAGGAGTCAGCTCTTAACCTGTGCGCGGCTATAGCAGCAAGGGAGCATGGCGATGCCAGAAAAGCGCTTGACCTGTTAAGGGTCGCCATAGACATTACCATCAGGAATTCATCCCTGGTGATTACGGACAAGGAAGTCATAGCAGCAAGGGAGAGGCTTGAGATCGATATTCTCAGGGAAACAGTCAAATCCCTTCCCCTGCATACCCAGATTGTGCTGTTGAGTTGCGTGGTCACGCAAGAGGTCACGAGAAGGCCGTCATTTACAGGGGAGATCTCCCGCAATTACTCGGAGATATGCCAGGAACTTGGCAACAGCCCACTCAGCAACAGGAGGGTCAGTGATCTGATCTCTGACCTGGACGACATAGGCCTTATCTCAACCAGGATACAGAGCATGGGCAGGAACGGTAGGTCAAAGCTCATCCAGCTGGAAGAAAATGGCGACCAGCTTAAGAAGTACCTGATGGAGGTTGATTCCCTTTCGTCCTTCGTGGGTGCAGGTCTGGGAAAGCAATCCCGGCTAAACCTTGGGAACGATAACGATCCTGCTAACTAATTCCCGCTCAGGAGTGTATGAAGCATAGGTCGTCTACGACTCTTACGAGGCTGAATTTATTTCTCTCCGCAAAATCGTGCGGGGCATCTGTCCAGTCAAAATTATCCACCATTATGATCCAGTTTCCCCTCAGATATGGCAGAACAGAATCCAGTTCAAGAGTAACGTGATCATAGGTGTGCTCTGAATCGTGGAAAAAGATATTCACGCTTCCAATCTCACGCAGTTTCGGCAATAGCGTTTCCCTGCTGTTTCCGATAGTAAGGTGCCAGTTCTTTTTCACTCTTTCCGGAACCACAAATCCAACCGGCAACTCTGCTTTCTCTTGTCCGTACTTCACGCCAAGGTCAAAGCTGTATAGATTTCCGGAATTCCCAATTGCGCTCAGGAATGCGAAGCTGGTGGTTCCCGGGCCAACTCCAGTCTCCACGACATTCCCGGGCTTGAGTAATGCCGTTGCAATGTATATGGCGCTTAATTCAGATTCAGAAACCTGCCAAAAGTCCCTCTTTCCAACCGCTTTCCTGACTTCCTGCACCAGATTTCCTGCAGATTGGGTTATCGAGTCATCAAGTGTTAGCCTGGGATTATACCAGCCGGAGAATTCATTCCAGAAGCTTTCCGTCACTCCCAAATACGATCGGAACTCCTACCTTTGCTATTATGGTCCTGGAGACTCCAGTTTTATCCACCAGTTCCTTGAATTCCTCAGGATTTCCGCTGATAAGAGGGAAAGTGCCGTAGTGCATGGGAACAACATATTCGGATTTCAACATGGAAACTGCGAACTGTGCTTCCGCCGGGGACATGGTGTAATATCCGCCTATTGGCAGGATCGACAGGTTCGGATGGTGCACTTCTCTTATTAGTTCCATGTCACGGAAGACTCCCGTATCTCCAGCGTGGTAGATCTTGAATCCATCCCCGATTACAACGCCCATAGGAGATCCCACGTACTGATCCTTGTAGCTGGAACTATGTACGGCAATGACCGATCTCACTTTCACCCCGGAAACAGTTACCCCTCCGCTCAGATTGATCCCCTCCACCAGCAGGTCCTTGAACTCCTTCTTTAATGCCCAGGCCAGCTCCACCATGGTGACAATGGGAACTCCATTTCCCAATGCAATCTCAACAGCGTCTCCCAGATGATCTGAATGGCCATGCGTTACAACGACAAGATCTGCTTTCACGTTTTCCTTCGTCAGGTCGGTTTTCGGATTTCCCGTGATGAAAGGATCAATGAGTATTCTCTTTTCGTTTTGAATCTCAAAACAAGCGTGCCCGTGCCATGTGAGAACCGTCTGGGTCATATAGCCTGCGATGCAGATATGGTATAAATGCGTGTCTAGTAGGATATTTAGCCGGCGAACCGGAAAGTCATTTTCTTGAGCCCGTCGGGAATACATAGTAAGGCGTCGCAAGGGCCGCCACGATTCCGACGATGGATAGGAAGAGGTACAGGTAGCTATACTGTGGGACCTCATTGGAAGTGGGCCATTCCCCGAAGAGACCCATGACGTTAAGCTTGATAAGGCCAAACCAGGGAATTTCGCCGTAGGCCACGCCAACCACCTCGCTTGGCGAGATTGGTCCAGGCGCTATTCCCAGGTTCTGGTCAGCAGCCACGTATGCATCCAACACGGAATTGAATGAGGCAGAAGTGGCCAGGTTATGGTCCCCAAAGGTGATGAAACCGTTTTCTCCGGCAAACCCGCCCAATTTGACAACCATGTTCCTGTGGGAATAGCCAACATCCTTCACGAGAATGTAGGAGGAAGTTACGGTAATCCATGACTGGTTACTATATCCTGCTACGTGTGGAAGCCCGTTAGTCCAGGTCAGGTAAAGGAGCGCCCTGTGAATTATGCTCGGCCCAGACGGGGCCTGGTAAATGATCACGTTGCCATAATCCCCGTAGGTTGAAAAACCAGAACTCCTGCCCTGCACGTACGTGATGACATCAGATTTCGGAGACGGGACATGCTTAATCATCACCATGTCACCGGTATTGATAGTGCCTGCAGTCCAAGTCTGGGAATGTTGCATGCTTTCCGATTCCACAACCGTTGTGGGAGGCCATATTCCGGAATAAAGCGTGACTCCACCCAGGGCGACAAGGGCAGAAACCACAATCACCAGCAAGATCTTGTCAGGGATGGATAAATGCACCGTTTCCGATCAGAACTTATTATACAAAATTTGGGGAAGGCATCAGCCTTCTCCCCTCAGAATTCAGGCAGCTTCCACTAGCTTTTCCTTGAAGGTCGATTCAGGATCAACTATGGTGTAACCCTGGGAGTCGCGGTATTGCTGCTTAGCAGGTGGAGTTTCCAGATAGTTGGGAACCACCTCGTTAATCCTTCTGGTGAAACTTGGAACAGTTTTGTTCTGGTAAAACACACCAGTGGGGATTTTCTGGTCCCACTCCAACGACTTTTCGTATGCCTGCTGATACTTGGATGCGGTCTGGGACTCATTCACCTCAGTAACAACCGGATCCCAGTCCTTGTTGTCCTCAAGCTTGTACACTCTTTCCCTGTACCACTCCATTGTGTTGATATTATTGTAAGTGGGGCAGGGCTGAAGAACATCTATTAGTGCGGTCCCATCGTGAGCGATTGCCTTCTTGATTAGTTCCTTGAGTTGCTTGGTATCAAAGGAGAAGCCTCTAGCGATGAAGGTGTACCCAGATGCCAGGGCAAGCGCAATAGGGTTCAGCTTGCTGAATATATTGGGCCTGCTCAACCCTTTGGTTTTCATTCCTAGCATCATGGTTGGTGAAGCCTGTCCTTTTGTAAGGCCGTAAACCTCGTTGTCGTACAGGATAATTGTCAGCCCGGTGTTTCTCCTTCCCTCCGCAACAAAGTGCCCTGCACCAATGCTGAGCATGTCCCCGTCTCCACTGGTGACGAGAACTTTCAAGCCTGGATTTGCAAGCTTGACGCCCACGGCATATGGTATCGATCTTCCGTGAAGCGTATGCACGCCGGCTATGTTCAGGTAGTGAGGAGTCTTTCCGGAACACCCTATTCCCGAAACTAAAGCTACGTCCTCGGGCTTAAAATCCATTTCCGTCAATGCCTGGGTAATTCCGGTCACTATACCGAAATCCCCGCAGCCCGGACACCAATCTATTGCAACATCGCTCCTGAAATTATGCGCCATTTGTCAGCACCACCTTTGTGTCTTTTCCTGCAATAATCCTCTCAATAGCCTCATAAAGCTCATCCTCGGTAACATGCCGGCCATTATACTTCAGAATCTGGTTCTCGATTTTGAACCCGGTCCTTGTCCTGATTACTTGGGCCGCCTGAGCCAGCATGTTGCTCTCCAGGTCAATCACTTTCTCGGACTTCTTCAAGACTTCATAAACGAATTCTGATGGGAATGGATGAAACATTTTCAAATACAACAGCTTGATCTTTACGCCTTTCTTCTTAAACCTGTCCAGAACGTCGAGGCAAACGCCTTTCTGACTTCCCCACGTAACAAGAGTGAAGGATGCATCCGCCTCCCCGAGTAAAAGGACTTTTTCCTGTATGGGTATCTCGGCGTCAGCGGTTTCAAGCTTCCTGAACCTCTTTTCCATCTGTCTGTCCCTCATCTCCGGGTCTTCAGTAACGTGGCCAAGTTCATCATGCTCGTCACCAGTCATCCAGAATATGTCACGACCAAAAAATCCCATTTTGGAAATTCCGTTCTCAGTGTTGAGGTCATATCTCTTGAATCCATTCTTATCGGTCGTGACGGGAGAATTAACGATCTTCACCTTCCTGGGATCCACGTTATTGACAAGCTGTGTGGTGTTGGCCAGATTCTTGTCTATCAAATGTATCACCGGCAACTGATACCTGTTGGCATAATTCAGCGCATTCATCGCGTCGTAAACGCATTCCTCCACGTCCCCAGAAGATATGACTATTCTGGGAAACTCTCCATGCCCGGTATTTAGGGCAAAAAGCAGGTCAGACTGGCCGTTTCTGGTGGGCAATCCCGTGCTCGGGCCACCTCTCTGATAAAGTGTAATGACCACCGGAATCTCATCCATTCCTGCAAAAGAAATTGCTTCTGCCATCAAGGAGAAACCTGGTCCGCTTGTGGCGGTTGCACTTCTTACTCCCGTCAAGGCAGCCCCGGAAGCCATGGTTATTGCCGAGAGTTCGTCTTCCGCCTGGACGACAGTAACGCCGCCCTTGGAGAGGTTGTCAGATTCCCCGCGGATCCACTGGATATTCTCGTGTTCCTCAATTGCACTGCTCTCGTCGCTCGCCGGCGTAATAGGATAGTAAGTCTGAAACCTGAGCCCTCCCATAAGCTTACCAAGTGCCGCTCCGTCATTTCCGGTCAGCATCAGTGCCTTCTCGGGCTTTGATTTCTTGAACCCAGAAGGGTCAATATTAAGGCTCCCTGCAAACTTGTAAGCAGAATTTACAACTTCAACATTCGGCTCAATTACTTTTTCCTTGTTTCCAAATACGAACTTGATTGCGCTGATTATGTGCTCCTGGGGTATGCCTAGAACACTCAAAGTTATTGCCGCTCCCAGAGTGTTGTAATACCTTGAGGCAACCCCATCCTTGATCACTTCAGATATAATGCCGTCGAATGACACCGCTACAGGAACGCCTCCCCTCGCTTTCATGCTCTCAAGCATTCCTTTTACGGTGGAGGGATAGCCTCCAGATTCCAGGTTTACTCTAATCGCTTTCTGGGTGTCCCTCATGATCATCCTGGCCTGGCTAAGCTCTGAGCCTTCGAAACCGGAATCATATATGATCCTGGTCTCCTTTCCAACGTCCTGGAGGTGCTCAAAGATCGTATCAGGATCAAGAGCCACAAGAAGGTCTACTGGATACGTCAGGGACCTTACCGTACCTTCCTTCGCACGAAGATGCACATAACTATGTCTGCCCTTTATGTTCGAGTGGAATTCCCTGACCGAAATCACGTTCAAGCCGGCGTATGCGAGCGCCCTGCCGATCATCCCGGCCGATGTGTCTATACCCCCACCTTGGGGGCCGCCGATGATGATGTTGATGTCAATTTCTGGCATGCGGTGGGGATTGTTAACAAATTAAAATAGTTTAGTTAGCTCAGGAATAAAGGATTTTAAGGGTTTTCAGGCAAGATCATCATCGAAATTCGGTATGCAAAGGAATCCAGTCCAGATCCATTCTCCATTCAATGCAAGTTAGAAAGTTCATGGAAACGTGGATCCTGTTCTTGAGTCCGGAGGGACCGAGGAGGGAGTACACTGTTGCATGCATCAGTTAGAAAGTATTTTTACATGAGTTTTCATATACAATTGGAATGAAAGCTACTATTTCTCATATCAAGGCCGATATAGGCAGTCTTCCAGGGCATACCACCGTGTACGCACCCGTGGAAGAAGAAGTCAGGAAGTTTGTCAGTGACAACTCCCGGGGGCTGTTAACCGGTTTTCATGTTGGCCATGTGGGAGACGATATTCAGATTACGATGGTGCACAGCAGGGGAATAGACAACCCGGAAGTCCATGGCTTGGCCTGGAATGCTTTCAAAGCGGGTACAGAAGTCGCAAAGAAGGTGGGCCTATATGGGGCGGGCCAGGATCTTTTGAAGGATGCTTTCTCCGGCAACATCAAGGGAATGGGTCCCGGAGTTGCTGAGATGGAGATTACGTCGAGGAAGTCTGAGCCTTTCATTGTTTACATGATGGACAAGACTGAGCCTGGGGCATTCAATTTTCCAATTTTCAAGATGTTTGCTGATCCGTTCAACACGCCCGGTCTGGTCATAGATCCGAATATGCATGACGGCTTCAGGTTCGAGGTGTGGGACGTACTCGAGGGAAGGAAAATAGAACTCCCATCACCGGAGAACACGTACGATATTCTGGCAATGATAGGATCAAAGAGCAGGTATGTGATCAAGAGGGTATACACCAAGGAAGCTCACGAGAAATTGCCAGATGAAAATGTTGCAGTTGTCACCACAGACAAGCTCTCCCTGATTGCGGGAGAATATGTGGGCAAGGATGATCCGGCTGCCATTGTCAGAATCCAGTCAGGATTGCCTGCTTCTGGGGAATCCCTTGAAGCGTTTGCACATCCGTTTCTTGTGTCGGGATGGATGAGGGGTTCGTTTAACGGTCCGCTAATGCCAGTCGGAATCAAGGACTCGAAGATGACAAGATTTGACGGACCGCCAAGGGTAGCTGCCCTTGGATTTGTTCTCAAGGATGGAAAACTCGCAGGTCCAGTTGATTTGTTTGACGATGTTGCTTTTGACGGTGCAAGAAGGACTGCCATAGAGATGACCGATCACCTTAGGAGAATGGGTCCCTTTGAGCCTCACAGGCTTCCCGAGTCCGATATGGAATACACTACACTTCCAAAGGTCCTTTCAAGGCTGTCCTCCCGGTTTACTCCGATAGAGGGTCACATTAAAGCGGAGACATTGGAAGAACCAACCAGGGACATGGATTAATCCTGGGGTCCGCGAGTCACTGACTTCTGGATAAGGGG
>JAMDBT010000001.1 GCA_023487205.1 Thermoplasmatota archaeon
AGCAACAATTGATTCCTGTCTATTCTCTTGATTCCACGCCCTGGACCAGAGGTTGCGGAGATCTTCGAAAACCGTTCAATCCCATGATTAAGGAATCCAGTTTAAACGATTTCGAGTTGCCAGGTAATTGTTACGTGGTATTCCGGTCCGGCAAAATGATAGGGGCCCAGAAGCGCAATGGGTTGAATGGTAAAGTTCAGCCAGCAGTTTAGAGTTTCATTATACGGTATGTACTTTCCAAGATTCATGTCGGTCACTATGTACTGATTTCCAGGGGGATTCGAGTATTCTTGAGTGGGCGACAGGAACAAGTACGGATCACTCAGGGACATGGAAGCGTCAGTAATGCTAAATGTGATCCCAGTCCATGGGAACGAAAGAGACTGATTCAACTCTACAATGGTGAGCAAGTATGCATTCATCACAACAGAATACTGGTAGTAGCTTAGGTTTATGACAGGGTCGTAATGTGGCCCATCGGGCCCGTAAAATTCTGGAAATAAGTCTCCCCCGCCATAGAACCCTAACTCAACCTCATTTCCAAAGGCACTTATGTTCATGGTTCTGTTCCTGATCTCAGATGAAGACCAGTACCCCTTCTCGTAGGAAGTAAGTTTGGACAGCTTAAATTGTGCAGGTTGAGTCTGTGCCGAATAAACAGTGAACGTCAGGACCAGTATGAGGACTTCAAAGACTGCCACCAGAATGATTTTCCTTCGTCTGTTCATAGGTACAACGTCTCGTTCACGAGGGTTTCTTCCAGTACGACAGCAAAATTGATGGGAGATCCATACTGCAAGGCGCTTCCAGTGAAGGCCACTGGGGAAATTGTAAAGTTCAGGTAAACAGTCTCATTGACTGGAGGTGATGAGATGGCCGTAACTCCGATGGCTTCATACGTAAACTCAAGAAGTTTGCCGTTCAGTTCCAGGAATTCTCCAAAATTTATGATACTGGGTGGATTGTAAGCTGGTGTTGATCCCCATCCACTTACAGTGTCAGATATGGAAAACTCACTTATGCCTGCGCTGAGCTCATAATTGGAATGGCCAGTAACGTTATCCTGGGCGATCATTATCTGGACAGCACCTATTCCTCCAAGATTGGACATATTCCCCACATAGACAGGGGACATAACGATGATGTTCGATGACCACCCTGCAATACTTACTGTACGGTTAAAAACGAAAGTGGGTTGGATCTTCTGGATCATGTGCAGAACCTCACTGTTTGTCGACGGTACAATGTAATCACTCTGAACTTTAGGTTTATCCAGAGAGTTCGCCACTCCAATGAAGGAGAGAATAACGACAATTGATAACACCATGACCATAAAAAACTGCCCCGCCCCAGTATGCAGGCTTCTTCCAATAACCCTCCACATTTTCCTCAATTTTTCAGGGATGGCACTGTTCCCAAATGGCGGATTCGGACGGGAACTTTGCACATTGGAATAGATTTCCGCTATATTTGAAAATTACCATAGAGCCTGATTCAGTTTACATGCAAATTTCCCGGTCTCGTTACCGTGGGGCCAGCGCTCGTCATTTGGGACGGAAAAGGTTTGGCCGAAGCTTCTTGATATCTGACTGCATAGAATACTCGCCCGGGAACCTCAAGGAGCCTGTGGAACTGATCCTTGGTCTCTCTGTCATGGTTCAGGCTGAAGTTCTTCCTGGAGGAGCTCTTCACCTCAGTGAGCATTCCGTTTGGAAGTATCACATCGGCTTCCTCGTTGGATCTCCCGAGGCGCGCATAGATTCCTCTGGCCCTGATCGCCTTCACCAGTTCTCCCTCGTACCGCTTGCCGTTCGCGCGGTTTCTCCCGACGACATTCGTCGGACCGCAATCACCTCCGGGAATCCCGGGAAGTTCATGAACGATGTCCGGTCCTTTATCTCCTTCTCCGCCTGCTCGTCCACCATGTTGAACGTGCTCTGCAGGAAGAGGACCTTGACCATGGTGGTCACGGGAATGTCCGGTCTTGCGCCCTGGTCTGTATCGTTGCGGTACAGATCCTTCAGGAGTTCCGGAAAGACGGACCAGCCTATGGCATCCTTCATGCATGCCAGGGGATCATGAATACCGTTGATGCGGCATTTTTCCTTCAGTTCTTCGTCAAGTAAACTGCTCACGCAGTAACATGGCTATTCCATGAATAAAGGTGTCTGTCACCAACACCTTACCATTCCGGGTAAAACACGGGAGTTATTCGAAATCCTCCGTTGGTATTTCGTCGCTATTCGGTTGCGAAGGGGATATTATATATCTTCACTGAATGTATAATTAGGTGCAAAGTTGGTATTTCGTCGCTATTCGGTTGCGAAGGGGATCGGGACACTGGTTGCCTTTATCATAGTCATTTTCTTGCTTTCGGTCGTCGTTGTGCCTCTGGTGGAGAAGGCATCCACAGGAGCGCATTTTGCCTTTCCCTCTTCTTCGACTATGTCCAACGCCTCCGGAGTCAACAAGACTTATGAGGAGCAGGGTTCCCCACGGCAAGGAGACCCGTCCACATTAACCTACAGCGTGGGTGTAACTTCGTTAGAATATGTTTACTATAACAGCACATCCTATGGCTTTTATGAAGTCACGGAAATGAAAACAAGCAGCACAAACGCCAGTATCTCCATCTATTCCAGTTACAATCAGCACTTTCACTCATTGACCAGGAATTCCACCGGGTCTTCTATGACGTCCAATATATCGGCTGCCGGGTTCCTATATTTTTATGCTTCGTTTACTTCCGGTCTGTTTCCTTATGACGTCTCGGCAGGCTATGACGGGATCTATGTTTTCTTGATGTATTACGTTGGTTCCATGGATATTTCAATGAATAATTCAGCTCAAGCTGTTATTTTGCAGATGTACTGACGAATACACAGTAACGCAGGATGTGACCTAGCATGAGGACCACAGATTTGGGCAATCGTGAATGTGCTGATGAACTTAGCAGCAATCATCAGTACCGGTATCAACGGACCGTAAACGAAAACATTCCTGGGCAGGTGCGTCCGCATCTTTTCAATCCCATTTTCCTTCTGTATCCCAAGGTACTTGCTATGATACCTGATCTTCTTTTCTCCCTTCCCAGCAGGGGGTCATTTCGTAGAAATATTCCCCGCAGTTAACACTCTTCTTTCTCAGGTATGTATTCAACATATGCCTAACTGGGCATATCCCATTTACACGCTTCTTCCCAGCAAAATGTGCATTACTGGTGGCTCCTACAACCATTCAGATTGGATCATATGCCCAGGAGACTGGGATTCGGGGGGGGGAGGTTTATAGGAATCGTCATAATTTAATGTCCAGTCTGGATATCTTCAGGTATGAATGTGGTGGCTCCTTACACACAGGACATCTTTCTTCTGATACTCGGGATTTCCATGGTAATTGATCTCATAGTGCTGGTAGGAACAGTCCGTGCATTCAGGATAAGGCGCGTAAGAATGCTGACAGGCATAGTTCTCATCTCAATCTTCCTCATGGCTTATATGGCGTTCACATGGCTTATCCTGCTTGGATACGTCAACATACCCGGAGCATATCCTGGAATCCTGCTCGCATTCGCAACGCTTGTAGTGATTTACCTGATGATACTGAATGGAATGCATTAATTGACCGAAATAGAGACCTTCAGGGAAAAACTGCTGCAGATCATAACGGAAAACCCGGGACTGTATTTCAGGGAACTGCAGCGTAAGACAGGGTCTGCTGTTGGAAAGCTTGACTACCATCTCTATCAGATGGAAAGGAAGGGCGAAATCTATTCAATGAAGGATGAGCACGTTGTAAGGTATTTTTCAAGCGCTTCAGACACAATGCTGGAGCGGAGATTAGCAGTACACCTGAGAAATCCCGTCTCAAAGGAGATTATTACAAGGGCTGCCGTTTCCGGAGAATACGAACTTTCCATCAGGGACGCCAAGGCATTGCAAAGCCTGGAGGGAATGAAGCAAAACGGAATCGTTTCTTACACCGTGGAAGGGGAAAAAGCCAGGGTATCACTTGAGAACAGGGATATCGTGATAAAATTCCTGAAGAGATACAGCAGTAGCTTCTTAGATTCAATAGCGTATTCCATATTCAAGATGCTGGACGAGATCTAAAGCTTGATTTTGTTATTTTTGTGGACACGGTACATGACTACGATTGCGATTGAACCTGCAGCAATTCCCACGGAGAAGAACTCCATATACTGCATGATGAAGCTGATAACCGGTTGGGCGTATATCTGAATCGTGCTGCCCGCGAGATTTGCTCCTTTTACTGACAGGTACGGGTCCTGGCTAAGCGTGTATTGACCCTGGGTAGCATTTGTTTTGAAAACAAAACCAATCTGGATTGAGTTATCTCCCGGAATCAAAACTGCATGGTCTGAACCATTCTTTCCGTTGTACGTGAAGTTGTTGTTCCACCAGTATACTGCTCTGAGGTCACTGGTATTGTTGTTCAGGAGCGCCACTCCGCCACCAAGATCAGACGAATTCTTCTCATACGTGTCCACTTCACTCTCTTCAAGCGACTTTGAATTGAAACTGCCACGGAGAGTCTGAACCAGAACGACATTTACGTTCCCGTTGGCAACCTCCGAGCCTGTCAGATTAAACTTAATGCTGAAGGACAGCGTCAGCGTGGAGAGGCTAACGTTAGAGATTGAAGCGTTCTTAGGGGTGGTGGAATTTGTCACGTTCAGTACAGATATGGGACCTTTGTAATGGCTTACCGTAACTGCAACAGCCACGGGCAACGAGGGAGTCGAATCATTGCCCAGCGAGGCCTGGCTGCTCAAATTCATGACATTCTTGTAAAGGTCCGCACTATCAGATCCGGCCACAGGCTTCAGGTCAAAGCTTGATCTGTATACGTACCCGGACGACGTGTTTGTGATGATCCAGGCCTGGGCTCCAAAGCTTGCGCCCACAACTCCCGCGGACGTTCCCACAAATATCTCTGAATATGACACATTAACCGTTGTGTTATTGCTCAGGCTGACCGAAACACTTGGTGAATTTGATAACGTAACCTGATCTTCACCGCCTTCAGCGTAAGATAAGGACGTGGAGAATAACAGTAACAGTGATGTGCCTAGAACAAGGATCGTCATGTATCGTCTCATTCTTGTTCAATCCCGGGGTCCGCTTATTAACATTATGGAACAGGCCTGTTCCAGAATGCTTTACGCATTAAGCCCCCTCGCCTGTTAAGGAGGTGAAATCAGAATGCTATCATTACTTGCCAAGGTCATAGTCACAATTGTCCTTGCATCCTCAGGAGTCATGGCAGGAACTGCGGCTTCGGGAAGCGTTGGGCACTTGCTCCAGGCTGGAACAGCGCCTGCGAACCTGACGTCTGCAGAACAGGCAGCAATTGCCTATGTCGATCAGCACTACCAGGGAAACGGCACAGCAAAGTTGCTGAAGGTCGAAAGCGACACTGAGAACGGAACAGCAGTTGTTGACGTTACGGTCCTCGCACCAAATGGCCACGCGTACGATGTTGAGGTGAACCAGTCCACCAATGCAGTCATGTCTGTGGAATTGGTTCAGAACGGCGACCAGTCAGAAAGTTCATCCAGCGACGACTCACAGAACAGCGACAGCCAGAACACCAACAACAAAGACAACAGCACCGGAACCGATAACTGATCCCGCTCATTTTTTTTTAAATTTTATTTTCAATTTACTTATGTTTCTTGGCGAATTGCTCAATTCTCAATATATACTTCACATGATCGAGGGACGTGGGTTACGGGAAAAGCACATCCCAATGGAGATTGCGAAACATCACTTGCCAGGATGTTCCTTCGTAGCGTGAGCATCTCTTTGCTTCGCGCTTGGGAACACCTCGCCACACGTTTTGCATTTGCAAGGCATATTGATTCGATCATGGATCACTTCCCCTGTTAATTCATTTTTCGTCGGGGCTGCGGCTGCAATTTTCCGCAGGATCACTTTAACAGAGGATGCTTCCGAAGAACAGGTAATTTACGCGCTCGATCAATAACTGTATTTAAGGATGGTCTGACGGCTTGTTTCAATAATGGATTCGGTGGAAACCGCAAAGTACTATTGCGGATCAACTCATTGACCGCAATGGAGAAAGGTCTCGAAATTTCCTTCCGTGTGGGAGGGGGAGCACACGAAATAGAAGTAACCGAAGCGCTGGCAAACATCATCGGGAACCGTTTCAAGGCTCAGATTGACATGGACTGGAGGATATTTCACGTCACCCTTGGAAATGAGAAATTCTTCAAGGTTCTATATACCGGCAGAAAAGTGGGCAGGTTGCATCCACACATTGAGAAAAAGATTAGGGAAGATTTCGACACACTGTCAAAGAACAGCTACGAGAGCCTCCTCCATCTATACAAGAAGGAGAAACGTACCCCGGGATTTGAAGTGAAACAGATCAAGCAACTGAAGGAAGAGTATGACCTTTGGGAAGACCGGTTTTGGGAATATTTCTAGATCCTCGCACGTTGCTGCCCGATCATGTCCCGTGGCCACTCCCCTTCCACCTGAATCCGTTATGGCTGCAGGGACACCGCAATCCGGGGGACCTGAAGGATCAGTGCCAGTAATGCCAGCCTTCAGTCCGGTATCGTCAATGCACACCCGCTTTGATGCCTTGATTCGGTACTTACATGTTCTTATTCCAATTTCAGGAAAGACCCGCAGTTTCGGAATCAGGCATGAACCACATTTATGCCGGAGTGACCAATTCCATACCGCTTCCAGGAGGATTGGAATCAGGATGGTTTTCTGATGTCTACGAGGATAATACTATTCACCGGAAAAGGCGGAGTGGGAAAAACCAGCGTGGCTGCATCTACAGCCATTCTTCTTGCAAAGAAGGGCTTCAAAACAATCATAATTTCCACGGACCCTGCACACAGTCTTTCAGACGCGTTTGCAACCGAGATCGGCCCCAAGATCAGGAAAATATCCGATAATTTGGACGCTCAGGAGATCAGCGCCATAGACGCAGTCAACAAGTACTGGGACACCCTGAAAGGATTTCTTAGCGGACTGTTCAGCACTCAGGGTCTTGATCCCGTTTCGTCCGAGGAGATCGCAACCCTTCCAGGATTTGATGAAGGAGCAGAATTACTCTACGTGTCGGATTATGTGAAACAGGGAAATTACGACGTGATCGTAATGGACAGTGCACCGACCGGGGAATCGCTCAAACTGCTGTCGTTCCCTGAGGCAATGTCCTGGTACATGGAGAAATTGTTCCCCATTGGAAGGAGAACGGCTAAACTCGTGCGGCCTCTGGCACGTCCGTTCCTCAGCGTTCCAGTTCCCGATGATTCCGTGTTCAAGAGCATGGAAAACCTGTATGACGGCCTCAAGGAGGTAAGGAACATTCTTGTCGACGATAAGATCACGTCCATCAGGCTGGTCTGCACCCCGGATCGGATGTCGCTGAATGAAACCATGAGGGCGTACACCTACCTTCTCCTGTACGGATATCCAGTTGACGCCCTGGTGATAAACAAGATATTCCACGGAAACAGCGGGGAATTCTTCGAGAAATGGAGAAGAATCCAGGAGGGAATAATGAAAGAAATGGATTCGTATTTCCAGGACCTCAAGATATTCAGGCTGATGTTCTCCAACGAAGAACCAACCGGCAGTGAGCGTTTGCAGAACTTGGGCCGGGAAATTTATGGAAACTCCGATCCGTACGAGGTGTTCAGCCGGAGCATACCCATAGAATATGTGAAGAGCGGAGACGCAATCATCGCAAAGATCAAGCTTCCATTTGCGTCAAAGGAGAGGATGAACCTCTACAACAGAAGCGGAGAACTCGTTATTGAGGTCGATAACTGGAGAAGGGTTTTCTACCTTCCGCAGACTTTACAGAATAAGCAGCCAACTTCTGCAGAATTTAATAACGGATATCTGCATATTCAACTGAGGTGAAAGGACGGAAGAGGAAAAGGATAGAGACGGGTCAAGAGATTTCGTGGTGCAGTTGAGAATATGCGTTCCGAAGGGCTTTGTAGACCTTGCAGAACGTTCTTTCCGTGGCGCAATGGACGTTGCCGGCGATTTCATGAAGATCGGCTTGAACGTCGTGGCCGGATCAGAACATGCGAAGAAGGCCAAGGTCAAGAAAGTAGACATAAAGTGAGCCCTCCCGGCAAAAGGTGGAAGCGGAGAACGGGGAAGACTTTTAATCCGATATTTTGATTGAGTATCATGCAAGAACCGGTATTGAAAACAGTGACCAAGGAAGAAGTGAAAGAGCACATGCACTCCGGGACTGCCATCGTAGTAAACGTTCTCGGGCCTGATTCCTACAGGGACCACCACATACAGGGATCAATTTCCATTCCCCTGAAGGATCTTACCGAGGGAGGATACAGCAATATCGACAGAAGCAGGAAAGTGATAACTTACTGCGCAAGTTACACCTGCAATGCATCCAGGAAGGCTGCTTCGTTCCTGGCGGAGAAGGGATTCGACTCATACGCATACGAAGGTGGAATTAAGGAATGGGAGGAATCGGGACTGCCTGTGGGACGCGGCAGCACCTAATTCTCCGCATTTTCAAAAATTGTAGCTTCCGGAAGCGATGCTTGCCATTACGAAGATGATGGCGATCTGAAGAACCGCCTGCACGCCAGAGAGGTTGAAGTTTATCATGCCCAGCCTTGATATTCGCTGAAAGTCAGGATTGCTCTTCCTCAACTCCAGGAATATTATCAACTCGTTCCTCAGGAATATCCCGATTCCCTGCACTATCAGCAGTATCACGATGATACCTGCCGTTATGATGGTGTAATAAGACAGGTTGAACACGCCCTCGCTCTGTGCAAGGTATATCCCAGCGGTAACGGTGACAGAAGCCAGCGCTGGCATCAGGAACAGCATGATGGGAACGAGCCTCCTGATGAATTCCACGCGAAACTGGATGCTGACCTTGGCAAGAATCCGCCCAATTACAAGTCCCATGAAAATGTCTATTCCGGTCCACAGCGCACCGAACATCACGTGCACATAGTCGAGGAGGAGAAGGTTCGTGGAGGCCAGTGCAATAATGAGAAGCGCAACAGGAATGATCGCATAAAAAGGGGAGGTCATGGTGATCAACGGTGTTCCAGAAAGGTTCGCATTCGTCCCGATCCCGGCAGGGTGGTCGCTCATTAAGCATGAACGACAAGCTCTCTAAAATTCTTATCTTTCTAACCCTGAGCGAACGCTACATGCTGTCCATCGAAACTCAGCACTCCGGATACAAAGAGAGCTAAGCGCAACCAGAAACCTTATGCCATGCCGTATGCTAACCTGATTCCCGGCAATGCGCAACGGCATTTGTTCGCTTATTGCCGAATTGAAATTCGTCAATTTTTATATACCTTGGCACTTTGCTGAAATAACCACTATGCCAGCACAGATCAGGCGCTGACATTATAAGCCGCAAGGCGGTTTCACAGAGGTACTTGAATGTTGAACCTTGGCTCTTTCGAGGGCGATCAGGAGATAAGCAGGTCCGTGGCATCTTCGCTTCAGGAATCTGAGTTTGCAATCAGGCTGAAGAAGCTGAACCCGTCCGTTTATGACAAGATTGCTTCAGCAATTGAAACAGCCCATTCCCTGTGCCAGCCATCCTCGGTGGAGATAATAGATCGGGATTCCCAGATCACTTCTATCAAGAAGCATCTTGCAAATAGCGGAATTCTGGTTCCTCTCAATCCTTCCTATAACCCGGGCAGCTACCTGTACAGGAGCAGCCCGCTGGATGTTGCGAGAACGGAAAAGGATACCTACATCTGCACCCACGGATCGGAAGGGGATGCCGGTCCCACCAACAACTGGATGGACTCGTCCACGGCGTGGGGCAAGATAACTCCGATCCTGGACGCCTCAATGGAGGGGAAGAGGATGTACGTGGTTCCCTACTGGCTCGGCCCTTCGGGTTCGCCCCTTGGCCAGGCCGGGATCGAAATCTCGGACAGTCCATATGTGGTCGCAAACCTCACCATCATCGCAAGGTACGGAACGCAGATTGTGGATTCGTTCGCCTCCAGGAATAATTTCACCATAGGAATACATGCAACCTTATCCCTGGATCCTCGCAACAGGTACATCTGCCACTTCGTGGATGAGAACGAAGGGGACGGAATCATAGTGAGCGTGAACTCCAACTACGGGGGGAACGCCCTTCTGAGCAAGAAATGCCATGCACTCAGGATCGCCTCAGTAAAGGGGCGGAACGAGGGTTGGATGGCAGAGCACATGATGCTCATAGGCGTGAAGGAACCGAATGGAACCGTCACTTATGTGAGCGGTGCGTTCCCCAGTTCCAGTGGAAAGACAAACCTCTCCATGCTTGATCCGCCAGCGGAGATGAAGAATTCAGGCTGGAGTACCGAGCTGATCTCAGACGACATCATATGGATGCACGAGAAAGACGGCTTCCTGCATGCAGTGAACCCGGAATACGGATTTTTTGGCGTTGCCCCGCAGACCAGCGAAAGAACAAACCCCAATGCCATGAAAGCCATCTCAAGCAACACGATCTTCACGAACGTCGCGCTGGATTCCGCCGGACGGCCATACTGGGAGGGAATGCGCGAGAGGCCGGCGGGGCTCATAAACTGGAAGGGAGAACCTGCGAAGGCGGGAGAGGATGCGGCGCACCCCAATTCAAGATTCACGACACCAATCAGGCAGTATCCCTACCTGTCGCCGAGATATGACGATCCCCAGGGAGTTCCGGTGTCTGCATTCCTATACGGAGGAAGGAGAAAGGACCTGGTGCCACTGGTTTTCGAGGCATACAACTGGCAGGAAGGCGTCCTGATCGGTGCGATGCAGCGAGTCGAAACCACGGCTGCAACGGTCGGAAAGGTGGGCATGCTCAGGAACGATCCCATGGCGATGCGCCCGTTCACCGGATACAATATGGCCGACTATTTCGCGCACCATCTCAAGATGGGCAAAACGGTCCGTAATCCGCCCAGGATTTACAACGTGAACTGGTTCCGAAAGAACCCCGACGGAAAATTCATGTGGCCCGGCTACGGGAACAACGCGTACGTGATCCGCTGGATTCTGGACAGAGTTCATGGAAAGAAAGTCGCAGTGAAGAAAACCCCCATCGGAATAACCCCGGATCCGGATTCCTTCGACGTCAACAACATCGTGGACAGGAACGTCCTCAGGACGCTGCTTGCCGTTGATGCCAGGGCATTCCTGGCGGAACTGGAGGAGACGGAATCATTCTTCCGAACTTTCGGCAGGAACTTCCCGGACAAGTTGCGGGAGTCGCTGCTTGCGATGAGGGAAAGGCTGCAGTCCGCCTGATCCCGGGCGATCAGTCTATGTCCATTTTCCTTGCAAGATAGGCTACGACCACGAAAAGGCCGGCAGCAATCACTCCCAGGATTGCCAGGATTGGAACCACGGTTGTATATTCAGCATACAGGAGCACGTCAACGAGAACCTTTATCATAGCCGTGAGGGGAAGTACGCTTGCTATCTGCTGCAAGTAGGAAGGCATCATGCTCACCGGGAAGAATACGCCTGACAGGAAGAGCATGGGGAAGAATATCACGTTGGCAATCAGGTTGGCGGTTTCCTCGTTCTTTGTCACCAACCCGGATACCATTCCTATGGAGATGAAGAAAAGCATTCCCACGAAAATCGTAGCGCCAGTAAGCAGGATCATTTCCCAGGTGACCGGAACGGCGATCCCCAACGCAGCGTATCCAACTACAAACAAGACTATGTCCGATATCGCCGTCAGGACAAAGTAGAACAGCACCATTGAGAACAGCCACTCTCCCTTTGTAAGTCCGGACAGCTCAAGCTGCCTGAAGATCTTCCTTTTCCTGTACGTAGGCACAAGGTAGCTCACCGCGAAGATCGCATTGAGGAACGTATATCCGACGATCCCGGGAAGATAGTAGTCCACGTACTTCGGTATATTAACGGAGACCGGAATGTTATGGACTTTCATCTGCGGGGATGTGTTGTGGCTGAGCATACTGAGCACAATGTTCTGGATTACCAGCCCGTATGACTGTGAGTACGGGTCAGACGGGCTGTAAATGAACTGGATGCTGCCGGTGCTGTTCGAAGTGACACTGGCAGGAATCACGAGTCCCTGGTCAATTGAGTTATGCTGCATGAACTTGGAAATGTTATCGCCGGACGGAACGATCTCCACGTTGAACTGCCCCGATGCATTGAGCGCGGAGCAAAGTTCATGGGAAAAGGCAGAACCTGAGTCGTTCTGCACGGCCAAGGTTGCCTTCTGCCCACCGTTCCCGGAAAAAATCGCCCCGAAGAGGAGGATGAATATCACCGGGAGGAGGAGCAGGAAGAAGACTCCGGACTTCGACCTCAGGAACGATTTGGCGTGTATCCGGAAATATGCCATGGATCGGTTAAGATTCATCTTCCGCCTCCTTTCCGACCATCTTTATGAACACGTCTTCAAGGCTCTCTTTCTTGAGGTTCAGCGTTTTCACGTCTGTATTCCTGGATTTCAGGTACTCAACCGCCCTGAAGAAATCCTTCACGTTCTTGATGGGGCTTACCTCCAGGTTCCCGTTATGCTCAGATGCAGTGAATCCTTCCCTTTCCAGATCAACTGCATTTATTCCTGAGGCGGTGATCGACATTACGCTCCCCGATCCGTGCCGGTCGACCAGTTCAGCCGGGGACCCCATGTCAAGTATAGCGCCGTTGTGCACTATTGCTACCCTGTCAGCAAGCTTCTCTGCCTCTTCCAGGTAGTGTGTCGTAAGGAAAACCGTTTTTCCGGACTTCCTCATCTTCTCGATGACCGTCCATACGTTTCTCCTGGAAACCGGATCAAGGCCGGCCGTCGGTTCGTCCAGGAACAGAATCTCTGGATCGTTGCAAAGTGCAATCGCGATACCGAGTTTCTGTTTCTGTCCACCGGACAGGGTATTGAAAAGCGAATCCTTCTTGTCTGAAAGTTCCACGGCGTCAAGAATTTCCCCGGGATCAGTCTTGGAACCCATGGATGATAGGTAGAAATTAACGGCCTCAAGAGGCGTGATGAGATCGATGAAGTCAAAATCCTGTGGCATTATTCCCACCTTCCGGAGCAGTTCCTGCCTGTCCTTCATGGGGTCAAGGCCCATGACACTGACGGTGCCCGAGGTTGCGCTCCGCAACCCCTCAATTATTTCCACCGTGGTGGTCTTCCCCGCTCCATTTGGACCAAGCAGGCTGAATATTTCCCCCCTGTTGACCGAGAACGATATGCCGTTTACGGCTCTCAAAGGGCCATACTCCTTCACCAGGCTGTTGATAGTAATGACCTCGTTTGGCATTCCTGAACCGAGAGGGTGATCCACCGGGCGGGATATATCAGTTGAGTACCTTTGTTTTGCAAAGGAAACAGGAAAGCTGAGTCTCCCGCATGCACAGTTCTGGCCTTTGCTGAGTGCATTGCTTCCCTTATCCAAGCGTGACCATGGATCTACTGGCACGGACTCTTCGTGAAATCAAGGGGATAAGACAGCATGTTCGACAGGGCCAGGTCTTCTGCAAGGGAATTCTCCGCTATCAGGATCGTATCTCCCGGGAGCAGGGAATCGAAAGATGCTTCACATTCTTATTCATACGGAAAACTGATGAACGGAGAGTACCAGTGCCAGGTTTGTGGCGCACTTTCTCCAGATCCAGGCAAGTGTAGCAACTGCGGAAGTCCAATCGGAGGGGTTGAGCATGTGCACCCGGCGTCTGGAAGTCGCAAGAGCTACCGTCACAGGGAACAAGAGGCAGTTAATAACGCTCGGGCAAAGTCTGTCAGACACCTAAGTCAGGACGAGCGGGTGCTGGAATCGTTCACAAGTGATTTTGCATTTATCCACCGTTCAAAACGCCTGGATTCCATGGTAGGAGTACTGTCGCTGTCGATTTACGTGGTACCTTTGGTACTCGGGTTTGGTAATTATACTTCAGGAAATTCAATCATGTTTTCCACCCTTATAGCGATGATTCCAGTATTCTGTCCCCTGGCGGTTTACATCTTCCATTACGCAGTATACGGTTTTGATCCCAGAAAAACGGTATATGTAATGACTAACAGGCGCTTCATGGTCTGCAACTCCCGGGGGAGGTACGTCTCTTCCATATGGTTCAGGGGGACAGAGACCCTTGTGGTCGTATCCAATGGAGACGGAAATAATGGCCTCTCCATCCTGTTCCCCATTCCCATCGTATTGGAGAAGAAAGACATCTCCCAGGGCAGATTCTTTGGCCATTATTCCAGGCGGATCAGGAAGATTATGAAATCTGGGTCAGGCTGGGAGTTCTGGAAACGAGCCATATCGTTCGTTTCCTCATCGCAGGTCGAGAGTCTCATTAAACTGGTAAATTCCAATTCAGCAGCACCCATTAAGACGCTGGAATACTCTTTAGATCGAAGGAAGCCAAGCGCAAACTCTCCATACCTGCCCTAGACCAGGCAGACGAAAGGTTCTGTCGAGCTCAACAGGCCGCCAATTACCGACAAATCAGACATACCTCCTCACAAGCACGTTGCTCCTGCCCAGCTTGGCCACAACCTCAAACCCAACCTGCTGGTACATCGGCAGTGATCCGAACCAAACAGAGTATGCATTCCAGTGTGTTACGGGATATGCCTCCACGGTTCCCCCTCCCCCCTCCTTTATTCTTGACAGCGTTTCCCTGAGCAATATGCTGGCGACGCCCCGCCTCCTGTAATCCCTGTCGACGAAGAAGCAGGTGATTCTCCACAGTGGGGATCCACCAGCCACCCGCTCGAGGGTCTTGTAAACCCTGCCGTGATCCGGCCTGGGCAGTTCCTCCCTGGTTCCATACTGGCAGCTTCCAACCAGGCTGTTGCCTGCATAAATCAGCACTCCTCTGGACTTGCCGGATTTCACCAGAGCTTCCTTTTCCCGGTGGTTGTTCTCCGTTTTCTCCTCAATTGTCTTTCCGGGAGTCACATGCTCCCTGTGATAGTACATGCACCAGCATCCGGCTTGAACGCCATTGTACTTCGAAAAGAATGACTCGAAATCCTTCCACGTATCGGGGTCGAGGTCCCTTATCGAATAATCCACCAGAGGGGTATTTTCGGTCTTGCGCGGCATATGAAACCTCACCCCTGCCTGTCTAATAACATTATGCCAGGTTCCCGGACCAACCACATGTGGACACGAGGAATTCCGACTGAGGATCTCACCGAGCGCAAACCCACGAACTTCAGTCGTGGATCAAGCGAGGATGCAGAGATTAGAACTGCAGAAGCCATATCCACTGGAGTACCGCAGGGCATGCGGGACTTGAAGCCTGATAAGCTACCCGAAAGGGATAGCGGGAGATGGAGTAAGACCCTTGGATTGAATGAAGGGGGCACTGTCGGTGAAGCAGGAACCCCACACGTTTCAGCCGTGGGGGGGATGTCAGCGGTCGCTTTAAGTCATCACTCGGAAAGCACTACAGTGAACCAGGCAGGTACCAGTTTACCCCCCGAGTGATAGGGGCGCATCAAAATTATGTGAAAAAGCGAATCCCAACCCCAAGCCTGTTTGTGGATACATTCTTATAATCATTGCAGAGATCAAGGGGCGATGAAGAATCTTCTCTTGATAATAGCGGTAACCGCGTTGACTCTTTCATTATTTGCAGTCTTGGTGAACAGCGAAGGATCGCTCAACGCACCCTCTGCCCATCCGGAACTGATACCTGCGATTGAGTACAAGGGCAATCTGACCATTTATGCCAATGGCACAGTGAGCAACGCTGCGGTCATAGGGCAGAGCGGAAACACATATTTGCTCCAGAAGGACGTGCTTGGAAATATCACGGACCTGAGGAATGATTCCATTCTGGCAGGAAACGGGTTCTCGACCAACGCAACCGCTGCAGGCGTTGCGATCAAGATCCTGAATGCATCCGGCGTAACACTGACGGGATTGAACGTGATCAATTCATACGTCGGGGCAAAACTGTTCAATTCCTCATCAATAACCATTGAAAACAGCAATTTCACGGCTAAGAGCACAGGGATCTCCTCTTACGATTCTCCGGGACTGGATTTCAACAACCTCAACGTTTCTGCGGGAACGGGAACGGGAATTGCTTTGATTTCTAGCCCGACACTTAATCTGGTTTCATCGAAAATAAATGCTTCCACGGGGGTTAACCTAGCAAATTCGACTTACTCCGCTGTTTTCAGTGAGGATTACTTTGTCATTTATGTTTCGGGCTATGGGCTCTCTGTGGCAGGTGACAGCTCCAACATTGTCTTTGCCCACAGCGTCATCTCAAGCACAAAGGCTCATGCCGGAACTGGAATATCCATATCTTCTGATGTTGCCAACAACGTGAGTATCCAGGGCGACAGGTTTCTGAACCTCAGCGGGGGAATTAGCTTGAATCCCGGTCTGGGCACAAATTACGCTGTCGATAACAACACGTTCAGCAATGAGTATTATCCCATTTATTTTGGAGATGTCGAGAATTTTGTGATCAAAGGAAACATGGTTAATGGCAGCAAGTCGAATGCAATTGTAGCTGACTATCCCTATAACGGTACGATTTCGTACAATACCATAACAAATTTTTCCGCGGGATACGACGCAATCTATGCTGATTACTCAATAGGCGGACTCGTCATTTCCCACAACACCATTTTCAATCCCGTTCTCGCAGCAAATACAGAGGGGATTAGTGTTTTTGGGGGCAGCCCAGTCACTGTCTTCGACAATACCGTTTCTAAGGCTCAGTTCGCTGCGGACATCGAGTTTTCCATGGACGTTTCAGTCTTTGACAACACGTTCTTCAACTGTACCTACGGCCTATACACCACGAATGATCAGCAGTATCGGGTCTTCAGCAATAACATAATGAATTCAAACTACTCAATCTCCTCCAACAGTGACCAGCTTGGGCAGTACTATTCCAATACCGTTACCAATGATACAGAGTACATGCTGGAGATAGACCTGTCCTCGTACCTGACCTTCTACCACAACAACTTCATGAACGGATCAAAGATCTCGACACTTCTGAAAGGCATCGTCTCAGTGAAATGGAACCTGTCCCTGCCGATCGGGGGAAACTACTGGTCCAACTACACGGGACCCAGTTCCAACGGAATAGGGTCAGTTCCGCAGAACGTTACGCCTTCCGGATCGTTCAAGGACTTTCTCCCTCTTGCTGCCGCGTGGACAGGATATACCATAGCATTCACGGAATCGGGACTGCCAACCGGATCATTGTGGTCCGTCACACTGGGATCGTCAACGCTGTCATCGACAGGTTCCACCATAGTTTTCAGCCCAGCGGCAGCCGAGAAGATCTCTGAGCCCTACACTGTGGGTAGCGTGCCAGGGTACAACGCGACCTCCTCCGGAACAGTCTCCCTCGACGGTTCCAGTCACGTGATAACCATTACATTCACTGCGATTAACTACACCATTACGTTTTCGGAAACCGGCCTTCCCGCGGGATCATCGTGGTCAGTGACGATCAACGGCCTGTCCAAGACGTCGAAGAATGCCACGATCAGCTTCAGCGAGCCGGACGGAACCTATAACGTGAACGTCACCGGCCCTTCCGGGTACAACGTCTCGCTGCAGTCAAAAACCGTCACAGTGAACAACGGCAATGCGAACTTCTCGGCGACTTTCAAGCAACAGTCTGTCAGCACCCCGTCAGGGAATCCGGTAGCAATCTACGAAGGGATCGGAATAGGGGCAGCAGTTGGACTCGTGGTGGGTGTACTGGGCACTATGTACTACAACGGTACCTGGATCTTCAGGGCAGATCGCAAGAAAAAGGGATAGGCCAGTTGCCCTCTCCACATATTTTCTTTTTTAAGGACTCGCAAGAGCCGGGTTCTTCAACGTTCAGGAACACAAGTCATAATCTTCTTATGGAAGCATACGCCCAAGAATAAGCGGCACTACCGCCTGTTAACATAGATCCCACAAACACAAGGTCGATGGCACATTCCAGGAAGGATTGCTCAGCCTCCCAGACATGCAGCCAGGACAAACTTTCAGGAAAGTTTTATTATTTAAAGAGCCTAACCTTTCCGGGTGTAAATAATGCAGCAAGGCCAAATGGCATATGATAGGGCAATCACAGTTTTTTCACCGGATGGAAGGTTATTTCAGGTAGAGTACGCCAGGGAGGCCGTGAAGAAGGGATCAACCGCCCTCGGTCTGAGATTCAAGGACGGCGTCGCCCTCATTTCCGACAAGAAGGTCAGGAGCCGCCTTGTTGAGCAGAATTCCCTTGAGAAGATCCAGCTTGTGGAGGATTATGTCGCATGCGTAACATCAGGACTCGTTGCTGACGCAAGAGTGCTGACGGATTTCTCCAGAGTCGTTTCGCAGCAGGAAAAGATAACCTATGGCAAGATGGTAAACATCGAAAGCCTTGTCAGGAAGGTCGCTGACCAGATGCAGCAGTATACCCAGTACGGCGGTGTCAGGCCATATGGCGTTTCAATGATATTCGCCGGGATGGACCAGATGGGATCAAGACTCTTTGACCTTGACCCCGCAGGGACTATCAACGAATACAAGGCAGTGGCTATCGGAGCAGGAAAAGACCAGGTTACTGCTTTTCTGGAGAAGGAATACAAGGAAGACCTGAAGGAAAAGGATGCCGTAGCTCTGGGGATCAGCGCGCTGAAGAGTGCTGCAGAGGAGGAAGGGGGCGTCAAGCAGCCTGAAATCGCCACCGTATCCGCTGGCAGGACCTTCACGGTGTATTCAAAAGAAGAGACTGCAAAATTCATTCAGTAACCACCTGTGGATTATCTGGACAGTCCCACAAGTTTTCGGGCTGTCCTCTTCATCTTGTCCAATGGAATCTATCTCAGCGTCAGGAAAATTCAGAGAAATGGGTCCGTAACCTGCCTGCTGACTTCAGCGCCCTCAATGCGTTCAGCGTTATCATTTCGTTTGGTCCCCTGCGTCCCCAGTCCACGACCTCCGTGCTTCCCCTAAGGCCCCGGAGATCGAGCGAGCCATTGTCAAGAGGCCGCCAGAAGCATCCTTCCACCTCCCACATGCCATCCGGATTGCATTTCGACTCAAGCAAGTCCAGGGATTGAGACATCCTTTCATCATTTCCGTGGCCTGCCAAGGATAGTATCCTCATGGCTTCTAGGAAATTGAAGTGCCAATATACCGGATATCGTAGCTTCAGCCATTCCTTTCTGGCTATTTCGCCCGTAGTATGGGATCTGAATATTCGATGGGAAAGAAACAGTTCACTTGCCTTTCTGACCGATTCTGCAGCTTCACCGGAACCCGTTGCTTTCTGGTATTCCGTCAACCCCCAGAGAGTTGCCAGGCTCTCATGGAAAGAGGAATGGTACGCTTTCGGATCTGGATCGCAGTTCCATCCGCCATCCGGCCACTGCGCAGAAATCACCCGGCGAGCCACGAACTCTACCCTGGGATCATGCGCAAGGCCCAAACGGCTCCACACTCCAAGTCCATTACCGTAAACTGAAGCGTGCATTCTTGCCAGGCCATTCTTCCTCGCCAGATTGCGGTTGCTGAGAGCTTTATAAAGCCAACCGAGGGTACGGTGTGCCGCCTCTGAGACCCTTGCCGTATGTAAAGGGACTTCCAGATTCACGAGGGAAACCAGGCGCCAGTGGTCGCCTGTCCATTTTCTATACGGATGCACCTCATCGCGGCCGGTTCCGCCCAGGCCTGAAAGCAACGCCTTCACTTTCGGCCCGTCCGGGATTCCGGACTTAGCGGATATGACTTCAGCAGAATCGATATTCGCCCCCGCCACGTCCCTCAGCGTGATGTATCGGATAGACGGGTCTTCCGATTGAAGGAGCCACCGTACCGATCTTGAATAATCCGTCACGCCTAAAATTGTATTGTTACTACTTAATTCTTCTGTGCAGCATTTCCGATAGACCCGTATTCAAACTCAGACCTTTGGTTTCCTCAGGTGTATCATGAGGCTTTCCCTGTCGGAAAGCTTCACGCTGGCATTCTCCGATTCCAATACCGATTCGCCATCTTTCGCAAGCTTCACCCTTGAGCCGGGAAACATGGAAGCATCAGCCAATCTCAGCAGGAGATCATATTCCTCAAAGACAATCCTTTGTAATTCGTAATTTCCAGGCGGAAGCAAGGATACGCTCTCCGAGTTGCCAGGCTGCACTACCGATATGGGGTTGCCGTGGGGGCAACTTTCGGGGGATCCCAGATTTCTGAACAGGTTATCCCCGTATGCTCCGGAGAAAAGATGCTCCAGGTCCATCACTGCCTTGTGAACGTCCTCCCATGGAACTTCCAGGAACCTATGGGCGAAAACCTCCGCGATTCGATGGGCGCGCACTGTTGGAATTGCCAGCTTCCTTCCTGCCTGGGTCAGCATCACCTCTCTCGGTTTCTTATCGATAAGACCCATCTGCTCAATCTTGCTCACATATTCCGTTACCGTGGGAGCACTGATTTTCAGTCTCTTGGAAATATCGGATTCACTGATCCTTCCGAAGGTCTCGGTATGCTCCCAGATTACCAGAAGGTAGTCCTCAAGATTGAGTGTCATGATACTGTACATTACGTGTACTCATTTATGGTTTGATCCGAACACTGAAGGTGTGGTTTCTGGAAGTTTTGATGCGATAGAACCCATATACCCCCTACCAACACTCCCGGGTAAAACAAAGATAATAAAATCCCTCTCCATTCAATCACATGGTCAAGGTCGAGGACGCCATTGTCGCCAGACTCGAATCACACGGTCACAAGTTCGAAATTCTGATCGATCCCGACGCCACAGAGAGGATCAGATCGGGTGATTTCGATATGGATGCGGATCTCGCCATCGACCAGGTTTTCAAGGATGCAAAGAAAGGGGACAAGGCAGGCGAGGAAACCATCAAGGAGGTTTTCCAGACCACCGACATCAAAACCGTGGCGCAGGAGATAGTGAAGAAGGGCCAGATCCAGCTTACAACAGATCAAAGAAGGGAAATGCTTGAGAAGAGGAGGAGGCAAATAGTTGACATCATTTCCAGGGAGTCCATCAACCCCCAGACCAATGCGCCAAATCCTCCCGCAAGAATTGAGCAAGCCATGGAAGAGGCGAAGGTGCATGTTGACCCGTTCAAGAGTGCAGAAGACCAGCTCCAGGCCGTCCTGAAACTGATAAAGCCGTTGATTCCAATCCGCTTCGAGAAGGCGAGGATCGCTGTGAAGCTCACAGGCGATGCTTATGGAAGGATCTACGGAGAGTTGGTCAAATCCGGCTACATCACAAAGGAGGAGTGGGGAAAGGACGGATCCTGGATGGGCTTGCTGGAAATTCCTGCCGGCATCAGGACCGATTATATGGACACCCTGAGCAGGAAGGGAAAGGACCAGATCGAGATCAAGATCCTCAAGAGCTTCTGATTCTTGAGTACTGCGCGATCCTGACCTCAAGGGCATGCTGAAGGTTGTCCAGGACGTCGAATCCGTGTGAAGCCAGGAGTGACCTTGCGCCGCTTCTTTCGACTACTTTCCTAATGGTCATGAAACAGATGGAGTTATCATCCGGGTCGGGAGCACCTGAACGGGAGAAGAACTCATTCCTGGTGATCAGGCCTCCATCTGCGGAACCCATTGCTATGTCGCCAGCCAGAAGCTCTCCGGTGTTCGTAAGCAGCAACATTTCATTCAGGTTTGGGGCAGACTTTCCCCTATCCACACGTGCCCTGAACGATCTGACTCCGAGTGGAAGATCATCTCCTTCATCGAAGAATTTCACATTTTTCATCCGCCTTATACGCATTGCCGCCCCCTCGTCGATGTCAGAGTCTTCCTGCTTTGGCAGGTATACCTGTGCACCGAATTCTCCCGCAAGATAATCCGTCCCTCTCAGGTGATCACCGGTGGTCAGGATAATCGCATCAGGTTTTGCAAGGCGTTTTACAGATTCAACAAGTCCCGGAACGTTAGGCGGATCGACCAGAATCGCACTTCCTTCGGAAAGAACTAGATGCCCCACCATCAACCAGAACGCCTCAGGATCTGGGGTACTCCAACTGAAAATGTTTCGAGAAACAGGTGTGAGCATTCCAAACCATCTGCAATCTGGTAGTTAACTATTCCCATAATGCACCATGGACATGAATTACGGGTTCCGGGAGGGATTTTGCGGGAGTCTAAGACCGTGTTTGAACGCAGATTTTTGATTCCCCGTACCCTTAGCTTTGTCATGAGTCCTTCTGCCATCGTCATTCAGGGAGGCGAGGAAGTCAGGATAAGAACCAACAAGACGTTATTCGAGAAGCTGGCGGCCGCTTCAAGGAAGGGGAAGATCATGGTTGTGCCTTGGACGAGCGATACCAAAAAAAAGGAACTTGAATACCGGACATTGCTCCAACAATATTTCACAGACAGCGGATTTCGCGAGGTCTTGTTTCTTGAGGAAGATGATACTTCCGCGGATACGAGGAAGAAAATCTCCTCTGTCGACGTGGTCTACCTCCCCGGCGGAGACCCAGAAATACTGTATGAAAAGATGAAAGCAAGATCCCTGGAGAATGAACTGATCAATTTCGAAGGCACGCTGGTTGGAAATTCGGCGGGAGCAATCGTGCTTTCGAGAGGAAGTTATCATGATGGAAAATTCTACCCGGGGTTTGGGCTCATCGGATTCTACGTCTCGGTGCATTACGAACTGGGGGAGAATGTGCCTTCCAGTACGGGTTTGACTCCATGCATCAACCTGCCGGAAAACATGTGGGTCACCGTAACCACATAGATGAGAATCTACCAGTTTCCCGCTTGAGGGGTTAAGTTCTAATTTTCACGCCCCGCACTGGGTTAATGCACCACCAGTGTCCTGAAGACCGGAGGAATATCCTTGCCTTCAAGTGAAACCGGACTTCCATGACGCTGTACGCAGGAACAGTTTATATCCCTTGTAGGGTACGAGCCCCCGTGCTTGACCTGATAACGTCGATTCTGATCCTGCTGGTCGTAGCGATTGGACTGGGACAGATCTTCGATTCCATGGAACTTCCGGAAGTGGTTGGCGCAATAATCGCAGGCATTATTCTCGGTCCCGCGGTCACAGGAATCATACACCCGTCTTCTGAGTTGACCACAATAAGCCTGCTTGCCCTCTTCTTCATCATCCTGCAAATAGGAATCGAAGCTTCTGCGGATATTTTCTCAAAGAACATCAGGTACATAACAGGCTTCGCTCTCACGGCGTTTGTCGTTCCTTTCCTGGTAATGTCGGCAGGTTCATATTTCATTTTTGGGCTGCCGTACCTTGAAGCGGTCAGCATTTCCCTCTCGGTCAGCATCCCATCCATTTCCATAACATCGGTGCTACTGGTGAGATCGGGTCTTATCAGGACAGAAGATGGCCTGAGGCTTCTTGGAGGAGTAGCCATGAGCGATGCAGTCGGATTCATCATTCTTGTGTCTTTTCACATGCCGGTTCTGACAATAGCCATTGATTCTGTCTCGCTTGCAGTATTCGTGGTGGCTCTCTATTTCCTTGACCTATTCCTCAAGTCCAGGTCAGATCGCATAATGATCAGGGTTGCAAGATACAACAAACTCGAGAAGGAAGGGATCATTTTTGCAGTGGTGATAGTGATGGGACTCGCGGTTTCATCGCTCTTTGAATACATTGGGATTACGTTTGTCCTGGGCGCCTTCTTTTCCGGGTTGGTAATCCACCAAAACTCGGTAGGCGAGAATACTTACGGAATTCTCACGCGCACATTCCGGCGCATAAACTCCAGCTTCTTCATCCCGATGTTCTTCAGTATCTCCGGTCTCGCAATATCCGTGATATCGGTTTCCATGCTGCCTTATCTCGCGTTTCTGATCCTGATTACAGCCTCCATTGGCGGACTTGCTGCATACCAGTTCTCAAAGAGTTTCATGAAGAGCATACCTCCCGCAGCATCACTTGGAATATTTGGCGGGAGAGGTGCGGTTGGCATAATCATAGCGTCAATATCACTATCCAATGGCTTCATAAGTAACGCCTATTATTCTATCGCCGTCTTTGCAACCGTAATAATGGCCATATCTTTCACACTTGTCTTCCACCACTCCTTGAGAAGGCACGTTTCCTCCCCGCAGGACGCAATCGGGGAAAAGAGACCTGGGTCGTAATTTCGCGGGAATTCGAGTTCAGGTCAGGTTTAACTCTATCTCACCATCTAAGAACGTGGCCGCACTCGGGTAATCGATTGTGGGCAATTGGATGGCTATGACGGCTTATAATATGGTGATTGCCGAACATTTCTCACATTGCTCCGGGCACCCAAGAGATGGGACCTCAGTCAGTAATTTGAAATCTCCTCACAGGAAAAAGGTCGGGCGGCCTGCAAACGTTAAACATTGAGCAGACTTTCCACAGGTGTGGGTACTGGAAGAAGAGATCGGCATGGGCCTGCCCCATGGATCATTGGAAGACTACCGGAGTCCAGGTGGGAGGATTTCAGGACTCTCAGGCTTAAGGCGTTGCAACAGGACAGCAAAGCATTCGGCAGTTCATATGAAGAGGAGGTTACGTACGGGAAGGAGACATGGATCGGTAGGATAGAATCGGTAATTTTCGCCTTGATAGACGACCGGCCCGTCGGAATGATCAGCATAATTAAGCGAAACAGGATCAAAACGGGACATGCGGCCGACATCTTTGGCATGTATGTGGCGCCAGATTACAGGGGAAAGGGCATCGGCGACGATCTCGTGAAGAACGCCATATCAGTGGCATCCAAGTTCGACGGTGTCATTAAGGTGGTACTGTCAGTGAACCCTAAGCAGGAAGCCGCCCTCAACCTCTACAGGAAAAACGGATTCGAAGTGGCGGGGGAGTTCAAGAAGGAGCTGCTGGTTGATGGCGAATATTACGACGAGTTTGTGATGGAGAGATTCCTTTGAGTGACAGGTGCGGAACTATCGATGCTTTTCATCCCGATGAAAGCGATCAGATCACTGTTCGTCTGGGACAGGCATATTGATACGAGAACAGTTCTGCAGCTTTGAATACCCGGAAGCCTTGATCAAAGCGAATAATGATTTTCAGCAAAAGGTTCGGGCGGGAAGAAAATCGGCAACGAGCCGGGTGGTAAGATGTCTGGAAATAGAGAGGAAAATAACGAACTGACGATAACGCGCAGGTTCGATGCGCCAAGAGAACTTGTGTGGAGGGCATGGGCAGACCCTGAGGCGGTTGCAAGATGGTGGGCTCGCGGGGATGTGACAATCCCGGCACGTGAATGGGATAACAGGCCGGGAGGTGTATCTACATAGTGATGATCGCTGGAAAGGAACTGGGGCCTTTGGAAGGTATGAAGTGGCCCATGAGTGGGACGTTCAAGGAAGTAGTGCCGCAGCACATGCTGGTGTTCACCGGAGGGACCCTGGATAACGTGGACAGGGCGAATGACGCCTACATTGAACATGCCGTGACCATGGAATTTGAGGGCCTTGGAGGAAAGACCAGGATAAATCTTCACCCGGTGGTTACCAAGTTCGAAGGCCCGAAGTCTTCTTCCGTCTTGCAGGGAATGACGGCGGGTTGGAACCAGCAATTGGACAAGATGGCGGCGGAACTATTCCGCCAGCAATCGGTGCGGGTATAAGGGGTTGGATTATGGATAAGAAGAGCGTAGATGGGGGAACCAAGGGATTCACGGAAGAGGAAAGAGCCGCAATGAAAGAGCGCGGCAGAGAGTTAAGGACTAAGCGAAGCGGTTCACGTGCAAACAAGGATGGCGAGGAGGAAGAAGTGCTGGCGAAGATCTCGGAAATGCAGGACTCGGATCGCATCATGGCAGAGCGGATCCACGAAATCATCAAAGCCAATGCACCCATTCTATTGCCGAGAACCTGGTACGGGATGCCAGCTTATGCAAGAGACGGAAATGTTGTCTGTTTCTTCCAGGATTCGCGGAAATTCAAGACAAGGTATGCTACCCTTGGTTTCAGCGACAAGGCGAACCTGGACGAAGGCGAAATGTGGCCAAATTCCTATGCGCTGAGGAAGCTGACTTCAGTGGAGGAGGCCAGAATCATTGAACTCATAAAGAAGGCTGTGCAGTGAAGATGAAGGATAGCGATGCTTCTCTCCCGGGAAAAACTTCTGCAGCGGAACAAATAGACGCAATAGTCAGCATGTCGAATGACTGGCGGGGAAAGATGTTGTCCCGCCTTCGGTCAATCATTGGGAAAGCCGACACCTCAATTATCGAAGAGGTAAAATGGAAAAAACCCTCCAAACCGCAGGGTGTACCAGTCTGGTCGCTTGACGGAATACTCTGCGTAGCGGACACGCTCAAGAGTGCAGTGAGGTTGACTTTCCCCAAGGGCGCCCAGATACGCGATCCAAAGAATATCTTCAACTCGCGCCTCGACAGTAAAACGGTTCGTGCAATCGATTTCCGCCAGGGGGATTCCATTGATGAGAGTGCATTGTCGGATCTTATTCGAGCAGCAGTTGTGCTAAATATTGACAACAAGAAGAAACACTTTCCATGATGAATATTGAAAATCGCGGACGCATCAGTATGTTGGAAGCGAATGGATTACTGGTATACTCTGCTGCCGACACTCTAACTGGTTTGTGCATTGCCGGAGAAATGCCCTGACCAGGATGCATCGATTGAATTTATCTGGAAAGCTCACCAGAATACCCATGCCGCTCCCGCAGAACTTTGCCGGCAACGGTCTCAAACTGTTCAGATAAGTCAGGCATGGACCGGTCGGGATTCACTTATTGTTTTAAGTGAATACACTCCAAAACATTGATAAAGCGATTCATCAAATAATGGATAAGAGTCTCTCGATGAGTGCTTTTCCTTCCTTATGGGAAATACGATCAAATGTTGAATTATCCGCCACTATCCCTTGTTCTAGGAACTTCTTCAAGAAATCAAATTTGGCCAATTTGGAAGATAACCAGTCTATTCTAGCGAACTGAAATGCTTCGCTTCGAAGTAATGCTATGAGATCCCCGCAGTCTTTGTTGAATTTTTCGGTGAGATATTCTAAGTCAGATGGAATATGGTCAATCAGGTCCCAGTGTCTATCCCAAGCAGCTTTCAATTTTAGAAGAAAGAGTAGCGATATCTCGGGAACAATGACCTGAAAAGCTGTGTTGGAAGCATAGGAAATACTCTGAGCAATTGTTTGGTACTCTATTTGTCCCAAATCCAGAAGTTGATTCATGCCATGAAAGGAGTCACGTTTCGGAAGGAAATCGAGATAGATATTGCCAGCACGCGTATGCCTCAAGAGAATAGTGTTTCCATGGGGATCTCTTTCCTTGCTGTAGTCTCTGGTTGAATAAAGGTGGCTCTTCAATAAATCCTTAAAACGGTTGGTTGCAATAAAATCGATATCAAGTGAGTATTTCCAAGGGTAGAATGAATGCACCGCCCATCCCCCAATCAAAATGAGATCGCCAGGTTTATAGCTGTTATTTACAGTACTCCAGTTGAAAATATATCGAAGCTCTGCGAAAGATCCCCTCGCAAGATTCAGATCGTCATCTTTCTTTTCTGCCAATTTTGTTCACTAAGTCCTTAGCGGATGTGCGCCCATCAATACCCAGACCCGCCAGATCCAGCAAATTCTGGCAGTAATCTACCACTCGAATGCCGTTGAAAATTTTAGAGGATTTAATAACATCTCTATCTGGTACATATATCTTCAAGGCACTCCCACTTGTTTTATCCACGGAATAGGTTCTAAGAAAACTCCGCTCCGAAGCATCAGGAATGTAAATGTATGCAAAGTCGTCCCTAACTATGGAAGAACCATAATAAAGAGCCGAGGAGTGAGCAGTAAACGCATAGTCCACTCCTCTTTTGTTAAGATTTAATGCAACTTCATTCATGCAGTCAGTTGCAGTTTTGAAACCAGTATTTATCGTTTCAATGTGAAAGCCTTCCAGGGGTCGTTCCCACGAAACGACGTTAAGAAGTCTGTCAACGTCTTTAATCATAAGGCCATATTCTCTCCGTATTATCTCTGAATTCTCGAGTTTATGTATTATTGTGTTTGTCCAGCCGTATGATATGCCCGTTTGTCTAGAGAGGGCAAGTATATTTAGAGGCTTGTCTGCTAGGATGGTACATACTATTTTCCACGCTTTTTCTGAAGTAATCCCGGATGGAGATAACTTAAAGGGAACGTATGGAGATATTTCTTCGGGAGTTGTAGCTGTCAATACAATACTATGATACAATTTAGGAGGAAGTACCAATATCTCAATCCCAAGTTTATCTGTAAGTTCCTGACTACTATATTTCAATGACTTTCCTGCGCAAACCAATCTCAGTCTTTTTATTTCTTTAGGGTGATCTCCTATCAGGTGGGAAAGAGCATATATTCTGTAAATTGCGTCTTCATTTATTCTGGATTTGACCTCAATAAGTGTTAATGTATCTCCGGACTTAATTGCTATATCTACCAATAATTCTCTATCGCCTACTCTGATTGGATATCCTCTCATCACTTGTGCATCGTGTGCAATGCCAAGTTTTTCTAACATGAATTGATCTTCAGCCGTAACTTCTGGACTCATTCAGTATCTGTAATTAGAGGTAACTTATTAAATTATCACTGATACTTATCTGCAAATACTGATATCTTATATATGTATCAGTGATAATAAGTAACCTAGTTCAAAAACTATGGACCCGTCGGGATTTGATTAATGTTTGAAGCGAATACCTTAACGGATAGTTTCAAGACAAGCAATAGGAAGCAGTCAGTGGAGTGTATTGGCTGAATTATTTCCTATGCCATTTAACCGTTAAATGTTTATATGGCATCGTGATCAATATTCATGGTCAAAACCACGATTAATCTTGACGAAGAAATCTATGCCGAAATCGTTAAAGAATCTATAGAAAAGTATGGCAGCACCAAGAATATGTCAAAGATCATTAACCAGCGCCTTCGGAACAAG
>JAMDBT010000042.1 GCA_023487205.1 Thermoplasmatota archaeon
GCAGAGACTCCTGGCTGGCATGGCGGACACAAGCAGATTGCTCCCCTATTCTAAAAGGCTTTACTCCTTTGGATGAACTGGATCGATTCCGGCCAGTTCAACTGGAGATTCATTCATCTTCAGGAATCCCGGGTTGCAGTTGAGCCCCAGGCTGTCGAAACCTGATCAAAGATTGCGCAGGGGCAGAAACTCAGGCAGGTCGCGTTTGCTAATTCCGAATCGGCGTGCATGCGTCCTGGGCTGGTCCGGGAAATGGATGTTCTTCCAGTGCATAGCGGATCCCATAACTCAATAGAATTCTTGATAGCCGCAGTTGAAAAATTCCCGGTTGCCGGACCAGGAGTTCGGAGGATGGAGACTACCCAGGCCGCATTTAGCGGCATTATCCTAATATGCGGAAAGTAACTTGTGGCACAGGCCCGCATCCCCCTTAAGGAACAGGAGAAAAGATGTCCAGGCCGCCTTCTCTCACGAATCAGCGACACTGTTATGTTCAGTAAGCACATCCCCACCCGGTCAGGATGGCTAATACGGGTCCTACTAAGAATCAGGCGAATTTCATTGAAAAGCTGAGGAATTCTTCACCGGAAAGAGAGGAATCGCTCCTGCACTACCTTGCAGACCATGACAAGGAAACGGTGAATGATCTGTCATTGCAGGAAGCCTCCGAGGCGATTGACGCAATGAAGAAGATCAAGGTTGAGGGGGATAACTCACTTTCCTACCTCACGGGAAAGCAGCTGTCCTTTCTCCAGTCCCTGACACTGGATTCAGCGAGAAAAGGAAAGGCGGAGACCTTCATGAAGGATCGTGGGAAAGGGGGGCTGAATTTCCTCTCGCTTTCGGAGGCATCGGAGCTAATTGAGTTGCTCAAGAATACAAAGCCCTCCGATCCTTCAGTTTCCGGTGGGAAAATGGTATCTGAGAAGCAGGTGAAGTTTCTCAACAGCCTTCAGGATTCCAATGAAAAGCGCGATATCGGCAAGAAATACCTCTCCGGCTTGAAGAAGAAGAGCCTTAACGAACTCACGAGCCGTGAAGCCAGTGCACTCATCGATCTCCTGAGACAGGGGTAACTTTCTTACCTGCCTGAACGACCGACCTGGGTTCTGCATTGACCGCTGATTTGCATATAACCTTCTTAAGACCGTGTGGCTTACGAATAACATGAAATTTGAGTACGAGGTTTTCGAGAGCGTGAGCGACTTTCTCATGGTTGCGTCAAACAGTTTTTCCCTTGGAATGAGACAGGTCTCGACTCTTTTCCTGCACGACGGGTATGTAGTCACTTACAGCCCCATAATCGGCGGCGAAGGCGAAGAATCTCTGTGGCTGATATCTCTGGCCAAGGGCACACTGCCTCTGGGGCTCATAGAATTCGACCAGTCCACGGGAAAAATAGAAAAGATTCTTAGAGCCGTAAATCCTGAAAAGAGCCACTTTCTGGTCGTCAAGCCGAGCATGTCTACCGTTCTCGACAAGGCACTTGAGAATTTCAAGCCCCATTAGGAATCACCCCAAATTATCCCCCGAATCCTGAAGCATCTTGCACGAGGTGAAACCATTCAGCACCGGAACGGGCGGTTTAGGTTCCCGGATGGCATGGCCAACGGTAATACCATAATTTTTATTAATTTGGAATTGGTATGGACTTCAGGGGGTGAATGTTTGGAAACTGTGGTAAAGAAAGAGGAGCGAAAAGTCGAGATGGAGGAGAGCTGCGGTTGCGGCGCTGACTCCGAAGGCAGCTGCGGCTGCTGCTGATTTTTTTATATTTCTTTTTTTAAGACGTCGTGAAGGCCGGCAGGGATTCTGGCCGATTCTGAATATCCTTTATGTCTGGTTTCGAAGAATACGTTGGATGCAGCTGCAAATTTTCCCTTCATTTCCGTTGTGAACCTGAACTTAAGGTACTGTAGAGTCGATTCCAGCGTTTCTGTCGATCTCCCTTCTTCCGGTTCTCCCCTCAGTTCGTTTCCATCAAAAACGATGTAGACGTTCTTCTCAATTCCCGCCAGATTTGGCATTTCGCTCAGAAGCCGATCAGGGTTCGTGATCTCAATAAACATTGACACGCTCAATACGCCGGGAGACGGGAGGAGACCGCTGTATACGTCAATCAGGTACCCGATTTCACCGGCATCCTCTATCTTCTCCAGGTAAACCATTTCATTGATCTGGTTCAGCACTGTATCCTTGTTCTCGAAGAGGAAGGTGAACGTTCTGGTGGAAATCCTCCTTTCCCTTTCGATCCCGATCACTGACCTGTTTATGGCATCCCTCTCTTTCGCGTAAGCAGTTGGCGAAAGAATTTCCGCAGGATCTATCTTCAAGTTCTCATCACTGGGGCTTGAGTTTTGCCAGAGTGTCCTCATATTTCTTGGCGTGGGATTTCTCTGCCTTGGACAGGATTTCGAACCAGTGCGCTATATCCTCGAACTCCTCCTCCCTGGCTACCTTGGCGAATCCGGGATACATCTGAGTATACTCATAAGTCTCTCCCGCGATGGCGGACCTGAGGTTCTGGTCCGTAGTGCCGATCGGCTCTCCTGTCACCGGGTCACCAACAATTTTGATATAGTTCATGTGACCGAAGGCGTGCGCAGTTTCGCCATCTGCCGTTGATCTGAATATTGACGCGATTTCCTGATATCCTTCCTCGTCTGCCTTCTGGGCGAAGTAAAGATATCTCCTATTTGCCTGGCTTTCTCCTGCGAATCCTGCCTTAAGATTCTCCAGTGTCTTTGACGATTTAAACTCGGTCATGGTTCTTGAATGCGTGTTCAATATTTGACTGTTACGGATATTGACATTTATGTGATAATTATTCTAATCTAACTTTCCTTTGCCCTGCAAGGAATATCGCCAGACAGAGCGGTATCTGCTGTTTCCCCTCTGGCAGCGAGAACTGCTCGCCCAGCATTGTTGCCTGTACTGGTGCGGGAACGTTCACTTCTAAGTAGTCTGACTTGAAGATTCCTGGAACTGCCTCCACAAGCGGGTCAAAGTCGTTCAGGTGCCCCACAGGAACTGGCATGACTTCCAGCCCGGTCTTGCCGTGAAGGCTACCCGGAAATCGGATCAGCCTGTGCACGTCCGTGGTGACCGGCTCATCAATTTCACACGACTGTTCCCGTTTGAACTTTTCCAGAAGCCCATCCAGCAGCGTGCGATCTGTTCCGGTAAGCCCGATGCCAGGGCCGCCTGAGGGCGAAAATAATTGGTCCCTCCTGCCACCTTGAGACATTCCGTTTGCATCTACGCCGATTCCCTTCATGAACCTGGAAAGGACTTTCTCGCCCAGTATGCCTGTAGCGATCTCCCGCTCTTCAATACCACCTTTTGCGAGCGCGTTCATGAAATTGGACAGGTATTCGCTGAACCTGACATATACGCCGGTGCCGGTCTCTACTGATCTTCCCTTCATCTTCTGTAACTGCTGCGATCCGAATCCTTCAAGCCTGCAATAATTGGCTATTTCCCGCCTCATGTCGGAGGACATAGTGTAAATATCTTCTCCGTGCACATGTACATGATAGCCCCTTCCACCGGAGAAAAAGACCTGAACGTTCTCTTCTGGGAAATCCATGTCTCCAAGCAGGTACTGGTCCACCAGGCGCAGTGTGTGCTTCTTTACCTCTTCAAGGATCTGACCATATGTCATCCTCTCTGCGCCCTGCAAATGATCCGCGTCCAGGTCAAAGATCAATTCCGCACCAAGCCATTCTTTCTCCTTCATCTGTCTATCATCCGGCTTGCGATAATATGCGGAGGAATAGTAGAGATGCCTGGGCACAGTCTGCCTGAAAAACAGGTTTGCGTACCTTGCATCCTGCAGGCTATAATGCCGGACCATGGTTCCGTTGAATGGTATGAATCCGATTTCCCTGGCCTGGATTCGGTCGGGCATGGGCAGTTCACTGGATTCGTAGTATCTTCGAAAATTTGATAGCAGGAACTCTTCCTCTGGAATCACGGCAACCAACATATGCTGGTCTGGTTGAAATCACTTTTTCAAACGGATTCTCTCCCGCTGTTCTTGTGATTGTTCATTAACGAGCATTCGTTCTACTCTTCTGATGAAATGGGCGCTCCTGATTTCCGCTGTAACCGTTCTCACCGTCGTTTTTTCATCGTCCGGCCTTCTTTACATTCCGCAGGCTACAGATAATCAGATGCACCTAGATTATGTGCAGCAGCCGGGAGGGAATTATTCAATGGAACTCTTCCTTGGCAAATCCTACAGTTCCGCCGGTAGTTCGGTTGCATTGGAATTTTCCGGGTTGGGCATATCGGTGCGCAATTATGGTCTGCTGGCCTCCCTGTCTTTCCCCCGCCCTATGATCAATGAGGTGAGCAAGAGGGTGCAGTTGCTCGAGAAGTACGCCGGCATCAGTGCGATCTCGATCCAGCATCCCAACATTCCGCTAAACGAGCAGGCTTTGTCGTGGAATGGGGAACCGTTCACGGCTTCACAGATTGCAGGATATTATGGCTTCAACTGGGCATATTCCCAGGGATATGAGGGGCAGGGAATTACAATCGTCATCGTGGACGCCTATGGTGACCCATCGCTACAGTACGATCTTCAGGCGTTTGACTATTATAACTCACTACCTGCGCCGAACCTCACCGTGATGTATCCACAGGGCTTAACCACGTACAATAGTTCCTGGGCCATTGAAACTGCACTTGACGTGGAATGGGCTCATGCAATGGCCCCGAAAGCAAAGATCTTGCTCCTGGTTTCAAACAATGCAGGATCTGGACTGGATGAATCCGTCAGCTATGCGGTGACCCAAAGGCTGGGACAGATCATATCACTCAGCTGGGGCACACCCGAGTCGAACTTGAATCCTTCGGATTTGCAGGCACTGAACGCTGTTTATTCGCAGGCGGCGAAAGAGAACATAACGGTGGTGGCTGCTTCTGGAGATTTGGGATCAAATGACGGCTCAAACACTCAAGAGGTGAATTATCCCGCCTCATATCCCACGGTTCTTTCGGTCGGAGGCGTCTCACTTGATTACAACAACAAGAACTACACCGAAACCGCCTGGGGTGGCGTAGCGACCGACGGTTCCACCTATGGGAGCGGTGGCGGATACAGCTCCTATTTCACTGCCCCATACTGGCAGATGTCTGCAGCGGGCTCGATCAGGGGAGTGCCGGATGTGGCAATGATTGCTGACCCCAATACCCCTGTGAATATGTTCGTGGGCGGATCTAAACAGTTCTACGGAGGAACAAGCCTTGCAACTCCCATATGGGCCGGAATAATTGGAATAATGGATCAGTATGAAAACAGATCCCTGGGCAACGTGGCACCTATCCTTTACCAGATATACAATAATAGCGCCGCTTACGATTCCGCTTTCACCCAGATAACCTCAGGCAGCAATGGCTATTATCATGCATCCGCGGGCTGGAATCCGGTGACCGGACTCGGCACTCCACGCGTGTCGGCATTAATGAATTATACTTCTGATGTTCTGTCAGGCTATTCTGCAAATGTTGTTTTTAACGGTACCGGCTATAACTCCACTTCAATTTCCGGAAACATTACCGTGAACTATACCACCCCCCTGTCCGGGTACCAGGGCGGGTTCTATTACTATCTCCAGTTTCTTTCACAGTCCGGGGACGCAGTTCGCGGCGGGATCCTGATCTTCAACGGATCCATGTACCTGAGGCTCGAACTAAAGCAGGGTAACCGGCAATATGCGGAAATGCATATGATTGGCCCACTTTCTCCCGACACTGCCTTTACCAGGAATCTCACCCTGACTGTCAACCAGACTGAGGCGTCTGTTGTGTCGAATTCCAATTCCCTGACAACTGATGTTTTTCTCACGAGTTTTGGTTCCATGTCTGCCGGACTGGGTGCAGGATCGTATCTATCCTATGATGATCTGGTCAGTCCATATTCAGGCTCTTTCAGCGGCATTCGGCTATCCGGCGGGGGAGTTTCCACACCTTCCTTTGCATACGAGGAACATTACTCCGGCCTCCCGGGCGCCACGTATTCGGACGTGAACATAAGATCCCCGGTTTCCGGAACTTACGGAATTGTACAGTCAAGCACACCACTGAATGGAAACATAAATGGATCCGCTCCCAGTGAAGAGATTTTGTATAACGCATCTTTGGGGAGCCCATATACCGCCACGTTCATGCTTTCTCCTTACAAATCGGCAACCTGGTATGTAGACGGGACCACATTCACGGGAAAATCTTACTCATTCACGGGAGGTGGCAAGTACAACGTTACGGCAACTTACAATGGCGGTTCTGTCACTCGATTCATACTCGTCCCTAAAATTACAAATCAGACTATATTCATTACGAACCCAGTTTCTTATTACAGTGCAAGCGTCAATGTGACTTATGGAATTTTCTATGGTGCGATAAAGACGGTAACCTCTAACGTTACTTTTTTAGTTCCGTCCTATTTTGGCGGGTTGCCGGTAATCGTAAGTTCGAGAGGATATTCATCCCAGGAGGCCGTGATCAACGTGGGCAACACACCAAATGCGTCATTCGCACTGGTGCCGGAACCCGTGAATCTTTCGGTGTATAGCTATCCGTACAATGCGTCGATCTCGATCAATTCCAGTTTCGCTCCAGCTACGTACAATGATTCTTACACCTTCATTCAC
>JAMDBT010000012.1 GCA_023487205.1 Thermoplasmatota archaeon
AAATTCCTTATGTCGTAGAAATAGATGTTATCGTAAGGGCAGGCGAGCAAACATGATCCCGATCCAACACACTTGGAACTCTTGAAGTAACCTTTCTCGATAAATTGTCCGGGAAGATCTGCGAGACCGACCTCACACGCCTTTACGCAGTCCTTTGTTTTGCAGGACACGCAGGTTGCGGGTTCACGCACTTTCAGCCTGAATATGCCAATCCTGCTGAAGAACCCCACGAAAGTTCCTGTAGAGCACCAGCCGTACCTTCTGCAAGGGCTCATTCCAAGGAAGGGGATGGAAAAGAAAAATAGATACCACAGAACGTTCCATACGAACACGGAGAAGAAAACCGAGGCATCTATGCCAAACAGTGTATACTGGCCCGTCCCGGTGGAATAAATAGAAATAAAAGAAACCAGAAACAGGATTATCCATGAGTTATAGATTACCGTAAGCACTGGCCCCTTGTACTTGCTGCCTAGATTCTTCTTGCTGAACTGTGACTCGTAATTGAACGATATCATCTCCTGCCCCAGTGTGCCCCCGTACATCACTGCGGAAGGACAGAGGGTTCCGCAATAACTTCTGCGCCCAAACAACAGGGCGAGAACTGCGTACAGTGCATAGCTGCCAATCACCGTTCCTATGACTGCAGGATACAGCGGGCCTTGCGCCCCCACGTTTGCCCACAAAGGTACATATCGGGAAATCCAGGCAGGGCCCAGGGTGGGCAGATAAGTGGTGTAAACGAAAAACGCAAGGAGCGCAAGGAAGAGATTGACCCTCTTTTCTTTCCACTGAATCGACTTCATCCTGAATATGACGAGCGCCCCCATTTCCACGCCCATAAGCATCAGGAACAGTGCATTGTCCGTGACCGAACCAATTACGTAGATTACGTCTATTGGAACCGATACTGTGGTGAATTGATTCACGCCGCCGAGATAAGTGGAAAACGAGCCAAGGGCTGGAAAACCAGTTCCCGCAATACCGGATTCAATGAAAATGAATGTTGCGGCAGTGAACCATTCCGCAATAAACGACAGCAGAAGGAGTGATACCACATACCAGGGGGACTTTATCCACCCGGTTCTTCCACTGCCCGGGTCTTTGCTTAAGGAAAAGGAGAAATATACTGCCATTCCCGCAAGCATCGTTACCGCATAGGGGAACCACGCAATCCATGTTATACTGGAAGCCAGGTATCCCAGGAAATCGGACATCATCATGGCAGAACTAAGGACGAGGGCGGAGAACGAAATCGATCTCTCTGTTGGCCTTATGGCATATTTCTTCCTTGCCACGTTTTCCAGTATAAGGATCATGAACGAGATCATCACAACTGTCTGTGCGGCCAGTAAATAAACGGAATAAGCCGGGAACATTTCCGGGGTGAAGAGAGTTGTGAAGGCTATGGATAGGAGCGAGATTCTGGACAGCCCTGAAGTGTGAAACAGGATAACTGCCGCGGCCATTTCAATGAACATTGGAACGACAAAGAAGGGAGACATAATGCCATACGACAGCAGGATCGGGAATAGGTACTGGCCGGAGATCATATTTGAGGGAGCTCCGGTCAACTGGAAAATCAGAATTCCCATTGATGCCTCGTTCCATACAAGCAGCAGCGCAATCAGTATCCCGGAACCGGTGGAGTATTGCTTTTCCCCCGGGATCGACACGTGCCATAGAAGATATACAATTGTAATCGTCATAGTCAGCATTGAGAAATTTACCGCGATTATTGTATTAAGAAACGAATTGCTGGTCGCCAGGAAGTAACTGAATGCGTTAAGCATGCTGGCCATCATGGTCAGAAAGATCAGGGATACTGCGTATGACTTCAGTGTTATTTTCGGCTGGCTGCTCACATAGTACAAATAAAGCGTTATTGTCAGCGTCATAAACGCCGCAATACCGGTTGCAAGCAGGAAATTGTGCACAGCCCGGCTATTCATCCGTATCTTTTCTACATTTCGTGGTCCAATATTCCAATGGAGCGGATTTAAGCAGAAAATTGGTAACTAAAACAATGATGCCCGGAACGGGATGAGGCAAGGGCCAGTGGAATAGATATATATTGAGTCACAATCAACCAACGACCTTAGGTATCCTTAATATGGGTTTGGAAGGAATAACATGGCATTTCCGGAAGCTGTTGAAAGAAGACTGAACAAGAAGATCTGTATGAGGTGCGACGCGAGAAATTCGCCACGTGCCATAAAGTGCCGCAAGTGTGGATACACTGGTCTGAGAATGAAAGCTAAGGAAAGGAGAGGGGGCCAGTAGACGGACTCCGGTATCATTCCGAGAGTTATGCTCCTCGTGATGGAAGGAACAAATTGCGAGGATGAGGCATTCAGATCGTTTTCCGAGTCTGGTTTTGATCCTAAAAAGGTTCATGTCAACGAACTGGACCATACCGCACTGGAGGATTTTGACGCGGTATATTTGCCCGGGGGGTTTTCCGCGGGAGATTACGTCCGGGCCGGGAGCCTGTTTGCTTCCCGTTTGATGGCTTCAAAAAGTGCCGAACTCGCCAGATTTATAGACGAGGGAAAACCGGTGATTGGAGTATGCAACGGCTTTCAGATACTTGCAGAATCCGGCCTGATTCCCGACGTATCACACCACGGGAAAAGGGAAGTAGCCTTAGCGTCAAACATTTCCAACCGGTTCGAATGCAGGTTAATCTATATCAGGAATGTCGGCAGGAACAGAATGTTGAGCGAAGTAGCCATGGATCCAACCCCAGTTCCTGTGGCGCACGGAGAAGGAAGGGTGGTATTCTCAGACAAGTCCATAATAGAGGAAATGAAACAGCGTGGCCAGATTCTGTTTGCCTATTCTGACCCGGATGGAAACACGGCAGGGTATCCATGGAACCCCAACGGATCAGAAGAAAACATTGCCGGAATGACCAACGAGGAGGGTAATGTGATCGGCCTCATGCCGCACCCCGAGAGGCTGTACTACGGGTATCAACTCCCTTATAAGCTCAGAAGCGGGAAGCCTACCATTGGAAAACAATTCTTTGGGGCAGTCCACAAGTACGTGATGAAAGTCACGGCCTAAGAATCAGCTATTTTTCGTATCAGGTCACGTGATTTAGTCATGAACCCATCAAGATCGGAGTCGTTCACGATCACGTAGTCAGAAAGCGCAATCAGTTTGCCAATTCCCCAGGAAAGTTCTCTTTCGTCCCTTCCAATAAGTCCCTGAACGTCCGTGGCATCGTCAGCGCGATGCCTGCGGAGAATTCTGGAAAATCTGTCGGACCTGCTGGCAAATACCCCGACAAGGACCGCCTTCGGGAAGCTCCTCTTGAAGAATTCGAGCTCTTCGTAGTTTCTCAAACCCTCGATTACGAATGACTTCCCGGAATTCAGCTTTTTTGAGGTGCGTTGTGCCCACACGTCCATTCCATTGGTCTGTCTCTCACTTGACGCGAATTTTCCCACGGAAGAATCGCTCAGAGACTCTCCAGTAGACTCAAAGTATTCCCTTACAACGTTTCCCATGTGAAAATCGGCAAATCCCTCGGACATTGCGATCTTTATGAATTCGTCCTTGCCGGAACCAGGCATGCCGGTAACAAGGATCACCACTTCAGCCAAACAGGAACCCCATCCCTGAATCGGCTCGCTTCTCCTCTTCCTTCACCTTGTTGTATATGTCGGTTGCCTTGGCCGGGGGCAGCTTTTCACCGGCAGCGCCAACAATCTTGGCCGCAACTTCCAGTGCAGCTTCGGAACCTTCTATTATCACCACGACCCTGTTATCCAGGCCGAATATCGAACCGTCTTTCTGGGTTATACTTTGCCTGTTGACAAGTTCGTCCAAGAGCAGGGAATCTATCACTTTCCGATCGGCCTTGTTTACGGAAAATACAACGTACATCCGCACGGAATCGACCCTGGTTAATTAACGGTTACTGGGTCTGTGCGAACCATCACAACCTATGCTGAATCTCGCAGGGGATTATCCGTGGATTCGAAGATCCACTGAATTGAGGGAACTGAACATTTCTTTTTCCCTGTTCAGGTCTTGATCCGGGATTCCGCCGTCCCCCAGGATTCGAATACCTGGAAAGGCTATTGCGAGGCGGTCCAGGCTGTGAAAGTCCGTATACACCGCGAAGCACCGGGAATCTCCTTCCTTGAGGCCGCCTCTTTTCAGGGCGACCGATGCCTGATGGCTACCGGTCAGGAACATCATGAATGTTATCCTTGGATCTCTAGCTCCAACACCATTTTGCATGGCCCTCTTGGACCTTGAAAAAGCGATCTCGACGTGCTCTTTTGACATTATGGCGCCGATCCGCACGAGCTGAAGGAAGTCACCAGTTTCAGTGATGTATTTCAGAATTCCCTGCAAGTCTCCCGGTTCAAAGGACAGAAGAGAGATCTCAGGCAACGCTGGTACCCTTGGACGTCCTGGGAACGAGTTTGGGTGTGGTGAATATTTCTCTTAATCTTCCAATGAGATTCTGCCTCTCAGGTGAGGATTCAAGAGCATTCTCGAGGACCTCTGCAATTGTCGAAACAGGGATGATCTCAATCTTGTCCTTGTGCTTCTCATCCAGAATAATATCGCCGTAGTTAGACCTGGGAACAATCACGCGGTGGAGGCCGGCGTCAATGGCCGCCTCAATCTTGGCCGTTATTCCGCCCACCGGAAGTACATTGCCTCTTACGGACAGTGACCCGGTCATGGCAAGGGACTGGTCGACAGGTATGTTTTCTATGGCTGAAACCACGGCAGTTGCGATGGAAACGCTGGCAGAGTCTCCCTCGACGCCCTCATATGTGCCTACGAACTGGATGTGCACGTCCATGTCGGATATATCCTTGCCAGTTATCTTCTTGAACACAGCGGAGACATTCTGTACAGCCTCCTTGGCAATCTCCCCAAGTTTTCCGGTAGCAATTACAGATCCATGCCCGCTGTTCTGGGCCGGCGTGACTTCCGCTACGATCGGCATGACCACTCCGGTGAACTCGGCCATTCCGGACTCGCCTCCCATTACCGCGAGGCCGTTGACCATGCCAATGGCGTTGCCTTCGGTCTTAAAGGTCTTATAGATCTTTTTCACCTCGATGGCGCGATCCGCAACCTGCTGTTCCAGAGGCTTGCTCAGGTTCTTTGCCCTCATTACGTGCTCAGATGTAACGAGCTTTGCGTTTTCTGTAACCGCAATATCTCCGGCGACCCTCACCAGTCCGCCAAGTTCCCGGAGCCTCAGGGTGAGCTTGCCCTTCCTCCCAGACCTTTTCTGAGCTTCCTTGATTATCTCAACCATTGCAGCCGGATTGAAGTGTGGTATCTTCTTGTCCTTCACGACTTCCTGCGCAATAAACTGAACGAGTTTCTTCCTGTTCTCCTGATTATCGTCCATGTAGCTCTGCACATAGACCTCGTAACCGTAACCCCTTATCCTGGACCTGAGGGCGGGATGCATCCCCTGAATAGCATCGAGGTTTCCTGCAGCCACCAGGATAAAATCGCATGGCACAGGCTCGGTCTGAACCATAGCCCCGGCGCTTCTCTCGCTCTGGCCGGAAATTGAGAACTTCTTTTCCTGCATTGCAGTGAGGAGTGCCTGCTGGCTCTCCAGGCGGAGGAGGTTAATCTCGTCCACGAAGAGGACACCCTTGTCCGCCTTGTGGATGTTCCCGGCTTCGACTCTCTCGTGGGCCGGTGTCTCCAGTCCTCCCGATTGAAACGGATCATGCCTTACGTCACCGAGAAGCGCGCCTGAGTGCGATCCGGTGGAATCAATGAAAGGCGGCTTGTCGTTGCCAGTGTGTGCCACAATGACTTTGGGAATCATTGCCCGCTCCGACCTGAATGCGGGATTAAGGGAAACGGCCATGTACAGCATGAGCACCACGATAAGCGCGTAAAAAATAATGATGAAATTGTCATAGAGGAAGGAAAGGACTACTCCAAGCATAATCACAGCAGAAAGGATGAACCATACCCCTCTTGTCCGGTCCTTCTTGTCTCTTTCCGCCTTCAGCTGGTACTGTCGGACTATTTCCTTCCCCTTTCCGGAAGGAAACGTCTTGATCCTTGGCCTATTGGTGTCTTCAGGGTTGGGAAACGAAAGTATGTCCTCAAGGTCTTCCTTTGGAAGAAAGTCTGTCATGGATTGCGCCAGCATGGACTTCCCGGTGCCCGGATCACCAATCAGAAGCACGTGCCTCTTCTGCTGTGCAGCCTTCTTCACAACGTATCCGGCGTCTTCCTGGCCAATCACCTGATCAAAGAGGACATCGGGCACATGAACATCCGCGGAGGATGTTATGTTTAACGACTTCACCCATTCCTCTACGTCATCTTCCAATTTTTCCACTGATATGACATCCAATCAGGCAATTAATAGTTTAAGTAAGTTGGAGGTGACAACCATAAGAAATGGC
>JAMDBT010000051.1 GCA_023487205.1 Thermoplasmatota archaeon
ACGTTCTCCCCCGCTGAAAAATAATTCGGAGTTATTCATTTTGAAAAGTGCGGAAAGTAAGATGGAACGGTTCATTCAACAGATCATCAATTTGGAAGAAATAAAATAGTGCACTCACATAATTACATGTGAATACATGAAGAATGTGACTATTTCAGATGAACTATACGAGAATCTCGCTTTAATGAAGCAGCCGGGGGAGAGCTTCTCAGATGTAATAAACAGATTAGTGCATAGAAGGAAAGTGAAGTTGAAGACATTTTACGGTAGCCTGAGAGAAAGCAAGTTCCTTGATGAACTGGAAAGTGAAGTCGAGAGAGTCAGGAAAGAGTCAAGAGGGAGAGAATTCTAATGATTGTTCTCGACACATCGTATTTAATCTCAATAGCCAGAGGAGAACCGGACTTAGGAAGCAAAATAGGACAGTTGGATGAAGAGGATGTATTCCTCACCGCTATAGCGCACTTTGAAATTTTCAGATCCGGGGCGAAAATGGGGCAGAAAGAGCATTCCTTTTTTTCTAACTTATTCAGCGCCTACGAAATATTGCCGTTTGACACCGAATCCTCGAGGAGAGCGTCAATTATTCAGGAGAAACTGGATAAAGTTGGCCTGAAAGTAAACATTATGGATGTATTGATCGCGGGGACATCTCTGGGTCATGGTATATCAAGAATTGCTACAAGAGACGAAGATTTCAAAGTAATTGCCAAAGTGGAGCAATTGAATGTAATGGATGAACTCTAAGCCTAGGAGTCTACTTTCCTGCCGGTAGTCGCAAGAAATAATAGGTTCTCTTTTTGAGATCTGCATTCTCTGTGGTAATCTGATCGAACATGCCGCAGTGAAGTCCGTGGGTTTGAAATGGATCGTGATCTCAATGCTGCAATAAACATCCGGAATATCGGATTGATAAAAGTAGGGAAGGGGATTCCCGAATTAACGCCTGTGGAAAGTGCTACGGCGGCGGAACTCTCAAAGGGAGGTCTACGAGTTGCCACTCTATGAATCAGGAACCTGAGTTCCCGAAGGGGAACCCCACGAATTTATTCGTGGGAGGATGGCAGGAAGTTTTTGTCTCCGGGGAATTTCTCTCAAATCCTGTCTCCTTGATCATTGGCATACCTGTAGCCTGGGTGGTGTATGCAGTGATTGTCATGATTCCTATGAGGATGATCGACTTCAATAGGAAAGTGAACAGGCATGGTTCTGTGCTTCTGGCCTTGGGAGTACCATTCGTGATTCCTGAAATCGTTGCAATAGTTTGTGTGGTTGCACTTGTACAGTTGGGGGCGCCCATCGCTTAGGTTATCCAGATCACGTTCTTCCGTCGCACAGTAACGGTGAGAGTTTGGGCATCAACGTTAGAAAGGACAAATCAAATACCTGACAGGTCTCTAGCAGTTGACTATCGAGGAATCCTGTCGCAATATTGCCCCCACGGTTTCATTCCCGCTCTTAATATCACTGACTGAAATCGGGTTGGAGAGCAACACAGTCGCATTCATACCGCTGAGAACACTGGGATCAAACAATGGTCCATTCAGAACCCAGGCGCCTCCCTTGCCTGTGATAATTACGTTTGTATTGATGTGTTGAAAGTACTGACCGCTTGGCGTGGGACTCTGACTCGTTGAGATTCCCGTTGTCGAAATATTCTCCATAATGCTGAACTCGATGGAGTAGATGCTCGCAGGAAGTTTTGCCTGAAGTTCCTTAAGTCCCAGTGAAAGTGCATTGCTGATGTTTACAGGAGTACCGTTTGTGGTGGCATTCAGGCGTTGGTTGTATACATAATAGGGGTGGAATCCGGTACCCAGAACAGAAAATGATCCGTTGAAAATCAGACCCGGTGTATTCGGATAACTGTCATTGGGATTGGAATAGTGGGGTTGAACGTACTTCGTTATGTTTCCGAGGGAGGACAGGTAGGCATAGAATGCCCATGAATCTGCGGCACCAATGGGGCAGCCGTACCACGATACGAAATAGATGGTCTCATTGCTTCCAAAATAGGAGTTGGATACTTTGGTGAAGTTCCCCCACACTATGGACGAGGGCGGGGTAAAGCCCTTGTTGTGAGGAGTAAGATATGGATAGATTACACCAATTGCGACCAGCAATATCGCAACAATCACGATAACCAGCAGAAGATATATTCTCCGCCTAGGCCCGGTCTTGTCGGGAGTCTCTTCCACTTTCTCCATTGTCTTAAGAACATCTCCAGAGGAGTTAATAAAACCTCTTTTCAAGTTGGCCTATTCTGGAGAGTCGCTCCAACTACCATTTTAGATGGGATTCCCGGAAGTTCACAGCAAAGGGGACTAGATCTTCTCTATCTTTCGCTTCAGATCATTTATCTCGTTCTGTAACTCCTTGTTCAGCGGGTTTTTTCTTGCTTTTTCCTGTAGTTCCTGCAACTTATCCTCCAGACTCTTCTTCTTTCGGGACAAGTCCCTCTTACTCAACCCCATTCTCGTTCACCTCAGCTGTCCGGGAATCATCACGGTAAAGGTAAGCATTACGATAAAGCAGAACTTCACGCTTCACCACGGTAGCTCATCAGGAAAGCGGAAACTGCAGTAGCCCAGAGCAGTGCTGGATATACAATCATTCTCTCCATTCCTCCCTGGCCTATTCCATAATAGTTTCCTGTTTCGAACAGGACTAGGGCGGTGAGAGAAATGATTCCCATTATTGGTGACAGGTACCTGAGCATGGTATCCTTCCTCACGATAAACGCAATTGAACTAATGCCTGCGAATATGAATGTGATAGCTGAAAATATGGTATGAAGGCCGTCTGGGCTTCCTTCCGTGAAGATTCCAACGCCCGCGGCACCGATCCCGGTGATGACGATGGTGAAGACCCATACCTGCTTCCATCCTGAAGTGAGAAGCAGGATTCCCCCTATTACGATTAGAGCACCGAGAGTTATTATCGCGTAGTCGAAGACCCAGGCATTAGCTCCCACGCCCAGGTCACTAATAAACCTTTGACTGACAGAATATGTTGGTCTGAGACCTTCGGCAATGAGCATGGCCAATGTAAAGATCACAGTGCCGAGGAATACAAGAGCACCGGCTGCTCTGACTCGGGAACTTCCCTTGGAATTACCCATGCAGCGAGTACGACGTTCTCTAATTTAACATTTCCGAGCGGGAAATCCCACACCATTTATGGGTGGGATGAAAGCGAACCGTTTTATGTCGTTATTGGATGTAATTTCTGTCCGCTGGCAGACAGAAGTGAAAGAGGTCGGATCGCATATTGCTTCATGCGTGCCTGCATCCGTAAAGTCAGGTGGCTTAGCATGGAGGACAGAGTACCTTCGGACCGAGGGGAATTCACGCCTGTGGAGACTCCGCCAGCAGTCGCTGAAGCAGGAAGCCCGCGGCTTTAGTCGTGGGAGGAGGTCACAATATCGCCTTACAACAACTTCTGGAATGTGAAATGAGTCTAGATGAATTGAGAAAAGAAATCCAAATGATAATTAGAGCTACAGGGAGATATTAAGCTGGAGCGCGATACAGTTGTGAAAGCGTTCGATGACGACAGGTAACGGGCATGAGTCAGGCATTAAGCTGGTAGCGTTCGACATGGATGGTGTCCTGACTCGTGTAAAGAGCAGTTGGAAGTACGTGCACGATAGAATGGGTGTCGACAATTCTGTCAATCTCACCAGATATCTCAGGGGGGAGATAAACTACGAACAGTTCATGGTGAGCGACGTAAAGTTATGGCTGGATAAATATGGGAAGGTGCACCGCGACACAATTTCAGAAGTTCTCTCGGAAATACCCCTAAGGACAAACGTCGCCCATGCAATTGGCTCTTTGCGTGATAAGGGAATAAGGGTGGCAATTATTTCTGGTGGCATTTCCTGGTTATCCGACAGGATAGACGACGACGTCCCCTTTGACGAAGTATTTGCAAACGAGATTGGGACCGACACCGAAGGATTCCTGACCACCGTATGCCATCCTACGGTAGTTCCAGAAAGGAAAGGCGACGTGGTCCGCGCGTTGCAGGCCAAGTGGGGACTTGCCAAGCAAGAGTGTGTATCAGTTGGAGATTCCATCTTTGACAGATCCATGTTCGATGCCTCAGGCCTGTCGATCGCGTTCAATCCGGAAAATCTTGAAGTATCTCATCACGCGACAAGAATGCTGGAATCCGACAATCTGGACGATCTGCTTCCCCACATACTCTTAAAATAAGAAGGATGGCTGATCATATAAATGGACAAGGTCGAGATTCAGAAACTGGATAAGCTGCGATCTGGAATCTCCTGTATCGACAGCTTGATGGATGGCGGCCTTGAACCCGGCATAATCACGGAAATATTCGGAGAAGGCGGGGCAGGAAAGACTAACCTGTGCATGGTCTTCTCCCTATCTGCTCTCCTGGCAGGGGAGCGGGTAATATACCTGGACAGTGAAGGCTTCTCGTCGGAGAGATTCCTTCAGTTGACAAGAAGCGCACCGGAAGTCCTTCCCAATTTCTCACTGTACAGGATCGGATCGCTTGAGGACCAGGAGATTTCCCTTATGAGGGTCTCTAAGACATTAGAAAAGAAGAAACATTCCCTTGTGATCATCGACTCGTTTACTGAGCATTTCAGGCTGGAGAAGACCGGAGACCCTTCCAGATACTCAATTCTTCAGAAACAGTTATCTCTCGCTCAGGGGATTGCATCAAAATTCACCATCCCTGTATTGATCACCAATCAGATTTACCTTGACATAGATTCCGGCAATCTATCGCCCTTCGGAGGATTTGTGATGGATCATGTGATGAAGGCAATATACCGGATCGACAAGTTGAAGGACGGCAAGAGAACCATCATGGTGACAAAGCATCGTTCCATAGGAGAGGGAAGGAGAGCCGAGTTTTACATCACTGGAGAGGGGTTAAGTTGCATTCAAACCGGCAACGATATAAGAATGCAGCCACAGCAGATTCGATAACCCGAGGCGTTTGAACTCACCGGCTATTTTCTTGCTACCTGGAGGACTGCGTCGCCGTTACCGACTATCAATTCAGGGAGGGGATGATCTTGAATTAAATTTGGTGGTAAAAGTTTTAGTACAAAAATAAATTCTTCAACGGATGCAATACAAGTGGACAGTTCTCACAAACACCACTCTGGGCGGGCTCATGGCCTCCATCAACATGACAATTGTTATGATTTCACTGCCAACCATTTTCCGGGGACTGAACATCGACCCGACCGCTCCGGGACAGTTCACCCTCTTGTTGTGGATGCTGATGGGATACAGCATAGTGATGGCTACCATGCTTGTTACCTTCGGTCGTCTTTCAGACGTTTTCGGCAGGACAAAGCTTTACACCATCGGTTTCTTGATTTTCACCGTTGGGTCGATCCTTTTGTCCGTGATTCCCGGAGGGTCCGGGATCAACGGGGCATACATGCTCATCGGCCTCAGAATGGTCCAGGCAATTGGCGGTGGGCTCCTCATGGTAAACAGCACCGCGCTCATTACAGATGCCTTTTCGTCGAAGGAACGCGGCAAGGCCCTTGGAATTAACCAGATATCTTTCATTGCAGGTTCTCTCATCGGGCTTATTCTCGGAGGCATTCTTGCCGCCTATGACTGGCATATGGTGTTCCTGGTCAATGTGCCATTCGCGGTGGCGGGTTCCTTGTGGTCAATATTCAGGCTGCACGAGATAACAAAGGGACAGAAGGTTCCAATCGACCTGGTTGGAAACGTCCTCCTCGGCGGAGGGCTTATTTTTGTTAGCCTGGGATTCACGTACAGCCTGGTTCCCTATGGATCATCATCCATGGGCTGGGGAGACCCCTGGGTGCTTTCATCCTTTGTCATAGGCATAGCGATGGTCGTTATCTTCGTATTTTATGAGCGAAAAGCTCCATATCCGCTTTTCAACATGAAATTGTTCAAGATCAGGCCATTTGCCTTTGGAAACTTTGCAGGCTTTCTTTCGTCACTGGGCCGGGGAGCGGTGATGTTTCTCACAATTATCTGGCTTCAGGGGATTTACCTGCCACTGAACGGTTACCAGTACTCACAAACACCGTTCTGGGCGGGCGTATATACGCTTCCAATGATGGCGGGATTCATCATTCTTGGCCCGGTAAGCGGAATGCTTACGGACAGATACGGGGCCAGACTTTTTGCGACCACAGGAATGGTCGTTGCTGCAGTTTCACTCTATCTGATGACCCTGCTTCCTGCAAACTTCAGCGGGTCTCTTTGGGAGTTTGAAGGCATACTCTTGCTGAACGGAGTTGCAATGGGGCTATTCGCATCTCCCAACACCACTTCCATAATGAACTCCCTCCCACCGGAAGACAGGGGCGTAGGAAGTGGAATGCGAGCTACGCTTCAGAACATCGGCCAGACCATCAGCATGGCGGTATTCTTTTCCATCACGATCACGATATTCTCCAGCAATCTCCCCGGATCAATGGAGTCGCTTGGAGCGTCCCTAAATCTTCCTGCGAAATTGATAAGCATGCTGGTGTCGATTCCGCCATCCGGCGCCCTATTCGCGGCGTTCCTTGGGATCAATCCCATATCTTCTCTTCCTGCGAGTGTGCTCAGCCAGCTTCCTCCCAGTACAGTCAAACTGATAACCTCACCAACGTTCTTTCCAAATGCCATAGCATCTTCCTTCATGATTGGTCTCAGGGAGGCGCTGTACATCGCAGTAATTATTTCCCTCATTGCTGCGTTTTTCTCGGCAATGAGAGGAAAAAGATATGTTCATGGAGAATCGGAAGCAATGGAAGGCGGCATCGCAATTCCCGGAGCTGCGGAAACCGATAAGGAAACCCTACCGCATGCGGTTGCAGAACCGGGATCAGGAGGCAGCAAATGATTTCCGAGTATGGTGAGCTTCTTGGGAGTGTGGCAATCCTCAGGAAACTGCGGATGAAGATAATGAATGAAATCAGTTCCCAGCTTGGCGACCTGACTGCAACTGATCTGTTCGTGCTGACAAGAATTTGCGAGGGAGACCCCGGCCTGACCATGACTGATCTTTCTAATCTCACGGGGTTTTCTAATGCCATCATAACCTTCTCCGTGGACAGTATGGAGGAGAAGAGCCTGGTAAAGAGAGAGAGGGGAGAAGACAGGAGGATTTACCAGGTCAGCGCAACAGAGCGCGGCATTGAGAAATACGAGGAAATTCTGGTGGATCAGGGTAAGGTTGTCGACAGAATATTCAGCCAGATGAGCAAGAAAGACAGGGAAAGACTGGTAACCCTGCTCTCCGAGTTGAAGAAATTGCTCTCCAATTATTTTTGAGAATAGTGATGTCCCGGTAATCCCGTTTCTTGGTGAAGATAATATTCACCTGCCATATGCTTGAACATGGGCGTAGACATATCTTCCCTAGTTGAACGAAGACCCACAACCTTGAAGGACCATTCGGGATGGTATGTGGCAGTTGACGCTTTTAACGTGCTATATCAGTTTCTCAGCAGCATTCGCCAGCCCGACGGGACGCCGTTGATGGACGACTCAGGGCGGATCACATCACACCTTTCTGGCGTTTTCTACAGGAACATCACGCTCCTGGAGAATGGAATTGTTCCCGTGTACGTGTTCGACGGGAAGCCGTCTCCCCTTAAGTCGGGAACAATCGAGGAAAGGCGGCTGGTGAAGGAGAAAAACAGGCAGGCACTGGCAGAAGCGCTGCAGGAGGGAGATACGGAGAGGGCGAGATCCCTTTCTTCCAGGATTAACGTGATCACGGGAGAGATGATCGGGGAGGTCAAGCGGCTCCTCGAACTGATGGGCCTTCCCAGCGTGCAGGCACCCTCTGAGGGGGAAGCACAGGCTTCCGCAATGAACAGCAGCGGCCTCGTGAGAGGGGTGGTATCACAGGACTATGACTGTCTCCTCTTTGGCGCAACCAGCGTACTGAGAAACTTCACAATGGGAGGAAGAAGAAAGGTTCCCGGCAGGAATTTTTACGTAAACGTCAGCCCCGAGATGATCGATCTTCCCGCAACGCTGGAGAAGAACGGGATCTCCAGGGAGCAGCTGATTGATATCGGCATAATGGTGGGCACCGACTTCAACAACGGGCTGGCAAGGGTGGGAGCAAAGACCGCCCTCAATCTCATAAGAAAGCATGGGAATATCAGGTCCGTCCTGAAGGAGAAGGGCCTGGAGATCCCGAATCTTGATCAGGTGAGAGACCTCTTCTTGAATCCTCCATCGGTAGGAGTTAACCCTCCCAGGCTGTCACCCCCTAACGCGGAAGGAATCAAGAAATTCCTGTGCGAGGAGAGGGGCTTTGGTTCCCTTAGGGTGGATCCATATCTTAACAAGCTCGAGGATCTGAGCAGAAAGGGCAGGCAGTCAAGCCTTGATCTGTTCTGATTCCGCATCCTGCAATGTTCTTTATGGATTCCCGGACCTGGCTTCGTTAATTTCTTTGATTACGGCGCTGTTCTTTCTGGCCACTTCCAAAGCCGGCTTCATTATGGTCGAGAGATGCCTCACTACAAACTCCTTCAGGTCCATGGGATGAATTTCTCCCCCCTGGAATCTGGCAACCAGATCCGATGCATTTTCAAGCTGCAGGTCTCCCCCCTTCTTTTCCGGCCTGTGAATCAAGATCGAATTCCTCAAGTGGGGAACGACAATCCAGCGAGCGATGTCCAGGACGGGATTGCCCTCCACTTCCCTGGGAGGACACACAGCCCCTGAAATCTTCCTGGCCACTTCCTCCGGCCCGTCGCTGATGAAAATCCCGGAGTTCGGGTCGCTTTTTGACATCTTATTCATCTCCCCGCTGACTGCATCCATCCTGCCGCCTCCCCTCAGGCTTGAAATGAGGGGGGTGTGCAACGCCACAACTTTCTTCAGGCCAAGTTTAGAGGAAATGTCCCGCGACAGCATGTGAGCGTGCCTCTGGTCCATTCCGCCAAGGGCAAAATCGTAATTCCTGTATGCAATATCGGTGACCTGCATTAACGGGTAGATCAGCTTGCTGAAATCTGATCCTGCGTCTTCCTCGGACCGACCCATGATGGGAAGGGCCCTCCTGACCCTGGTGAGACTCGTCGCCTTGGCCATCTTCAGCAGCATTTTCCAGTAGTTTCCATCAGAGGAAAGATCCTCGGCCCAGGTGAACCGCACCTTTTGACTCACTCCCATGGCCTTAAAGGTATCCTGGAAAATGTTTCCGCTTTTCCGGATCAGGTCAAGGTCACCCAGCAGCTTATCGTTGACCATCGCATGCCAGTCCGCGAGCAATACCTCCATCTCAATTCCCGCAGAGACCAGATCGTTGATTTTCGCAGGGAACAGTATGCCTGTTCCAAGGTGGGGGATTCCTGATGGCTCGAAACCTATGTATCCTGTTGGATTCCCGCTCAGCGCCTTTTCTGCTTCTTCCTCCGTAACGACTTCAAGAAGGTTGCGTTCCAGTAGATCTAAATTCTGATTTCTGTTGACCGTAATAACATCCACCTTTGTAAGTTGCTATCCCGCAGAATAGCAGGATGCTTACACTCCTCTGGTACAACTCAACACCATCTATCAAGGTTACTCTCATTGTTGGACATATTCATAGCGAGGTTCCTGCCAGCCATCGTTGTTGATTAAGCTTTGCGGGCAACTCTGCCTGAAGGAGCAGGAAATGCACCTTCTCGGGTTGGAATGGGCCCTGTCCGGCATTGAATACGTTGATCTCATCTCGCGCATTGTGTACAGGAGATCGGTTCGCAGCTTCAGGGAGTTCCGTACCCTGAATGCAGATCCTTCGTACTTGAGCACCCCATATGGTATTTTGAGGTTCGGGTAAACTTCCTCAAGAATCAGGAAATAGGCAGCCATCTGCAGCAAGTGCCCGTCTCTGGGATTTGTTGCCCTTGAGGACTTGTACTCGTATGGAATTATGAAATTTCCAGTTCGGATAACCATGTCCGGTTTTCCCGAGAGCCCATAGTTGTTGGACCTCAGCACTGTCCCCTTTGATTGCAGGTCACCATATACTATCCTTCCTGGAGGAACTGCCGTGATCCCGGACCTCGATTTGACCAGTACCAGAATTATGAGTAGGAAGATGAGAAAAAGAAAGAGGAAAAAGGCTAAAGTGGCAGCTACCAAATCAATAGCACCGCCAGGATCACAGAAACCAGTATGACTGCACCAGTAAGGATCGCGGTCGCGGATCTGAAAACTGAAACCTTCCTGTCCAGGCTTGCATGCATGCGCTGTCCGGTCCGGAGCCTGGTATTGGAATTCACGTCCCTGGGCACGCCTTCCTTGTTAAGGTACCATGAAACGTTGCAGAAGGAATACTGTGCAATTTCAGATGCTGCAAGTATATCGTCCTGTGCCATCAGGCATCCGCCTTCTCAACCCTCACGACTATTGGACCAAAATCCACCTTCTGATCAAGCGTGATTAATTTTCTTCTGCACAGGAACATGGAATATGCGAGGAACGCCTTTCTCTCTTCCCCCTCTCCCCACGTCTCTTCCATCAGGAAATGCCTGGCAGTATTCGCCATTATCCTCTGCCGGAGTGCCTCGATCTCTTTCTCCGGTTCCTCGGAATGGAGTTCTTCAACGATCTTCTCCATCTGCGCGGGAGTTATGACTATCTCATCCTTCTGGCCCGTGAATGGCTTCACGCTGACGCTGGAAGCTTTTCTCAGTGCCACCAGTAGGTCCAGTAGCGTAATTTTCCGTGTCTCCGAGTGTCTCATGGGTGGAATAATCCCGACATCGTCATTCTCCTGTGTGGGCATCTCTAAATCAGTGTTTTCCTGGTTGAATACGTTCACGTCAAAGCCGAACCCTTCCTCCAGGTCGGGCAGGAGGACTTCCTTCACAATTTCTGGAGAGGCCCTGCGAAGCATGATCTCGCTTTTCCTGTACAGCAGGTGCCACGCACTCAGCATCAGGTACCCCGCCCCTGCGAAGTCTGTAAATTTCTCGTCAAGTATTTCCCGCAACACTCTTGCAAAGCTGGAAATATCCACATTCCATGGATCCATGATGCCGCGCTCGCACATTGACACTAGCCTGGACGCAATCCTCGAAAGCAGGTCCGTTTCTCCAACGGAAACTTTCTCCGACTCGGTGACAAGGTGTTCGTAGAATTCGGTCTCCACTTCCATCATGGTGCCCTGCACGATAATATTCTTCAGCAGGTCTTTAGAAATCATACGGGTACCTCCGAGAAGCTCTTGGTGAACACTTCAGTATTTTCGTCGTCAAACGTTGTTACGCCCACAATCTGGTCGGCATATTTCAGCATGGCCTTCCTGAGGGACACAATCAGGACCTGTGATGTCTTGGAGTTCTCCTTGAGCATCTTCCCTATGCGCTCAGCGTTGGAACCGTCAAGGAACATGTCGACTTCGTCAAGGTAATAAACGGGTGACGGGTTGATACGCTGTACCGACATTATGAAAGCCATTGCTGTGAGGCTCTTTTCACCCCCGCTGAGTGCACCTATCTTGTTGAAGTTGCTTCCTTTTGGCTTGGCTCTTATGTTGATCTCGGATTCCAGAGGTTTATCCTCGTCAGACATTACGAGCGAAGCTTCCCCTCCGTCGGAAAGTGCATAGTATATTGAATTCATGTGGAGGTTGATATCCCTGAAAAGTCGCATGAAGACAACCTTCTTCTGCTCTATGAGGGACTCTTCCAGCTTTTCGAGTTCGCGCCTCTCTGCCCTGAGCTTTTCCATTTCCCCGTCCAGTGAGGCCAGAAAGTCTTTTTCTGTCTGGTACTCCTCTATCGCCTTCAGGTTGACCGCACCCATAGCTGTTACTTCATTTTCCTTAGTGCTGACTGCGGACTTCATTTCCTGCAGTCCCATGGAGGTTACCATTACCGAACCGCCTGACTCCAGTATCTGAGACTCGGTGAGTGCAATTCTGTCCCTGAGAACTCCGCTCCTTACCTCGAAATCCGTAATGATCTCGCTCTTGGAGGTAACCTCAGATCCAACGCGATCCATATCCTGCGTCCCTGCGTTTATGATCTTCTCAAGTTCCAGTATCCTCGCGTTGATGGCCCTGACCTGCTCGTTGATTGAATCCTCAACAGCAGTAAGCTTCGCAAGCTCCTCCCTTAGGACTGAAGCCTTCTGCTTTTCCTGTGCTCTTTTCACCCCAATTTCAGATTTCCTGTTCCTGCACTTTAAAATATTCTGGTTGGCTGCTTCGATGCTTTTCTGCAGATTTTCGAGCCTGAGTCTATCCCCGGTAAGATCTGAAGACTTGCCTGAAAGGTCGTCTCTCAGCAGGTGCAGTTCCTTCTCGATGGAATTCTTCTCCTCGATCATCTCAGGTGAGAAGGACTTCATCTTCTCAAATATCTGCTCTTTCGTCTTTTCAAGCTCGGTGATGTGATCGACCAGTACGCCTTCCTGCTTCCCGAATTCGGCGATTCTTCCATCCAATCCTGACAGCGACAGCCGTTCCTTCTCGATTTCGCCCCTGCATTTCGCAAGCAGCGGGTCGTTCTTGACTATCGTCTCACGATAGAAAGAAATCTTTCCGGAGTCCGTGCCCTCACTTCTGGAACTCTCGTGGAGCTTTGATGTGACAATGTCCAGTTCGTCGTTTGCATCAGCGATGAGCTGGCTGATCTCCGCGAGCCTTGCGTCCATGGTTGAAAGCTCAGCAGAGAGTTCCCGTAGCCTGGCTTCTGTAGCAAGTGGAGACTTGCGATCGGCGTATCCGCCAGTAATTGCACCACCAGCATCGAAAATGTCCCCTTCCATTGTGACCAGCCTGACTCCTCCCATATGCTTTCGTGCGGTGGGAACGTCGGCCATAATGAGGGTATCCTGGAAACAGTACCAAATGATGCTCTCGTATTCTGGCCCGTACTTGACGTTCTCGAAAATGTATCCGAGACTCTCGCCGGAGTTCCTCACCATAATCGCTTTTCCTCTCGGCCTTGCTGGAGACATCTTGTTCAGCGGCAGCAGAGTGATCCTGCCGGCCTTTTCCCTCTTAAGCACATTGAGGCACTTCTCCGCAACTTCGTCTGTGTCAACAACAAGCGAGTTGAGCCTGTTTCCCGCTGCAGCTTCAATGGCAAGTGCGTATTTCTCGTCGAAGGACAAAAGTTCCCTGACCGTTCCGTGGATTCCAGTCAGTTGCCCATTTGACCTTGCCGCAGCGATGGCGGAAAGCGCCCTGGATGAGGGGCCAAACCTCGCGTTGGAGGACGCGCTTATCCTTTCATACTCCTTGCCTGCTTCAGAATGCCGCTTGGTAAGTCCTGATTTCTCAGTATTCAGCGATTCTAGCGTGTTTCTGAGCTTATAATATCGATCACTAAGCGATTTGGTCTCCTTCTGGCTCTTCTGTGTCGATTCCTCGATGTCCCTGATTCTCCACTTTGCATCCTTGATTTCCGATTCCAGCGATTTTTCCTTTTCCTCCAGCACCGAGAGGCGCTGCAGTACGGAGTTCTTTTCCGATTCAACATATCCGACCTGTGAATTCAGATCCTGTTCTGCCTTTCTTGCCTCCGCCATTCTGGAGTCATTCTCAACAAGCTTACCCTGCAGTTCTGATATTTCCTTCGAAGAACTTCCTGTCACCGAGAGCAAATCGGAAAATCTCTCATCAAGTTCCTTCTTCCTCTTCTCAAGACCGGCCAGTTTCTCCGTTTCCCCGGCAATTCTCTCTTCCAGCTGCCGGATCTCCACGTTCGAGGAAGTGATATCATCAGAATCACCTGAAATCTCAGTTTCCAGATTCTGGTCTTCCCTGTCGAGGGACTTGATGTCCAGTTCCACCTCGCCTATGGAGATCCTGGCCTGTTCTATCTTTCCCCTGATCTCCCTTGACTCCTCCGAGGATGATCGCTCGCGCAGTTCCTGCTGCTTAGCGATTTCCTGTCTTGCTGAGTCTATCTTTTCCTTTATCGATTGCTTCTGCTTTTCCAGATTGCCTATCTCAGATCGTACCAGTTCGACCTGCCTGGACAATCCTTCCATTTCCTTTGTCTGGGTCGTCAGCTGCCTTGTCAGAATCGTGGTCTTGAGATTCTTGATCTCGGATGTAAGGATGTTGTACTTTTCTGCCTGTGCTTTCTCTGCCTGCAGCTGGTCAAGCCTCTTATTGTGGTCATCCCTGAGAATTCCAATCTTCTCGAGGTTCACAGCCACTCCCCGGATGTCGGTCTCTGCTTTCTCTATCTGGTTATTGTAGCTCTCTATCCCTGCAATGGATTCCAGCAGCTTCCTCCTCTCGGTTCCAGACATTTCTATGAGATTGTTTATGTCACCCTGCAGTACAAAACTGTACGAATCCAGGTAAATCTGGGAAACGTCAAGGAGATGTTCCACGTCGGATCTCTTGCTCCGAGCACCGTTGATGAAGTAGGTACTGCGGTAATCTCCCCCCTCAAGTTCCAGTTCACGGGTTATGTTGATTCTTCTTTGCTCTTCGGGCACGTCCTCCCTTTCGGTATCTATTATCAGGGACACCCGGCAGCTGTTTCGTTGCCTCTGCGCATTGGATGCCTTATGTATCAAATCTGATAATCTCTCTGCGCGAATAGTCTTGGAAGATCGAACGCCAAGAACAAAAAGCATCGCGTCCCCTATGTTGCTTTTCCCGCTGCCATTCGGACCGCTGATGACAGTCAGACCCTTCCTGAAAGTAATTTTCCTCTTATTCCCGAAGGATTTGAAGTTGTCCAGTTCAATAGATTCTATAAGCATTTAGAACCCTGTCCGACATTTGTCAGCTATTATATAACTAAATATTATATTATATATAATCCTTTGGTGAAGCCCAAATTCCTGCTACCTTCGCGTTCAGTCCTTCCACATCTGTCCATCGTTATATAAACCAAATAATGTCCATAGTACAGCAGACAATACTCCGCACATAGAGAATTACTGAATTTTCGTTGTCTGCCAGAAATCCATGTGAAACTTAGAACGAGAAAAAATGGTCAGGAATGGGTTCTCTTTTCCTGAATTCCTGCCGAGCATTGGAACAAGGGCAACATGGGACCTTGCAAGAATTGTACATCGCGGTACTCCTGGCGGTTACCTCTCCTGCGATATTAAGCGATCAATGCTATTAGTACGCTCGCCTTGGAGAAACGTGAAAATGGTTCGGGTGCTGTGCGTATCTTGCGGATCGGAAAGGAAACAGTTCGAGCACGTGTGCTCAAACTGCGGGTCCGTCTTCGAAATTAAGCCTGACTGGAAATACCGCGGAACTTACAGGGAAGATTTTCCCTATGTCAGGAACTGGGTAAGCCTTGGCGAAGCAGAGACACCACTCGTGGATCATGGAAAAATGCTGCTCAAACTGGACTATTTCCAGCCGACTTTCTCGTACAAGGATCGGGGTTCACGCGTTCTCGTATCCAGGGCTGCTGATGTGCTGAACAAGGGGCAGGACATCAACGAGGATTCATCCGGAAATGCGGGTGCTTCGGTTTCCGCATATGGGAAAGCGGCAGGGTTCAAGGTGCATATTTTCGCCTCCGAGGGCGCCATTGAGTCCAAGCTGAAGCAGATCCGTGCATACGGCGCATCAGTCACGCAAGTCAGGGGAAGCCGGGAAAATGTAACGGAAGCCGCAATAAAGGCACCCGGCACTTACATGGGACATTCGTACATTCCCGAGTTCCGGGACGGGATACGATCCCTTGCATACGAGCTGTTCAGGCAGACGGGCGGGAAAATCCCGGACGTGATCTATGTTCCCCTGTCCGCAGGCACTCTTCTCCTTGGCGTTCACTCTGGATTCACGAATCTCCTGGATTCCGGCGAAATAACGCAAATGCCCTCTATCGTGGGAGTGCAGCCGCAGGGTGTGGACCCAATCTGCGCACAGATCAAAGGAGCGGCGTATGATCCGAACAACGGGATCACATCGATTGCCGATGCCCTTGTCACCAAGAAGCCGGTGCTCCGGAAATTGGTCGTTTCTGCACTTTCTGGGTCCGGAACTTGCGTTCCCGTGACCGATGCTGAAATAATGGAATCTTGGAAGGATCTATCGACTTCGGGATATCTTGTTGAGCATAGCTCTGCTGCAGCCCTGGCCGGATACAGGAAACTGCGCAGGGGAGAGAGACCTGCAATAATCCTGACCGGAAACGGGCTGAAATCGATCTAACTCTCCAGGTCTGCTATTCTGCCCGGCTCTTCCGGCTTCAGCCGATCGCACACTGTTTTTCCGTCAATTATTATGCTATACCTGACGTCAGCCCCGCCCCTGTGCGCAAGAATGGAAATATGGCAGTACTTGGTCAGAGAGAGATTGATGCATTTCTTGACCTTTTCGGGATCCGGTGAACCTGTGAACTGGTACTTTATGTTGACATACTTGAGAGTTTTCGGGTGATGTTCGTTTCTTTCCGCCTCCACCGAGGTGCTGAAAGACTTGTATGCAACCCTCATCTTCGGAAGAATGGTGACCACATCCGCGGACGTGCACCCACCCATTCCGATCAAAAGATAATCGGTGGGGCTGTAACCGTTGTCGTCGCTCCTGGTGGGATCCCTGATCCTTGTCTCTGGTTTCCCCGGGACGGTGGTAAAGAATCCTTTTTCAGGACGGTATTCGAAAGAAACCTCCATGCACGATGATCTGAATTTGGTATATTAATTATGGACGGGTACTGTTGCTGAAAACCAATGGAAGATGGGAACTGTAGAGTTGGAATCTATTCCGGTCCCACCCGCCTGAATGCCCTTCCGAGGAATTTGATCGCATTTATCAGGGAAGTGAGGCCTGCGGCGACTTCCTCATCCTTCAGTATCGCAAGCAGCCGCATCAGGGTGAATCTGTTCGGGGACTTTGCACCCGAGACCATTTCATCGAACAAGATGTCAGAGTCGTACAGGACAGACTTAATTGCGTCTGATCCGGTTTCGTCCGAAATGGCATGCATCAGAGCAGGTAGGATATTCAGGCCCTTCGAAAGGTCGTAGACCATATCCGATCTCTTCAACGGCTCAAGGAACGTGTCCGGATCCGAAGGCATGGAGTTCTCCGCGATCTTCTCGATCAACTGAGGTATTCCGGCCTTGGCCAGTCTGTCCACAACCCTTGCAATAGAAAGCAGGGCTTCACCGTTCGATAGCAGAATAGACAGAGCCTCTTCCGTCAAGTCTTTCTTTTCAACCAATTCTTTACTTTCATCTTCCAATTATATCATCCCCCTCACAAGCACCGAAAAATATTCATCCGATCCGGTTTGTCTGAAATGGTAATCTAGACTCGCGTCCCTTCCAATGTTGGCGTCTCCCTGTTTCACGTTGACCGAGAATGCAAGTTTGTCCCCGCAGTATACGTGAAGAGGAGCTTCCCCACGATATTCCCTGTCAGTGTATTTTCCGCCCAGTTCTCGAGATAATTCCTCTGCGACAACGCCGCTCTGCATAACGGTAGATCCTATGGTCTTGGGAACGTACATTGTCTTGAAATCCACGGCGTCTCCCACCCCGAAGATTTCCGGGAACTTTTCATTCTGCAGAGTCGCCTCTTGAACGGGCATCAGGCAGTTCTTCTCCGCCAGCCCGGACTTGCAAACGAAACCCTGGCCCTTCATGGGCTGTGGCATAACAAGAAGGTTGTACTTCAGGAGAGCGCCCTCTTCTGATGCAATCTCCCCATTCCTCTGGCTGACACGTTTCGGCGAAAAATTCTCAGTGCATGAAATATTCTTCCGACCCAGGACCTCCATCATTCTGGTTGAAACACTCCCAATCGGCAGTATCTCTTCTCCCGGGAAAAAGAACTTTATGTCTATCTTGTTCCTTACGCCTTTCCGGCCGAGAAATTCGTCCGCCAGGACGGCAAACTCAAATGAAGATGTGGGAGAGTACACACTGTCCGGGCTTCCAATGACCAGGTCGCCTTCCGTCATACCATCCAGTAAGGTATGCAGTTCTGCAGCGTGGTTAAAATCCTGAAAATGCTTAGCCTCTCCATCGGAACCGGGAATGTCTTCAGGTGAAGGCCTCAACCCTGATGCTATAACGAGGTAATCATAATCGTACCTGTTCCCGGACTTAGTCAGTATGTTTTTATTGCGTGCGTCAACCCCCTCGACCGTGTCCCTGCGGTAAGAGATTTTGGAATTCAGAAGGAACCGGACATCCTTGGAGTACTTTCTGTAGTCTCGTGATCCAAGCGAAATAGCCAGACCAGCAGGACGGTAGGAGAGTTTCGGCGAGTTTCCCACAATCATGATTTCCGCGTTCTCGGGTGGTATCCTGGCACTCAGCTTGTTGGCGGTGCAAATCCCGCCAGTACCGTCCCCGACAATGATTATCCTCTTTGGTGCCACCATGAGATCACCAAAGCTCCAGCACATTCGCGATCTTCACCGTGAAATGGGTGGCAAGATTAAGCATCCGGCGGCATTATCGGTGAACATTATTTGTAGTTTGGTTTTTGGTGATCAGGTGGCCCGGGAGCACCTAGGAGACGAAAGCTGCCGATCTCGGGAGTGGAAGCAACCGCGAGATCAGCCGAAACCAAATTATAAATCAAGCCGGCTATTACCCGCTAAATGAATTGTATAAGTTGCGGTGCAGAGTTACCGGAAGGGGCGCAGCTTTGTCCCGTGTGCAGTACAAAAATACCCGGGACTCTTTCACAGAAATTGGCGGTCGGAATCGACCAGGCGGTGGGGAAGGACGGGGCAGCTGGGCCACTTGTTTCTGCAGCTAAATTCCAGGCAGCTGCTTCTTTCATCCCGCTCGTTATCATATCGATAATCTGGATCGGTTTTTTTTCCTTTGCCATTTTTGAGGGTCTTCCCGTTTGGATGGGTGCACCGTTTATAGGGCTGATCGTATTATTCTGGGCTTTTGGCTATTACCGGTGGAAGAGGCTGTCCAGGCTCGATCTGAGCAATCCACAGCAATACTACAAACAGGAATTCGACAGGAAATATGGCTCCAAAACCAAGAAAGTGTCTCCAGGAATAAACGCCATGGAGGGGGACAAGTTCCAGCTTCTCTCCGGTGAATCGATCGTCGGATTTGCAAGCCCAGTGTATCGTATGCAGAATACTGGGTCGATTGGACCAGTCGGAATAGAAAAGTACACCGAGAACGCAATCATCATTACAGACAGGCGCTTAGTATTCCTTACAGTTCCTATGCCTGGTCAGGGTGTTATTATCAATGGCGGTTCAATGGATATGTATAACGATGCGGTGAAGCGAAGAACGATCAGGGAACTTTCATCCAAATCGGTTGACCTTTTGAAATCTGGGTCAAACGTGGACCGCTTTCCTAATGACTACTACATTGACAGAAGCGATATCCAGGAATCTGCGTATCTGAAGGTCGTTGGGCCCGTAAGGTTCGCAAGTGCAGGTGCGGTAAGATTCCGCACTACCGGGGGGATGAAAGTGAGATACAGCATCATTGACGAGGGCGATCTTGAAATGATAGTCTCTAACACAAACGCAGTCAAGAAACGCGTAATGTGAACATGCAGTTGATCAAGGAATCGCTGTTTTTGAAGTAAGGTAAGGACCACCTCCGCAACAATGCCGTACGTTGAGGTCGGTCAGATATCTTGCTCAACGTAATCCATCAGGGCTACTGCGTTGTTTTAATCCATTTTCTTTGCGGAGAACACAAAAACCACTTCTCTGTCACGACACAACTGCACTAAATCCGGAATGAAGGGATTTTGGTACAGCTCTGTGAAGCATCTTTCCTTGAATCCCTCTACACTTCCCAGGAATTTTAAAGGGATTCCAGGCATCTTTTCATGAAGGAGTGGTAAATCGGGTAATCCTCCATGAACACTACGGATGCAATTGGGTCCCAGTGCTCGAAGACCTTCTTCTCCTCCCAGAACAGTTTTTTAAGGTGGACAGCCGGAAACTCCCAATCCCATTCAAAGAGAAATCAAATGAGAAGGGGCCACGACGCGAACAGGATCTCACTGAACGTATGCAATGTCTCGCAGTAAAGGGACCATGGTATCGCCAGTTGCCTTGGCTGGCATTTTCCCGGAAAGGTGCTGTTTGGACACTGCAAGTCGCCTCGCAGTCTGCAGGGAAATGGAAATCACAGGACTCATGCGCGTACCAATGCGCGCATCCATAATGATTCGACTATTTCAAGCCCCCTCCGTGCTCAATCTCGGGATCCGAAACGACTTCGTCGGATGTGCATTCTTTAGGCGAACCAGGAACAGAAGTGCGCTGAAGGGGGAATCTTGTCCTGATCTGCAGTCGTGTACTAATTTATACTTACCAATGTTCCCCCACGGTGGCTGACGAACAAGCGCTGAAGAAAGACTCCATAGGTTTTGTCGGACTTGTTTTCCAGAGCCTGACCTCCGTAGCTCCGCTCATGGACATGATCGCACTGATGACAGTCACCGCACTCTTCGCTCTTGCCTCAATGCCTCTGGCATTTCTCCTTGCTTTTGTGCTTTCCTTCCTGACCACAAACACCATTTTCCAGTTCTCAAAAAAGATAGCCAGCAGCGGGGGTTACTACAGCTTTGTGGGCAACGGGCTTGGATCGAGATCGGGTCTCTTTGCGGGCTGGATTTATCTATCCTACAATGCACTCGTCGTTCCGAATGTTGCCATCTTCTTTGGAGCATTGCTGGTTCCCGCTACGTTTGAGCTCGTCACGGGAACAGCACTTCCTGCATTCCTGTGGATCGTTCTCAGTCTTGTCCTGATCGCGTTTGTTTCTGGAATGGCATACTGGGGGATCAGGCCATCGTTGAAGTACAGCGTCGTTACTGGAATAATAGAAGTCGCAGTAATGATTGTATTCAGTACCGTCGTGATTGTTACGTCTGGCTCAGCTAATACCCTTCAGGTATTTACTCCAACAATCGCCCACGGTGGTGGCCTCTCCGGGGTCGCGCTCGGCATGATATTCTCGATCACTTCCTTCGCTGGTTCCGGATCCTCGGTCACGCTTGGAGAAGAGGCAAGACTTCCGCACAGGACTATCGGCAGAGCCATTATCGTATCTGTTGTCATTTCTGGCACGGCAATACTTCTTGCGGCATACGCACTGACCATAGGCTGGGGCACATCGGGTATGTCGGGTTTCGGGCTTCAGCTTATTCCCGGAATAATTGAATCGAAAACCTATCTTGGCTGGGCAGGAGCCCTGATCGTGGTGATATTCGGAATAAACAGCTTCATGAATCTTGGGCTTTCCTACTTCAATGCAGGGGTCAGGTCGATGCATGCGATGGCAAGGGACGGGGTGATTCTCCCGCGGAAGCTTGCCGCAGTCAATGAAAAGCGGGGAACACCGCACTTTGCCATAATCACCGAAACCGCCATAGCTATTGCGTTGTCTGTTCCCATCGCGCTGTGGATAGGACCGCTGGATGCCTTCCTCATCGAATTGGCTGCAGTCACTACCGGGTACCTCATAGTGCATATTCTAGCCAACATTTCCCTGGGCATCTTCTTCAGGAAGATAGGAGAACTCAGTATTCTAAAGCACATCATTATTCCCGCCTCCTCCACTGCGGTTTTTCTTCTCACTTTATATTATTCCATAGGCTATAATTCGTTCCCCATAGACTACGGGGTAGTTGCAGTATTCTTGTGGGCTGTGGTCGGAGCAATCTATGTTTCAACCCGCAAGGAAGAGAAAGTGAAGGGAGCGGCACTGCACAATGCGCTGCATAGTGAACCACAACTGTGATGGCGGGGTCATTGCTTTACTGGGGCGGGAATAGCATTCCTATGCTTCCCGACTGGTTATGTGGAATATCTGGCGCTCCCATTGCTGATTTCATAGTTCGGTTGCGGACGATCTTCGCAGATCGTCACGTCAACGTCTCCCCGAGTACCTTCTCTTACTCTCCAAGGTATGGAACGTAGAGGTACTCGCCAACATATATTGTGCCAGATGAGAGGCCATTTGCGTCCTCCACCAGATAGTAAAGGTTCCCGTTTCCATATGCGTCATAGGCTATTCCCCACAGGGAGTCTCCGCTCTGCACAGTGTAGTAATATCCCTGGGTCGGACTTTGTGAGGAAAAGGTGCTCGGAGTGGGGCTCAGGTAGTTCATTGCGACCCACCCAATCACGTTATTTGTGAACACCGCAGGTGCCCACACGTAGCCATTGTTATCAACGAGACCGCCGAATTCAACGTATCCGGTTTGTCCATTATCGACCAGACCCAGGTCCTCATAGGATGTACCGGGGCCGCTATGCACATACAGTGCAGAGGCGGTTACGTACACTTCTGCAGAGGGCCAGAAATTCTCTGAAGAAGTGTAGTAACCTGATGGTCCATTATCCGTCAGGAATTCATCAGCTGCCCACCCGACAATGGATCCGAAAGTGACGGATACCCAGACGTACCCGTTATCAGACACCTTGCCCCCAAATCCTACGACGCCAGTGGATCCAGACGACTCTGATGCTAATATCGAGTATCCTGTACCCGGCCCGCCTCTCACGTTCAGCGATGAGACGGCCACAGCAACATTGTCTCCGGGATTATACTGCGGAGGCTGGCTGAACTGTATATTAACGTTCACGTTGGAACCGCTAACGCTCACCGTCCCCGATGCCGGGTTTGGAACATATCCATTGACATCAGGAATGCTGAACGAGTAAGATCCATCGGGAATGCCGGTGAACTTCCACGAGCTTGATGTGGATTGGTACGTGTAGGGACTGCCGGTCTGCCCGTCAAAATTAATTGTCCACGTTGTATTATAAGGCAAGCCTGTTTCGGTGAAAGTGACCGAATAGGTTGGCGCGGGGGGAGATTGAACGCCGCCAATTTCCGCAATTACCGCATTAAGGCCAACCGCAAGCTTCCAGTCGTAAGATCCGTACGTGTAACCGCTGCTGCTGGATGACGCATACATCATCATGTCCCAAACGTCGTTTCCCACTCCGCCCGAGTATGTGGAGGAGGGATAGACCTGCCCGGCGTTATAGGCTGATCCAATGAGCATCGGATCCTGCCCGTATTTTGAAACCTCCGGGGATAGGTAATCGGCAGCAGCCTGGTAGATTGAAGCTGCCGATCCCGTGTATGTGACTCCATTAGCCGCTGTGAAGGAACCGGTATATGCACCTTCCTGCATAACATTCCCTCCGCCCTGGCCACCGCTTGACTCCACTAGCATTATGGCATATATCAGGTCGGTGGGTACTGAGTACAGGGAAGAGGCCCCGCTGATGTCCCCCGCATAATTGCTCTCCTCGTATTGGACATCGCTCTCATAGGCGCTCAGCGAGCCCTGGGACGAGGAGGTTGGTTCGCCGTTAAATCCAGTTGCCGGATCGTTGAGGTTTATCGATGAAGTGGTCAGATCCCAGCTCATCTGCGAGCCAGAGGTTCCTGTAACAAGCCAGACTCCGTTTGCATTAGACCTGCCGTCAAGTCCGCTGTAATATGCCCAAGGCTCGGTGCTAAGATAAACGGTTACATTAGACGATGCTGTAGTATTGGATTCGCTACTTCGGAACTCAAATGCATTGGAGGAGGCGCCTATAAGAATTATGGAGGCGAGCGAGACCGCTATCGCTACTAGAATTAGCCTTTTCATGAAAAGTTAAATGCCCAAATGAGTATGTAAATTTTTTCTTGCTGCGAGTTTAAGTATCTTTAGGCAGGCAGTTTGACGGGCCCGGTGGGATTCGAACCCACGATCACCGACTTAGAAGGACGGTGCCTTATCCAAACTAGGCCACGGACCCGGGAATACGTAATGCTGGTCGCACTTTAAATTATTATGTGAACATCAAGACCCGGTCCATTCGCTTCGCTAATGATGGAAAAGGAATGGGACACACCTAATAGGTCTGATGCCATTAATGTGTCCGTGGAAACATCCACAATTTCAATCACATTGAGCCTTAAACTGCCGGATCAGAGAATGCTGGCGGAATCAATAATGCCAGACCTTGCATCAAAGGGAAGCAGGGTCTCCATAGACTTTGAGGAGAAGGACGGAAAATTTCACATTTATATACGCGCCGCCGATGATGTTGCATTGCGAGCAGCCTTAGGGACTGTGTCAAGGCAACTGATGACTGCCCTGAAGGTCAGCAAAGGAGTGAAATGATTGGAACAGAATCCTTCAGAACAAGTTCAGAACCAACTTAGGCAGGCACAGCAGATAGAACTTCAGCTTGAGCAGACAGCCTCCCAGAAGTACCAACTAGACTTGAGGATAAAGGAACTGGATAAGACCCTGAGAGAACTTGAAGAGGTGTCGTCGGAATCTCCCCTGTACAAGGCTGTCGGCATGATTGTCTACCAGGTCAGTGATCGCGCGAAACTCAAGAGTGAACTGGAAGAGCAGAAGGAGCTTAGTGAAATCAGGACAAAGACACTCGATAAGCAGCAGAAAGTCCTGGAAGACAAGTACAAGGAGATAGAGCAGTCCCTCAGGCAGAGCTACAGTTCCCTGAAGAAGGGAGGGGATTGATTCACTGAAATGCAGGATTCCCGTCCCCTAGTGCCGGTTAGGATCAACAGGGTTGGCGTCCTGGAGGTCAGGATACACATCCCTTACACCTCGGATTCGTATTTTATATCCAATGCCTTTTCCAGCATTCTTTTTCCAGTCGATGTGAAAAGACGCGGTGCACATCTGCCTGAAGTCGCGCCACAGGTTTCATATCCAGAGGGAAAAGTCACGGAATTGCAGGAACTCTTCACGGTTTCAGAACATGTTTCTACTGGCTTGAAAGGGGGGCAGGCAGAACCTCCCGAAGTCTCCGTACAGGCAGAGGTCACGGAATTTGCAACGGGGAGGTCCTTTACCGTTTATTCTGAATCGCTGGGTGGGAAGATTTCTGGCTACGGGCTGGAAATGGTTGGGATAAATGCCTGTCCGTGCGCGCAGGCGACAATTGCAAGGAAGACGAGTGTCATTCATGCAAGTTCTTCGGCAGGGTCGGATATAATCTCGCATAATCAAAGGATTCGCGTAACCGTGATGGTCAAATCGGAAACGCTAGTTCCGTTTACAGATTTTTTCAGCATCGTGTCAGGGGCATCCAAGGGACCTCTCTCTACCGTCCTGACGCCAGATGCAGAAGCAGACCTCCTGCTTTCAATTCATAGAAGGCCGGCGTTCGTGGAGGACGTGGCAAGGGATATTGCAGCCGGCATCGCCGGGATCAGTCAAATTCCCGCGAAAGATAAACTCAAAGTGACATGCAGAAGTATGGAAAGCATCCATCCTCATGACCTGTACGCCGAGATAGATTCGACCTTTGGCGAAATCAGGAATTCTCTGAAGAATGCATTGTAGTCAAGTTTCTTCTTCGCTTACCCGTGAAACCATCGCCGCAGATGAGTGAATCAAATGCCTTTCAGCGCTTTGACCATCTTGACTACGGAATCAACGGCGTCCCTGGCTTTCTCAATCCTTGCCATTGCCTGTATCCTTGTTTCCCCCGGACCTGATATTCCCAGCGCAACCGGTTTTCCGTGCTCCACCATTATGTCTTCTATCTTCCTGGCAGCGTTCTGCATGATTACCTCGTCGTGATCGGTCTCTCCCTTGATCACGGCACCCAGCGCAACCACGCCGTCTATTTCCTTATTCTCCACCAGCTTCTTCACGCCCAGAGGTATGTCAAAAGTTCCCGGGACCATCAGGGTCTTGGCTATTTCCACTCCGAGAAACTTTGCCTGCTCTTCCGCGCGTGAAAGCATCATCGTCGTAATGTCCCAATTGTATTCCGATACCACTATTCCAATTTTCATGTCTGTTCACCTAATGTCTGATTCCGCTTGCCGTCTGACCCGCAACGGGTCCAACGTCCTCAAATCCCTGCCTTAGCCCTCTGCCAGCGTTCTCAGAGAGTTCCTTCCTGTTGAAAAGGAGGTTGTAAGCGTTTAAAGCGTGTTCCCTCGATCTTCTGTCCATGAGCCATCCCAGTTCTTTCTCATCGGAAGCCTCGTCCTCGTGGACAAATACCTCGATTATGTGCCTTCCCATGGAGAGTTGAACTTCCATCAGTCCCTGAGAGGCGATCTGTGCAGATATCTTGTCCACGGGCTTGCTTCCGGGCATTCCCATTGCCATCACTATGTCGCAGCCCGACTCCTTAAATAATTTCAGGCACGCAACCGGGAGGTCCTTTATCCCGGGCACGGTGTACCTTTCTATCCTGAATCCTGATCCGGTCGAACCAAGTTCATCTATCGCAGAAGAGGCCATGTCAAACCTTGCAAACGTTGTGTCTGCGATCCCGATAATCTTCAATTCCTGCCCTCCATCTCGCTGAGTAGCATTTCCCGTATCTTTGAGGAACTTGCACGGGGATGGGAATACCTTGTAATGCGCACAACTTTCAGGTCCACTCCTATCTGACGAGACCTGGACTTCACTTCCTCGGGAGAGAACCCCTGATCGAATCCCAGCGCTATTACGTCAGGCCTGAGATCCTTAACGGTCTGGTAAATGTCACCCTCGTGCCCAAGAACCGCCCTGTCCACGATCCTGAGCTCGCTGACCATGTTCAGCCTGGTGTTCTCGTCAAAAACGAGCGTTTTCCCGTTTTTCGCAGCTGTGGCATCCCTGGCCACGACAACAACCAATTCATCGCCCAGTTTCTTCGCCTCACGCAGGAAATGGAGATGTCCCGGATGAAGAAGATCGAATACCCCCGAGGCCATTACCCTGACCATTGGTCCACTGCTCGATTATCGCCTTTCCCTCTATAAAAGTTAGGGAGTTTCTCTCGGCGTAATCAAGCGCTTCCTGTCTGGTCATTGACTTCCCGGAATCAGAAAGCATTTCCACTATCGTTGCAGTTGGTATCAGTCCCGCCTCTTCCATAACGTAGGTGGAAAGTTCTGTGTGACCCTTCCTTCGGGAGAAGTATCCTTCCCTTGCAATCAGCAGGTGCACGTGGCCCGGAGACCGGAAGGACTCCTGAAACCTGTTCCTGATTCTTGTATCTGAATCCATATCCCCGATAAGGTCAGAGAATTCCCTGGCCGTAATGCTCCTATCAACGTCAGATATCCCCGTGAAGGTATTTCTGCTGTTTATCGTGAGCGAGAACGAACTGCTCTTATCGTACTTCAGGTCGCTCTGATCAAACAGATCGCCAAGACCAGCAACCGCATTTCCCAGGGACTCCTGCATTAGCGGAAGGCCCAGGACACGGGCTTCCTTTTCCCGGATAGTGGTGCATATTAGCCCTCCAGCGTCCTTTCTCATCCTCCTGATCACATCAGGGGTTGCGAACTGCGACGCAATCACCATATCCGTTTCCCCTTCTCTCCCCTCGAAATCAAAAATGAGTACCGGCGTTCCTGCCCTGAGATCAGAAAGGGCTTTTTCCCACATAAATCCAGAATCTAATGAGTTGATATTAAGATATGGGTAATTACTCATAACTGAGTAGAATATGATCCCACCTGAATAATATTTATTTTCGTTTTAGCATGATTGCAGCGTTGTATATCAAGCGGTTTGCCCCTGAGGACATAAAGGAAGTCGTGGACCTCGAAAAACGTGCCTTCCCTGTTGGCCCGTACACCAGGGAAGAGTTGGACCTTGCGTTTTCAAGTTCAGGGTCGTTCAATTTTCTACTTTACGATAATGATACACATAACCTCCTGGGATACGTCGTGGCAACAGAGATAGATCGGCTCACGGCAAACATAGAGAGCATCGCTGTGGATCCAGATATTGAGGGAAAGGGCGCGGGGTCAGTGCTGCTCAAGTACATAGAGGATGAGATGATGGCCAGGGGTTACAAGGTCTCAACGCTGGAAGTCAGGGAGAAGAACGACCGGGCCATCGAATTCTACAAGAAGAAAGGATACCAGATGTTAGAGGTGGTGAACGACTTTTATCAGCTTTCCTTCAAGGGTTCGAAGCACGCGCTCAGGTTCATCAAGAAGCTTTCCTGAACTTTCTCTCGTCCAGCGAAGCGGGAAGGCTACCCGCACGCAATCCTGATACCGAAAGCACAATTGTCCTGTTCTCCAGGGTATCTTCAAGCGCCCTTATGAGTGGGGAAACCTTGCCAGCAGGCATTTCCTCGCTTCCCACAAGCACTGAAATGTTGCTTTTCACCCTCTCGGAACCCACAAAATCCACCGGCGGGATGACATCAAGAATGTATTCGTGATCCTTCAGGTCCGTCCTCGAAATCAAATCCTTCAGCTTGGAGAAATTTTCCTCGGTGTAGGGATACCTGCCATGAACCTTGAACAGCTTTCTTGCAAGAATGGATTTCACCAGATCACCGGCCTTCCTGTCTTGGACCATTATGCTGACAAGTTCGTCATCCCGCAGGACAAAGGGGTTTGGTATGTCCGGATCCGCAAGCTGAAGTGCATTCTGAAACATTCCCTGTGCAATCCTGGCGGTTTTATGCCAGTACACCGTCCTGTACATCTGAATCCTTGCAACGGACACGTTCTCCAGAGCCGGAATCCCCTTTTCCTCTGCCAGTATCTGGTCTTTCCGCAATACAACGGTGTTGATGACCCTGCGGTAATCCACAAAACCAACGGACACTCCGCAGTAGTATGCGTCCCTTCTGACATAGTCAAGTTCGTCAGAATCCAATGGGCCGCTCACGATCCTGCTGTAAGCCTTGCTTCCCGGTTTCTTCTGAAGAATCCCGGTCACAAACTTCAGGTCCGCGCCAGTTTCTTCAATAAGTGCGGGAATGCTGGAATTCTCAAATGGCGCTTCTCCCCGGATAATTGCCAATCCCGCGTCCTCATGGCTCATCCCGGTTTTCTGCTTGAAATACTGCTCAAAAGAATGGCTGAAAGGAGTATGCCCAATATCATGAAGAAGGGCGGCAATTTCAAGCTCCGATCTCCTCGGAAGGGAGAAGTGCTCAGCAAATTCCCCTGCCAGGAACATGCTTCCCAGGGAATGCTCAAAACGGGAGTGGTTTGCTCCAGGGTAGACAAGATTCGTCAGGCCCAACTGCTTCACGTACCTGAGTCTCTGAAATGACTGGTCATCGACGATTCTCTCGATGCCTTCTTCCAGCCTTATGGGTCCGTTTATTGAGTCCTGCACTATCTTGAAGCTCAGCAAATCACCGTGAAAGCCAGGCTCACCCAAATTGGGCCGGATGTCCTGGGAGGTACCCCCTGATTTGTCTCCACCCCGCACCCTTCCAGCACCGGTAGTGCAACTTACCGTTGCTCCCTTCCGGTCCTAGCGGGTTCCGTTGCCTGACCACCACCTGGTCTTCCTGTGAAGAGCAGGCAGGGGACCTCCGATCCGGAAGGACGGGGTATCCTCAACGCCTCAGGGCCTAGCAGAAGTCCGGGTGACCTCTCCGGGCCGTCGCCTCCGCGTGTAGACTTCGGATAACAGAGGACGCCTAATTCCTCCGGTCAAGCCTGGCATTGTGCAGAATGTGTACAGTCTAAAAAACATTGTTGATACAAAACGCGTCGTACCACATTGGTGCCGGGATATCGGTGACAGGCAACTCCAATGGGCAAGGACCATTCCTGCCTTGAATGAAGTATATTCACCCGTGAATGATGTGGTGAGGAACCTGCATGAACTCCCGTCAGAACATGGTAATTTTCATAAGGCATGGAGAGAGTGAGTCGAACGTCGCAGGGGTTCTGACCCACGATGTCACCGGATATCCGCTTACGACGAAGGGAATCGGCCAGGCGCAGAAGGTATCCAAAGTGCTGATGGACCTGGCTATAGACCAGGTCTATTGCAGTCCGCTCTTGAGGACTACGCGGACTGCTGAGATCATTGCTCAAGACAGGGGTTTGGCCGTGAACTCTGATGCCAGACTCCGGGAGTCTGGAATGGGAAAACTCAATAAGACGCGAGCAAGAACAGTAACCGACGCCGAAAGAAAGGAGTTCGAAATGGAGCCGTGGGAAGATATTGTCTCCAGGATGAAGCAGTTTGCGGAGTCGTGCACCGGCATTTCCGTTGCGGTGAGCCACGCACTCCCCATTCGTGCGCTGGTTTCCGATACCCTCGGAATGGACGATGCCTCCACTCATGGCGTAAACATAGGGTTTTGCAGCATAACTGCGTTTGCAACGGTTCCGATGAGGGTGCTTTCGATCGGATCCCGGTCTCTTCCACAGGCTGTAATCGGCTTTGCGGGTACGGGATGAAATGAGGAAGCCGCAATGAATGGGGCAGGGATATCTGCCGAGATTGTAGTGAAATCTCTCTGTCTGGTGTTAAATAGCGTCTGGGCATAAGCCATAGTCCTAATGAACTACTCTTTCTCGTTGCGATCTCTGGACAAGAGAGTCAGATACCTGGCTTGGACAAGATTTATCAGGTCTTTCGGTCGCGGGTCGACTTTCATTTTTGTACCCCTGATTTTCATCATGTATTATCAGGTCTCCTTCCTTACCACCGGAATCCTGCTAGGATCAGCGACTGTGATACAGTCCCTGGTACAGTATTATTCGGGTAAATGGACTGATCTCGTGGGAAGGAGAAAAATACTGGTGTACACCCAGATCCCGAATATTCTCTTCTATCTGGCGCTTTTTCAGTCTGTGGCCGCGCTTTACCCGGTTATTCTTGTGATCTTGTTCTGGTATCTGACCATACTCATCAACGCCCTTCAATACCCAGCAGTTCAAGCCGCAGTGGCAGACGTGACCAGCGTGCAGGACCGGATGTCGGGATACACGGTTCTCAGGGTAATGGCCAACCTCGGAATTGCAATCGGACCAATGGTGGGAGCCTACTCCTACGTGCTGACTGGCGGGTTCCAGTACATTTTCATGATAGCCGGAATTGCCACTATTGCCGAGGTGGTCCTGCTTTACCAGTATATGAGGGAAACTTTTGAGCCAAACCACAAGGAGGCAACGAAGTCGATTAGCAACCTTCACAGGGTGTACAAGGCAGACAGGCTGTTCCTTCTCTTCACTGCCGCAGGGATAATTACCGGTTTCTTCCTGAGGCAAAGGGGTACCTCCCTGACCATCTTTACCGTCCTGCTGCAGAACGAGCCAGTGCAGTATCTTGCGTACATTTGGGCACTGAACGGCCTTCTGGTAGTTCTCCTTCAGGTGCCGATACTGTCCATAATGACCCGGGGACTGAACGCTATGTTCTGGAGAGGCGTCGGCGTCATTTTCTATGCGGCTTCTTTCATCATTCTGTTCTTCAGCGCCGGGCTGATCTACCTGCTTGTTTTCATGACCATTTCCACTGTGGGAGAGGACTTCCTTTCACCCACGACACAGAGCATCATAACAACGATGGCACCGGAGAATCTCAGGGGATCCTATATTGGTGTCTATAACCTGTACACAAGCATCGGATCCCTGCTAGGATCTGCCCTCGGACTTTACGTCCTGTACGAGTTGAGTTCCGTCAGCGAGATCTTCTGGATTTACATTGCGATCGGGACGGCAATAGTTTCCGCGATGTATTTCCTCCTCGGGCCATCATTCAACGACAGGTTTGAAATTGAGACAGTATCCCAACCGGAATCCACCCAGTATTTCGTCGATTTCAGGAGATAGCCGTACAAGATCATTCCAATCCACATGACCTGTCAAATCCCCATTAATGTGATCTGCCTTCCCGCCACCTGATCCACGCCTATGAACTGCTTCACGGCTTCCCCTGGAGGGCCTTTTTCCCATCGGAAGGATCGCACAGGCATGGTGCATGCTTTTACTTTACGATCCTTTCACGCGTGACATCCCCATCCATAAGAAAAGTAAATTACCCCCACTACATGGCATTGTGTGCAAATAGCAGTCAAGAGGAAGAGGGGCATTGCCTCACTGGCCGGCCTTGTTGTTGCCATTGTCATTATTTCGATTCCACTTGGTCCACTGCCTCCGCTTTCGGGTTTTCTGAGCCCGAACAACGGAATATGGCATGCACAACTGCCTCCTTATGCAACCGGTGTCCAGTACCTCAACATAACGCAGAACGGCTCATCTGCTTCCGTCGTTATCTACAGGGAATCGGACGGTTTCATCGGAATCGCTTCGGACCACAACTGGTCTCTCTATTATGAGCAGGGATACCTGCAGGCGGAATACAGGCTCGAGCAACTTGAATTCCTCAAGCTTGCGTCGATCGGGGACCTGTCCTCGCTCATTGGAAGCGGGGGACTCCCCTCAGACAATTTTGCGAGGCAGATTGAAGACCTCCAGGTTGCCTGGCAGGAATACAAGAGTCTGCCCAAGTCGAGCTATACGTATATGGCATTGAATGAATTCGTCATGGGCATAAACCACTACATATCCGGACTCAGTCCAAGCAATTACCCGATCCTTTTCAAGATACTCAGTTACACCCCGACCGCGTGGAACATCACCGATGTGTTTGCCCTGCAGCAGATCTTCCTCTGGGAAAACAGCGCGGGAGGCACAACTCCACTGAACTTCAACTATGCACTGCAAAAAATGAATTCCACGGTCGTGAAGGCGTTCTACCCTGCTTATCCGGCAGGGATCCAGCACCCCATCGTTCCGGAATCCCTTAACCCGTCAGTGTATAACTTCACCGGTAATATTGGAAACCTCAGTTTGTATTCTCCATCCTACAACTATTCCTCTGCTGTCACCACGTCTACCCTGAACTCAGTGCGCGAATTCCCGGGCTTTCAGACTTCCACCAGCGGCGTACCCTCTGATCAGGTCTTAAAGAGCCTGAATCTCCAGAACTTTCCATTCCATGACCTGGGCAGCAACAACTGGGCTGTCAACGGGAACAAGACAGGCAGTTCCGGAGCACTTGTTGCGAACGACCCCCACCTGAGCACCACCGTTCCCTCCATCTGGATTGGCTTCCAGCTGGTATCTCCCGGGCAAAATGTTATCGGTGTCACGTTCCCCGGCTTTCCGGGCATAATCCTGGGGCACAACCAGGCGGTAGGTTGGGGTGCGACCAATGGACAGGTGCAACAGACCTATTTCTACGCTGAGACAGCGAATTCCAGCAATCCGTGGCAGTATTACATGAACGGCACCTGGCATAAATTTTCGGTAATCAATGAGAGTGTGCCCGTGTCCGGAGGAAGCCCGGAAAGCCTCGCCGTTGAAAGGGCCGCAAACGGCGTCGTTATTCAGACCAGTCCCGCGACAATAGCGATGGACTGGACGGGACTCAATCCTACTGACGAAATACAGTGCTTCCTGAATATTGATCGGGCAGGGAGCGTGCTTCAGTTCAAGGATAACATTAGTGAATCTTTCAAGGTCGCGATTCAAAACTGGGCAGTTGCGGATTCGCATGGGAACATAGGAATTTTTCCGTTTGGTGATTATCCCGTGATAGAGAAGGGAAACCCTAGGGGAATTCTCCCGGGTACCGGACCGTACAACTGGGTGGGGTTCATCCCTCAGAACAGGGAACCATACCTGTACGACCCGTCAAACGGGTTCGTATTTTCGAGCAACCAGATCACGGTTTCAAGTAACTATCCGTACTATATCGGATGGGACTACGAGTCAGGCTTCAGGGCGGACGAATCCTACACCGTCCTGAATTCTACCGGATCTTACGATCTTGCTAAGATGCAGGAAATGCAGCTTAACGTCCACGACTTCAGCACAAACGTGTTCCTGGGTCCCTTAATAAAGGCACTTCAGGACGCTGGAATGTCAGGCACTCCGGTATTCTCGACACTGTCTTCCTGGAACGGGAATTTCACACTGAATTCCACAGCCGCAACCTTCTATTATTTCTGGCTCAGCCAGTATCTCCGGGATGTGTTCGGTCCATATATGAAAAAATACGGCATAAACTCCTCTGAGGGATTCAATTCAAGTTCCTTCTTCCTTGGATCGGATGCAACCTACCACGGCCCTCTGGTGGAGGACCTGATGAACTGGACAATGAATTATCCGGGTGTACAGTGGTTCAATGACCCGGTTACGGGGCAGACCAGAAATTCATCTACAGTAATGATCCAGGCGTTTGGGGAAACCGAGTCTTACCTGAATTCCACCTATGGTTCAATCTCCTCGACCTGGGCGTGGGGGAACATCCATAAGAGGCAACTTACCAGCTTCTTCGGCGTGAATTCCTTCAACACACAGGAGCTTCCTTCGGCAGGGGACTCAAACACATTAGATGCCTCTTACGGGCTAATCTCGTCTTTCGGCCCATCGTGGAGGCAGGTCGTTAACATGAGCGACCCCCTGAATGGCATGGGAATATACCCCGGAGGGGTGTCCGAGAATCCGTCCAGTCAGTATTACAACAATACGTTCATACCCTGGAACAATGGCGTCTACTATCTTCTGATTCCATACACCGACACTTCGCTTCCCGCCCAGTTCCTCTATATGTATAATGGAGGGACCTCGCCATGAAGGTCAACAGGCAAATCATTGCGATCCTGCAGATTCCCGCGTCTTTCGTCCTGTCAGTTTATGTCTTTTGGATCGTGCTTGCCGTTTCTGCCGGAGTTCTCGGATTGTATTGCGGGGGCCGCAAGCTGAATTCCCTGCTCTCCGGAGTTTATTCTGCCATTGGTGTTGTGCTCGCGGTCTTTGTATTCGACTCTGGGAACGGGATTTCGCAGGCTTCCCTGTTCTCTTCCGCCGCAGGGATTCCGGGCGGAATCGGGTTTCCGATTCTCCTGACGATTCTGATTGCATTCTTCCTTGGGCTGCTGGCGTACCTGCTGGGGTCCTCGTTCGAACTTGGTGGCTCCAGTGGGACCGCGAACGAGAAACCGGAGAAAAGCCAGTGATGCAAGTCTGGAATAGAAAATCAGGAACTTAGTCCCTTCCGCCTGCGTCAATCCTGTACAGGTTCTGGATGTAGATTTTCCACTCCGGGAATTTTTTCCTGGCAGCATTCACCAGCGACATTATGGAAGCATTGAGGGGACTCGGGAAAATCATCTCGACATCAAACTGTCCGTTGTGGAGTTTCTGCACTGATCTGGAGTGATAAATCTTCTTTTCGGTTCCAACTTCCCAAAGGAATCTGAGAAGATCATTGTGCGTCACACATCGATAAATCCCGGCGTTCTTGTTGATTGCGGTGCATTTGCCCGTAGTTTGTGTTTCCCCATCTATGTAAGACACAGAGTCTATGAAATCGTCTGATGGGTGATATCTTATCTCCCTGGACCATGAGTCGCCCATTGGATTTGATTGGGCGTTCAGTTCACTTTCCGGGGGCTCGGAATGAAGTGAAAGGACCTCCACTCCCAGACTTTCCATCCCTGGTATGCCGATGTCGTTCATTTCCAGAGTCGGGCCGAAATATTCGACCTTCGAGAATTCGGGAGAATCGGAAACATCCATCAGCAGGTCCGAAACAATCCCCTGGTGCAGGTGGTGGAACCTTATTGAAAAGTGCGTCATTCCGTCTCCGACAAAATGCTTTCCGACAACCACAGACTCGATGTTTATGGCACTTTTGATGAACTTCTCGAAAGCGCTCGTAACATTGCTCGTCGTTACGGCCATTATGTCCTTTCCCTTCTTCGGGTTAAGGCTCAATATTGCAGCCTGCACCCTGCTATTGTCTGCCTGCGAAGGAAAGTAGGACGTGACAGTGACCTTCTTCTCCGATACGTTAAGCAGGCAGGGAGCCACGACTCCAGAATCACGGGTAATGCCCTCCTGCTTCGGATCCATGGATAAGGAGACGATTGCCTGCATGTCCAGCTTGTGCCTAACCTCCTTCCAGATCATTAAGAGCCTATGATTCAAGCACCATAAAGGTTAAAAACATTTGTCGCAGCACTTCTCTCCTCTAAACCTCCACTCGAAACCAATGCGTGCTGGAAGAACCTCCTCCCGCAGCGTGCATATTCTGCGTATTTCTGGAAAAACACAAGGGGCAGCGGACCTGCCGGGATTCGAACCCGGATTAAGGGCTCCGGAGGCCCTTGTGATAATCCGTTACACCACAGGTCCTATCAATGGGTTGACACCGTAGCCCGCAAAAGTATTTGAGCAAAAGCATTCTGGCGTGCGCGGAGATGGAAACGACCCAAGACCCTTATGTTGCGTTCCTGGCCGAAGTTCACGCAGGATTCATGAGCGGATCACTGAAGTCGAAGGACGATCTGCAGAAGCTCAAGATGGAACTCGCATCAAAGTATTCTCTGTCACGGATACCGTCGGACGTGGAAATATTGAACTGCCTCCCGGCAACTCCGGAGGAGAAGAAACTGTTCAGGATCAAACGCACCCGCACTATCTCCGGGGTTGCAGTGGTAGCAGCGATGACTTCGCCTGAAGCATGTCCCCACGGAAAATGCATTTACTGTCCTGGCGGACCTGATATTAACTCGCCTCAGGCTTATACGGGCCATGAACCGGCAGCATTGCGTGGAAGAACCCACAATTATGACCCGTACAATCAGGTGTTTCACAGGCTTGCGCAGCTTGAGACAATCGGGCACGACGTGAGCAAGGTGGATCTCATCGTAATGGGCGGGACATTTACAGCGCGCACGGCTGAATATCAGAATGGATTCGTGAAGGGGTGCTTCGACGCCATGAACCGGTCACTTTCCGGAAGCCTCGACGAGTCCATGCATCTGAACGAGCATTCCGCCAGAAGGTGCGTCGGAATAACAGTTGAGACAAAACCGGACTGGTTCATGGAGAAGGATATTGACATTGCGCTTTCATATGGCACGACTAAGGTGGAGCTGGGAGCACAGATCATTAATGACCGCATTTTGAAGCTAAACCACAGGGGGCATGGAATAGAAGAGATCAGAAAATCCACGCAACTTGCCCGCGATGCCGGGTTGAAGATAGTTTACCACCTGATGCCGGGAATGTACGGAGCAGAACCTGGAAATGATGTGGATAGTTTCAGGAAGGTCTGTGAGGACCAGGACTTCAGGCCGGACATGCTGAAAATCTACCCGACTCTTGTTGTGAAGGGGACCTCATTGTACCGGTTATGGAAGGCTGGCAGATACACCCCGCCAACCACGGACGAGGTAACATCACTGCTTACCGAGTTCATGAAGATGATTCCACCCTGGATGCGCATTCAGAGGGTGCAGAGGGACATTCCAGTTCCGTTTATTGTTGCGGGCTGCAAGAGAAGCGACATCAGGAACATCGTGGAGAGGAAAGCCAGGCTTACAGGAGTGAGAATTTCGGAAATCAGGGCCAGGGAGGTTGGAATCGATTCCATTTCACCCCAGGGAAACCTGTCACGCGTAAGGCGCGACTTCGCTGCCGGCAATGGTCATGAGGTATTTCTCTCCGAAGAGGATCCTGAGGGGCATGTGGCTGGCTATTTGAGGCTCAGGAATCCTTCCCGGGGTCCCCATAGACCTGAAATGGAGGATTCGTCCATAGTGCGTGAAATCAAGGTCGTGGGAGAAGCTCTCCCAATCGGTGCGAAACCTGAAGGTCAATGGCAGCACCGGGGAATCGGGAAAGACTTGATTGCATGGGCCGAGGAAATAAGCAGTGGGGAGTTTGATAAGAGAAGGTTGCTCATCATAAGCGGCGTGGGCGTAAGGGACTACTTCCGCAAGCTGGGATACGAGAGGGTCGGACCGTACATGAGCAAGCTTCTATCAGGCTGAGAATTCTCGCTGCAAGGAACCCGCGTCAAGATTTATTCAACATGAGCATTGGGGTCCGTGGTCATACCTTGCATCGTGATCGATCACAGAACCGCCGGGAAGTCTGTGAAAAGCCTGCTTGATTCCGGCTCCGAAGAACTCTTTGTCGTGGACCTGGATTCACTTAGATCAAGGAAACATAACTATGCCGTTTACACCAGTCTGGCCAAGTATTTCGATCTGACCGTGCTCAATTTTCCTTTAATGCTATTTGAGTTCATCGACACGATAATTGCCGGGGCCTCCAGAGTTGTGGTGCCGGAATATACCGGTGTGAAGGAGCTGGTGGATTTCCTTTCATATTCTGAAGGCACGGTCATCAACAACAAGGACCCCGAGGTAACGAAGCGGTTTTCTTCCCTTGGAGGGGATATGTTCCTTAGCGAAACTTTAGTAAGCGTTCCTTACAAAACCGTCTATTATTACGGGAACGGCAACTATCAGGACTACGTTAAGCTTGACGATTTTCCATTTGACGCCATATCACGCTTCCTCTGACAAAAAAAATTTAGGCTGCAGATGATGTCTTTCGGCATTGAATCTGTCCAGGCTTAACGTAAACCTCTGCGGGCTCTCTCTGGAAACTCCCTTCATCCTTGCCTCAGGGATTCTGGATCAGAACGGTTATACAATGCAGAGAATCCTGAAGGAGGGGGCTGCGGCCGTGGTCACGAAATCCATCGGCATGGTCCCCCGAAACGGTTATGCTCCTCCCATAGTATTCCCCGGAGACGGATATCTCCTTAATGCAGTTGGATTGTCGAATCCCGGGATCGACAAGATAGGGACTGAAGTAAAGATAGCAAGCGAGGCAGGCAAGCCGATCATAGGAAGCATTTTTGGAAAGGATGCCGAGGAATTCTCCTTACTTGCCCGGAAAATGGAGTCTTACGGCTGCGCAGGGGTAGAACTCAACCTTTCCTGCCCCCACGTGAAGGGCTTTGGATCCGAGATCGGATCAGACCCTGATGCGGTGGAGGAGATTGTTGGAGACGTCAAGAAAAGCGTAAAGATTCCGGTGTTCGCTAAACTTAGCCCTAACGTTACCGACATAGTGGAAATCGCCAAGGCGGCTGATCGGGCGGATGCGCTGGTCCTCGTCAACACGCTCAGGGGAATGGCCATCGACATCTTCGCCAGGATGCCCGTCCTGAGCAACGCATACGGTGGGCTATCCGGAAGAGCGATCAAGCCAGTGGGACTCAGGCTTGTATATGAAGTGAAGAAGGAGACTGGAAAGACAATAGTTGGCGTCGGAGGGATAAGCAGTGCCGCGGATGCCCTGGAATACGTAATGGCTGGTTCCAGCAGCGTGCAGATAGGAACCGCCGTTATGGAAAGTGGACGGGCCATATTCTCATCACTAAGCTCCGAGATGATCTCTCTCATGAACAGAACTGGATTTGACAGAATCACCGATGCTGTAGGAGTTGCCGTTAAATGATGGTGCGCGCCGAAGTGACAAGAGTTGCCGAAATCGCAAGCGGCGTGAAGAAGATCGACTTTGAGTGGGATGCAAAGGTTCTCCCCGGGCAGTTTCTCATGCTCTGGTATCCCGGATACGGGGAGATCCCCATAAGTATTTCCCATATCGGGAATCCCAAGTCAATAACGGTCAAGGAATATGGAAACGTTTCAAAGCTGATCTGCAACATGGAGAAGGGTAACACAATTTACTTCCGCGGACCTTACGGGAATCACTTCAACCCCAAGGGGAAGAAAATCCTCATTGTGGGGGGAGGATCCGGAATGGCTTCGCTCCATCCGCTCATCGGGCCAGGGGTATACGGGATTGTTGCCGGGAGAACCTCGCATGATCTGGTATTCCTCGATGAGTTTGACAGGGACAAGGTAACTGTTTCCACGGACGATGGCAGCATGGGTGTCAAGGGCAACGCTCTGGACGCGCTGAAATTACAAAAACTTGAGGAGTTCACTTCCATACACGTTTGCGGTCCGGAGATTATGATGTTCCGGATTATGGAGCATCTTGTGGGCAGGGACTTAAATGTTGAATTCTCCCTTGAAAGGACCATGAAGTGCGGCATAGGGATATGCGATTCCTGTTCAATCGACGGAAAGCAGTTGTGCAGAGACGGCCCGGTGTTCCATATCTCGGAACTGTCTTTGATGAAGGAGTTTGGTGAGTCAAAACTTACTTCCGCGGGTGAAAGAGTTTTTACCAATGTGCATACGTGAAAACGTATTTACCATAATCTGTTAAGGATCGGCAGGCAATGAAAACCGATCTCTCTTTCAGGGAATGCTTCAAGTACGTGAATTCAAGCGTAAAGAAAGGTGAGACTGGCAAGGTCTTCGTAATCACGGGCGAGCGTGGACACGGAAAGACAGAACTGGTTTCCCTTCTTGAAGATTCCGCGAGGGAAAGCGGATTCCTGGTCTTCACCACTATCGCCAACCCTGGGAGGGAAGTTATCAGGTTTAGCGCTTTCAACAATATTCTGGACAAGATTACCGGGAAAGTTGCATACAGAGACCCGCCCACCATTTCCGCGGAGTTCGAGAGACTTCTTTCCTCGGATAACCGTTACTTCCTGGCGTTTGAAAACATCCATAACATGACCCAGCAGGGCTACGATCTCTTTTACTACATCATGCGCCTTGTTCCGGGTACACGATCTGTTCTGGTTGCAACGATTGGATACCAGGATACGTCTCAGTTCTGGCAGGAAGACTTCCTGAGCACGCTTTTCGGGGCTGAAGACGTTTTTGGAATTAGCATCGAAACCATAACGGTGGAAGACTTCGAGTTCCTTCTTGATGCGCGGGGCTACAGGCTTCCGGAGGACTTTGTCAAGGACCTCTACCGGATGACGAGTGATATTTCCCTACTCAAATACTCACTGATGTACTATGAGGAAACCGGTCTCATCGGAAAGGATAAGATGGTCAATGACGCGCTGTACAGGTTCATAACGCTCCCCCCGACCATGGAGTCTTTTTTCAATAATATCGTAAACGGGCTTTCTCCCAATGGGTCCATGATATTGGCTATGCTTGTGTTGTCGGGCAGATCAATGCAGGTCGGAATGCTCGAGTCAGTGCTGGAAATTGCTGACCTTGAACTGCGTGAATCCCTGAAACGCCTTTGTGATAGCGGAATCCTGGAATTCGACGGTAACTCCGTGGAAATCGGGAGCCCTCAGTTCTATTACGTGTACGTTCAGCACAGGAAGGATTCCGGTTACGGAGACCTCCTGAATCGCCTTTCGGTGACGGGCAAGATGGACAGCCTGCCCATCCTGACCCGCCTGAATCTTCTCGTGGAGACTGGCCAGATCGATCAACTGGGGTCGATACTTGTGGAGAAAGGATCAAGCCTGCCTAAGACTCTGTCAAATCCTGAGTCACTCCTGGATATCCTGAAAAAGACAGAGCCGAGACTGAAGGAACCTGCTGCCAGGAAAATAAGCAGGATGCTTGAATGCCAGTGCTATTACGATATGGGCTATTTTGACCAGGCAAGAGAGTGCTACGAGAACGGCAATTTCGCTGACATAGATCCGATCGGTCCCAGAATTAATCTGGCGAGAATATACCTGAATGAAGGGATGAAGGATCGGGCTTCGGAAATACTCAATACGCTTTCGTCTACACAGTCACTCCCGGTTGGCGAACAGGCTAAGGTTCAGAACGCTCTGGCGTCCCTGTATCTGGCAGAACACGAATTCGATAAGGCTAACATCACAGTTGAGAAGACGCTGAAGCTTGCACAAGAGTCTGGTCTGAGAGATGAACTGGCAGCTGCGAACTACTCTAAGGCATCTTATCTGGTCGACGCGGGGAAGTATTCAGAAGCGCGAAAGTTCATGGAGGCCTGCCTGCAGATATCCCGGGAAATAGGGCTGAAGCAGTATGAGGTGAGATGCCTAAACTCACTGGCCATCATGAGCGACTACGGCGGGGATTTTGAGACAGCAATCTCCATGTACAGCGAGGCGACCAGGCAGTCCTATATTCTCGGTGACATAAGGGCGCGCGGCATTTCCATATACAACCAGATGGAATTGTACGACATAATCGGTAAGCAGGACATAACTGAACGATACGTGGGTCCCCAGAAAAACCTGCTTAAGATAGTGCACGAATCACGTTTTGCATACAGGTTCTACAGGTTCCTGGCAAGACATTACGCAGAGAGTTTTCAGGCCGATAAGGCCCTGGCAGAAATCGAGGAGGCAATCGCAGTTGCTGCCGAAATGGGCGATGATGAGTTCCTGGAAATAGCAAAAGGTTCCTGCGCACATTATAAGGTGCTCTCTGGAAAGGCGATCACTCCGGAAGAGGAAGCACTATTTGATAAGGAATTCAAGATCGTGGACGATTTCCTCCCCCTTTACTACAACTTTTCAGTATTATATTTCAATTCCGTCGGCAAGAAGGACAGGATGGCAAAATGCGTTGACATCCTTAAGAACATGTCCAGCCAAATAGGTGACTTTTACGCTAACCTTGCGCATGCCATTTCCACAGAGTCTTATGCACTGATCAATAACGATCTGGAGGGCCTGGAAACTGCCATGAACTGGTCCCGGGATCTCGAATCTGACGTGGTGATGCCAACCGTGGTTCTCAAAGCGCTTGCGTTTGCCTATTATGTCTTAAAAAACGATAATGAAATGGCCGGGAAATATTTCGAATCCATTCAATCTATGCTGCCAAAGGCGACACAGGTCTATAAGGTAGCTTCCACCATCATTATGGTAGGCGCATGCAAGAGAACGGGTAATAGCAGGTTTCCAATAGACATGTCTGTGCTCACCGACCCAGGTCTTCCCCCGCTGTTCAGAAGAATAATAGAGGCGGGATATGCACAGAATTGAGAGCAGTAATGGATTCACTTCCCTGTGCATTTTCAACGATTCCGGCATATGCCATTTGAACTCTGCATTTCCATCTCCGTGTGTCCCATGCTTCAATTTCGCCACTCCCGTGACTCCGGACGGTTCCCGAACAAACAGGATGTTTACCATAGTGGATTTTGCGCTTCCGTCAGACAGGGTGGAGAGAATTATACCCGTTGGAACTGGAGTTCAGAAAACCCTGTGATGTTCAATAACAACAAGGCTATACCCGGTTCAGGGCTTGTGAGGTAGCCAGGATATCCTGTTGGCCTTCGGAGCCTATTACCCGGGTTCGAATCCCGGCAAGCCCGTACCGTTATGATCCCGTTGGGTGTTTGAGGAAGCAGTAAAATCGACAAGCTTTAGCTGTGGGATACACGGACTTCCCTCAACAAAATTCAGGATATCACACATTTGGATACCAAAGGAATTGAGTATAAATATTGGTTATACACATAACGATAGAATGGAACGAAAAATGAAAGTGGGTCCAAAAGGCCAGATTGTGATCCCGAAAGAAATACGGGACAAGTTAGGCATGAAAGAATTTTCTGAAGTACTGGTAGATTTGAAAGGAGAACAAGTCGTTATAAGTAAGGCCGGTCCACAATCAATATCATACACAGAATTCTTTGTCTCCACTTACGGAAGAAAGCTGAAACAAAAGGTGGACCTTGGCAAGATAATGGATGAAGAATACGAAAGAAACCTACTACGTTGATTCCAACGTTTTTCTCTATCCATTGTTGTACCAGGACTTGCCTGAGGCGGATGATTCTGTCGAAATACTCTCGTCGATTGAAAAAACGACATCCATGCCCACACTGCCACGTTGACGTGGGACGAGGTCTCCTATGTATCCGGAAGGGTGTTAGGGAAAACCGATGCCATTGAAATTGGAAAGAAGTTGATGAATTTTCCAAACTTGAGATTTATATCAGTGGATGAGGAGATAATGAGAAGGAGCCAGACCATAAGGGAGAGATATAACCTCAAACCCAGGGATTCTATACATCTTTCATGCGCCCTCACAAGAAATATCGAGAAAATAATCAGCGACGACAAGGACTTTGATAACCAGAAAGAAATTGAACGGGTTCCGATTAAACGCCCTTCCAGTTGATTATCAAGTTTAGCTACACAGGGGGACAAGGTTAGTTTACCGGCATAATCGAACCCCTCCGATTTCTCATCTCAATCAATTAGCCACCCTAATCCGAGTTCTCGATCCCTTAGGTGGATAACCGGTGGTCTGCCGGTCAAAACCTGAGCTAAATGTACGGGCGCGATACCAATACAGTTCAAACCAGACCAGTTCCGCAGGAACTTTTTGCCTGGATTTCCGCTGATTGAGCTTAAATTCCGCGGGATGGTGTGTAAAAATCAATCTCGGAAATATATAGGAAATCTTCACGGAATATTACATAACCAGGACACTACCTAATCTTATTCTTCAATTCCGCTTTCAGCGCCTTCCCAACTGGGTTCCTCGGTATGGAGTCTATCGTTTCCACTCGTTCAGGCCATTTGTATATGGCGACGTCATTTTCCTTCATCAGATCCTTGACGGTCTCGAGCGTCACTACCGCCCCATTCCTTGGTACAACGAAAAGGCATACTCTTTCCCCGAGCTTTTCGTCAGGCAAAGGTACCGCGGCAGCATCTGCAATCCTTGGATCCCTCTTCGCAATATCCTCGATCTCTGCGGAACTTATGTTGAAACCCCCCCTTATGATTATGTCCTTCGCGCGATCAAAGAATGCTATTCTATTACTGTCAACTATGGTAAAAAGATCGCCTGTGTGGAAAAAGCCCTGGTCATCGTATGCGTTGTCTGTTAGTTCAGGCTGGTTATAATAGCTGGGAACCGTCATTGGACTTCGATAGCATAGCTCCCCCGTACTTCCAGGTTCGGAGAGGTCTTTGCCGGTGTTTAAGTCCACTATCCTAGTCTCAATTGGCTTGAAGAATGGCACGTCAGTCAATTTCCCTTCACCCGGCCAGGGAAAGCTTCTGGCTCTTTCCGCCAGGTCCTGGATGATCTCCTTCGTGGAGAAAAGCCCGGTTCCTTCATTCTGTCCCCAGACGTTGATGGATTCAATTCCCCACCTCTTCTTGAACTCCACAAACGTCCATGGAGGTGGTGGGGCCGACCCCTGCAGAAAGACCTTCGTAGCACTGAGATTGAACTTATCCACGTCTGGATGCTTCAGCATAGCCACTGCGACTGCGGGAACGGCCAGGGTAAAGTTCACCTTCTCGCCGATTAGTTGTCTAAAGTAGATGGTGGGATCAAATGGCTGGTGAAGAACAAATGTCCCCGCTATCATTATCCACGGAACTATTCCCACCCCTATTCCGGTCATGTTGACCAGTGGCGCGGGATTCATCACGACATCTCCGTCCTTCAGAATGCCGCCCTTGTATTCCGGCCGATAGAAATACCTGAGAAACCCCCAGTTATTGTGGCTCATCGGGCATGCTTTGGGGTCCTTCTCTGTCCCCGATGTCCACTGAATGACAGCTATGTCATCACCAGTCAGTTCCCCTGTTCTGTCGTCTAAGTCTCCCCACACCTTATGGTTATTCATAGCTTCTCGCACATCTGCGAGCGAGACAATGTTCTTGACGGACGAGTTCTCCTTCGAAAGAGATTTCATCATGGCAAGGTGGTCAAATCCCTTAAACTCTGTAGAAATGTATAGCGGGCTCTTCGTGACTCCAAGCACCCTCTTGAGTTCATGAGTTCTCCACTGCACAGGCAATGGGGAGATTGTTGCTCCAGCTCTCCATACTGCAAGGTAAGTGATTAACAATTCCGCAATGTTGGGGAGTTGGATAATTACAATGTCTCCCTTTGAAATGCCTAGGTCATGGAAGTACGATGCGAGACTGTCCACTTTCCGTTTCGCCTCAGAATAGCTTATTCTCTCAGGATTCAGCTTCACAAGGTCTGCCTTGTTAGGAGGATCCACAATCGCGGTTCTCTCCGGATTCCTCCTGGAGTTCTCCAGAAACATTCCAATGAGAGTCTTTCCGTCCCACCAACCATCCCTGCGATATCTTTCAGCCAGGTCCTTGCCGAAACCAGATGACATAGAATGAAATCAACCCGATCACAATTATAATGCTTTCCAAGGGAATGATACGTGCACTCCAAAGGTCTTTCACTGGAGCTTACTGAAACTTTGTCAACCTCCCAGGGAGATTTCAGTTCGAGGAGTTCAGAATAAATCTGTCCAGCACCATGCATTGAAATCCAGTGCCAGGAAGACAAAAATACTCTCTCGATTCCAGGAAGAGCCTGAAGCATAGAGAATTGAGTTCTTCCTATGCACCATGGACACATCATTTCCAGGCCGCTCCGATGCTGGTTTTCCTGTTCTAAAGGTTACCGGATATGAAGCCTCCCATTAAGGACTGCCCAGAATCGATTACTATCGACTGACCCGTAATGCTCTCGGATCGCAGGAGGAATACTATTGCATTTGCCACTTCTTCGGGATGTATTATTTTCCCTGTCAGCGTATACTTTTCCCCGTATTCCTGCTCGTTGATATTCAGGAAATCAACCAAACTGCTTCCCATACGCGTTTTCACGACCGATGGGGCTACTGCATTGACCCGTACGTGTCTTGGCGAAAGCTCCATGGCAAGGTACTCGGTCATCTTGAGAATAGCCGCTTTCGTAATTCCGTAGAGAGACAGCATTGGCATGGGTCTTATCCCCGCGAGCGACGAAACCACGATTATGGATCCATTTTCCTCAATGACACTCCCAAACTCCTGCGAACAGTAGATGTTTGACATCAGGTTTGTCGCGATTATCTTGTTGATCAGGTTATCATCTGAAGCAAGGAAAGGCATGCCCAGACCCAGGCCTGCGTTATTCACGAGAATATGGCATTTCTGGAATGCCGAAATAGTCTCTTCTTTCAGTTTCCTGCATCCATCCCTTGTGGAAACATCAGCCTGAACCATGATGCCGTCGCCATGCTCCTTAACCAATCGCAAAGTTTCATTCCCCTCGTCAAGCCTTTTCTTAACGTTCACGACGACTCTTGCGCCCTCTTTCGATAGAAGGATAGCGGTTTCTCTGCCAATGCCTCTCCCGGAGCCAGTAACAACGGCCGTTTTTCCTTTCAACTCGTACATGAAGTCATTTATGGCTCCGGACCTACTTTACCTTTACTCGGTGAAGGCGATTCAGATCGTCCAAAGACACCGATTTAGATGATTAAAGGCCAATCGATGGCCGGATGATATCAGACAGAGATCCAGATCAATCAAGTTGTTACCGGAACCGCTATGTTTGGGATTTCAAGACCTTGTAATGCGGTCGAATACCCTCCAATTTGAATCGTGAGGGTACCTTTTTTAAGTCCATACATGCAGTGGGATAATCGTAGTGAAACCGGCAGCCAGTGTCAAGTGTGACAGCGGGCGTGGGAACGATTTATCATGAGGGGTCCATCCCATACAGGAAGTCGACCGTTCCATTGATGCGTGTTCCAGAGAAAATCTGCTTTCCCATCATGCAGTTTGGGTTCTTTCGCAGCCCAGAAATCATCACAGATCTCTGGGACCTCGCCATGCCTGAACGCCGCTGGTCGGATTTGAACCGACGACCGTCCGGTTAACAGCCGGGTGCTCTACCTACTGAGCTACAGCGGCAATGCTACGGCTGAACTCAGATTCACTCATAATTCTTTCTACGAAGTCTGAAGTTCGTCAATGTCCATTCCGCAAAGAACTGACAATTCCCTATGAAGTTTCTCAATCCGCTCTGCAGCTTCAGGAAGATTCTTCCTATGGTAATGTTCTATGGTAGTTTTTAGTGGGATCCTCCTGTCCGCCAACATTAAATTATCTGCATGCGCCACAATCTTTTCATCGATGGACTCTGGAATATAAGATTTCTTCGGGAGGCCTAGTTTCTCTGCGTCCTCAAGTGGAATTCCGGCACCTATATGCCTTTCGACGACGTTCACTACAGCTTTCGATATTCTCCTGTTCCTCAGGATTTCTGCGCCGACCACGGCGTGATCGATCCCCTGCGTTCTTGTTTTTCCAATGTCATGCAGGAGCGCACCTGCGCTGATCACGGCCAGATTAGCCCCCTGAATTCTAGAGCCAATTGCCACTGCCAGAGATTCAACCGAAGTGGAGTGCCTGAGCAATTTTTCGTCAGCCCCCAGATCCTTCAGAAGTTTCTGGCACTCCTCCCGCGCTGGGACCGTGGTAACCTGCTTTCCAAGTTTCATGGGCTCCACGTTCCTGTGTCCCGTCATGTGGGTATTCAACTCACCCCCCTGCAGCAACCTGTCCAGGAATAGCGCAAGCGCAGAAACTTCGCTATGTGGCTGATTTGTAACGGAAATATTATACGAGGACTTTTCATAGATCTTGAACGGCACCTTCTGCGACCCTACAACCACCAGTATGTCCTCCTTCGTAGAGGCATTCCTTATTTCTTCTATCTGGTCCTGAAGGGGAATCCCGTACATCGTCAGATGCACTATTGTTCCATTGAATCCCCGCATCACATGGTCAGGAGAAACGCCGCTCTTTATGGTGAAGTCTCCGCCGAACTCCTTAACAATCTTGACTATGCCGGCCTCAAGCAGTTCGTCTTTCTGGTCAATCAATATACCGCTCGCGCCAAGGGCTCTTGCAGACAGTGCAACATGGGTGGTAATCCTTTTATCCCTGAATGGACGATGCCCAATCCTGAGCACGTAGATAGACAAAATCTTCCCTATGCGTCCGTAACCTTCTCTATCTTGTATCCCTTGATTTGCAGAACAGCGGACCGCCTGATGATCCCCCTGAGGAGGGTCTGTGAAATGCTCAGCGAATCTGCGGCGTCCCCGACGAAAACCCCGTCTGAGCCTCCGGGCATGCCAAGGATCTTTTCTTCGTATTCCTGGAGTTTCTCATCTGTGAGCGTGGTTGCGTACACAATATCTGCGAGTTCGTCCATCCCTCCCATGATATTTATTTGCACGTTTGTGTAGTAAGTGTGATAAGCTTTCTCCGGTCCCCTTTCACCGGTGAGCCACTGGCTCTCGACCATCTTGATTTTTTCCAGGTAAAGCAGGGCTCTTTTCCCCTCTATCTTGTACTTTTCCTCTATCTGCGGAAGCGTTATCCATCCCGTGGCAAGATCGATGAGGAGCCTTCGCTTCACATCAGTATCGGCAGCGTGAAAGATGGTTACTAATTCACCTACGTCATTGACGACCTTGATTCTCGAAACCATCCTACCCGTATGGGTTCTGGTGATTTAACGGTTCGCTGACTCAGCGTTTCCTGCTCTTAATTTCCTGAAGGAGCATATTGTCATATGATACTGAAAACTTGACTTTCTTGCCCTTCAGAACCTTGGATATCTGTTCTGCCAGTTCCCTGATGGTGTCGGAGGGAATTCCCCTGAAAAGGATCATCTCTTTGCGATCAGCGGGGAAGACCAGCCGCACCCTGGATCCGTCTCTTATGAAACCAATGGGCTTCCTGTTGTTCCTAATCTCGTCAAGGTTCAGTTCAAGATACAGTTGATCCGACTGCATGTCTTCCTGGTTCCCCTTTGACTCCTTTTCAACAATCTCCCATACTGAGGGAAAGGCCTTCTCAAGCGTCTTCCATTCGAATTCCGGATCAAAGACGAAATGGGCACTCCAGTTCTTCATTCCCCAAGTGATCATGCGGCAGATAAAAACGTTCACCATTTCAGAGGGCTGAGGGCCGTGTCAAGGGGAACACGAGACCGCAAATTGTGGTTTCATGGCCAGGCGAATCTCAGAAGTTCGGTGATAACAGAACAAACAGGCCGGTCAAAAGCAAAATTGCAGCGGTCAGATAATCATACTTGTCCGGGCCGACTTTCTCCATGGCAGCCTTGAGTCCCTTTGACGCAAGAAATATGACGGCAATCAGCGATGCAATGGTCGCGACTGTGAATATTATGATTGAGACATACAATTCCGTGGAAGAATCCGCATAGGCGATTAGAAGAAAGGGGACAATTGCTGGATCGGGTACCATACTCGCTAAGAGTGATGAAGAATGGATACCAGATCCGGTGTTCTCTCCCCTGTAACCCTCAATGGCGAAGTAAAGTGCGACGATGAAAAGCAGCGATGCCGCCAGGTATGTCGATATGGCCATGAAATTGGAATAGATCAAGGTCCCGCCAACAAGAACCGCAACGGCCAGAATTATAGAAAGCAAGGCATGGGAACTGCCTATCCCAGCGGAGAGCGCATATTTCTTCCGGGGAGGATATTTCCTGGCGTCGGAAATGAGGGTGAGAGGAACCCAGTGATCTGGCGCAATCATATGCAATACCGCAATGGTAGCCACGGTCGCGTAGACAGCAATCGGTGAGAGCAACCTGAACTGATCGATTTCATGTATTTAACAGGCAACAGCGTCGATATCGACTGGGTCAAATGGTCTGTCAGAGACTCTTCAACACAACAAAATACCTTGTGAGGGACTTGTGCTGCCTGACTGGCGTCACGGACATCATTTCGAACTGCCCACCGGTTGTGTCCAGGTTATCTGGATCTGAAACCGCGAGTACTGCCAGCTTATCCCTTTGTAGTAACGCGTGGAATTTGCTCAGGGAGACGGAATATAATGTTTTCAGATCTTCGCCAAGAACCTCGGAATTCCTGCCGTATGGCAAGTCTGATACGATCGCATCCACATTCCTTTTCACCTCCAGGTCCTTGACATCGCTCCTTGAAACGACGGAATCGCTAATTCCGTAATATTTCAAATTCAACCTTGCTCCCCTGACCATTGCGTAAGATGAGTCGCTGCCAATTACATGCCGCCCCATTAGACCGGCTTCAATGAGTATGCCTCCAGTCCCGCAGAAGGGATCCAGAATTGTATCGCCAGGTTTTGTGCGGGAAATGTTCACCATAAATCTGGCGAACTTGGGGTGTATAGAAATTGGGGAGAAGAATGGTCTCTTTGGAGGACGTCTTTCCTCAAGGTCAGACCTGCCCGCGAGACGTTCTTCAATGCCCACGTACACACACCCATCGTGGACAACCCTGACCGTGAAATCCGGATTGCGGAAGTCCACTCTTCCACGTGCTCCCAGTATATTCCCGATTTCAGACTCACTATATACAGCGCCACACCTGTCAGCGTCCCTGAACCTGACATAAAATTTGCCCGCAGGTAAAATGACGCTCCCCAAATCATCGAGATCGGAGCCCTTGAGCAATATGTTCGATATAGATTTCACAAATACAGAATCCCTGGCTGGACCTGCATTTCCCATAATTTCGAACGTGGAAGCGGAACCTCGGATGAACTGGAAATTATCTTTCCCGAGAGATTCCAGTTCAATTCTGGCCGCTTCCGGGTTCTCCTGGCTTACCTCAAGGAGAAAATTCCCGTTTCCAACGCACATTACTTATTCTTTTATTTTCAACCTTTTCACTTCGGCAGCCAATTCGGTTGAAAGGTTTTCATACACCTTGCTCATCTTCCGGATAACTCTCTTTACCGCTGCCTGTGGCTTGCCAGTCTTGACCTTAACGTAGATTTGCGGGCTGTCGATGGTGGGGTGCTTCAAAAAGTATCTTGACTCGGAGACCTGCTCGTCCTTGAGCAATTCCTCCACAAGAGACCTCAACAAAGTGTTATCATAGTTGGTCATTTCAAAAGTCATGTCGTCCTTTCCTTTTGACACGACTCTGAGCTTCGAATCCATCTTCAGCCGATTGATGCCGCGTATATATATCCTTATTTGTAGGAGGATGTGCAGCTATGGGCGGCATTCCACTATGAATCGAAGATTCAGTCTATTCAAATCGTCCAGTTGCCCAGTCTGTACCCGACAGCCTGCTCAATTACCTGTACTTCCAGCTCATCGTAGGCCCACCATGCTTCCCCTTTTCCCTTATCACATTCGGTCCGCCAGTGCGTCCCTCAATCCACCGTGCCCCGAAATAAGCAACTGTTGCTACGATGAAAGCAAACAGGGAATTAACATATCTGAAGGGACCGCCGGAGTAATATCCAAATGCTGCAGCGCCGTATCCAAGCATGGAGACGATATTCAGGGCATGCCTCAAAAGATTCAATGACGAGCCGTTTGCCATAGTACAACTTAGCGTGGATACGTATATTAACCTGCTGCACGGCCATTCGTACAATGATACTGGTTCGCGTTAACAGACTCCTGATGCTGTTCCCCGCACAGTTGTACCTTATGTACTGTTTCCGTTCAGAGGCAAGAATCTTCGCGAAGAGGGCAGCGGGCTTTGTTCATTTCTCACTCACGGATTTCAGTCTCGGATGCAACAATCGTCGCAATCACCAGTATGACGGTGAGTATGAACAGGCCAAGCAGGTAGAGACCAACCGTTCCCCATTGGGAGGCTGATAGGGATCCGTTAATGATCACCATCCTGATCGACTGCGCTGACCACGATACGGGATTGTACTGAGCAACATTACCCAGCCAGGAAGCCATCATATCTTTTGGGAACATGGCATAGCTGGCAAACATCAGCGGCAGATTTATGAGATTTATAATTCCGAAAATCGAGTTCATCTTCGTAAGCCTGATGGCTATTATGCTGAACATGGAGGAAAAAATGAAGGCTATCATGGTCAGGGATGCTATGAGGACAAGCAGGTCAGGCACGGTAAAACCATGTTGAAAAACTAGTCCCTGTGTAACTGATCCAAGCAACATCGCAACACCGATGAGAATCGCAGCCTGGACCATTATCCTGACAATAGACCCGAATATCTTGGAGAATACGATACTGCTTCTCCGAATTGGCGAAATGAGGAACCGGGAAAGCGTTCCGAGGCGCCGGTCCCAGATTATGTTCGTGCCAGAAAACATGCCTGTGAAAAGAGCTGTGGTCGTAAGAACTCCGCCAATCAGAAACGTAATATAATCCGGAGCTCCGTCAAGGATACTGGACGGAGAAATTCCGGGTATTCCGCTGGGAATGAATTTGGTGAAATCTATGGCGCTCCCGAATAGAGCGATCCAGAATATTGGTTGAAGTAAGCCAACGACAAAAAATATGGGGTCACGGTACCACTTCTTCATTTCCCGAATAAAAAGCGGCACAAGCCCACTCACGATCTCATCCTCCTCATGTTTATTCTCTGTTTCATCACGTCTTCTCCCCCTTCTGCGTCCCTGATGGTTTTCCCCGTGTATTCCATGAACACCTGATCCAGGGAGGGTCTCTCAACAGACATTGTCTTTGGCCTGATTTCATTCTTCAGAAGGTATTCAAAGAATTTCGGAAGTTCTGTATCAGCACTTTCGACCTTAATCCTGATCCGGTTTCCATCGATCACCGAGGATGACAGCGCACCGGAATACTGCCCTGCCCGATCAGTTTCTGATTGGCTGTTCAGTCCAAGTATAATTATGTCCCCCTTCAAGTCTGATTTTAATGACTCGGGGGTTCCAGTGACCTTGATCACACCGTGATCCATTATGGAGACGGTATCTGCAAGGGTATCCACTTCCTCAAGGTAGTGCGAGGTGAGTATGATAGTGATATCGAGCGCCTTCTTTACTTCCTGTATGTATTCCCACATCTTCGTCCTGGTCTGTACATCGAGGCCAATGGTCGGCTCGTCCAAGAACAACACCTTGGGCTCGTTCATCAGGCCGGCCACAAGCTCAAGCCTTTTTCGCATGCCGCCTGAATATGTCCTGACATCCTTGCCCGCGAACTCTGTAAGGTCTACCATTTCAAGGAGCCTGTATGCTCTCTCCCGGCTCACCGATTTCGGTATGTTGTAAAAGTCACCTATCATCAGCAGATTTTCAATGCCATGCAGGTCTTCGTCCATCGTGAGGTCCTGGGGAACCACCCCAATTATCTTCCTTACGTCAAGTGGATTCTCCCGGATGCCAAGACCAGCCACCGTAGCAGTACCGCCAGTTGGCTTGATCTGGGTTGTCAGCATTTTTATTGTGGTTGTTTTTCCCGCTCCGTTAGGCCCAAGCAGGCCGTATATCTCCCCCTCTCTAATCTTGAGGTTAAGTTGATCGACCGCTTTTACCGATCCTTTGTAGACTTTCGTCAAGTTTTCTGTGACAATGATATCCATTGTTTCCAACTTCCGATATCTATATCGATATCTATTTCTGGCAATCAAAACCCCATAATAAGGTTACCTGAATTGTAACTGGCTGATTCCTGACGGATGGGGGACTGGGCGAAAAAGTATTATGTAAATCGTGGGTAATCCCCGTCGTTGAAGAGTCCCAAATGGAACAATCGCCTGATGTCCATCCATCTCGTAGCGTCGCTGATAGGGTTCAGTCTGTTCCCTTCAATAATATTCTTCCTGTCAGGGTCCCTGAACCTTGTTGGAGACAAGTCACAGGAATATCCGCTTCTGCCGGGATTTGCAGTCGGCGGGATTCTATTCTCCATGGTGGGCGGGTTCCTTGGAAAGGGAATTGCATTTAGGTTCATATCCTGGGCTCTTTTTGTTTTAACGGCAATTTTGCTCTTTTACTTTTCATCCACAAGCTTTGTGATGACATCCACCGACGGAATTGTATACGCAATCCTTTCCACAGGGATATGCTTGCCATTTACCTATGAATTATCCAGTTACGGTTCTCCAGAATTTTATAAGAGAAGGAAGCACTTGAAAACTATTTTCCAGGGAATACTGCCGTTAATTGCGACAATTGTTCTTGCCGAGATTTACGTCGCAATGGGGCAGTCATTACTCCAGTTAGTAATAGTCGGCATTCTCTCGGTATTGATTGTGCTGCTTCTCGCTGCCGTTCTTATTTCGTCCCCTGCCAGAAGCGTCCTCGGAGGGGGTTCTGCTTGAAGCGATCTGTTGCAATTGCACTTGTGCTGGCATTTTTCATGGTATCGGTATCCGCTCTTCCGGTTATTCAGGCAGCTGCCGATTCAAAGTCGAGCCAGCCCAAGACCCCCATTAAGCACGTTATCGAGATAATGATGGAGAACCACACGTTCGACAACCTGTTTGGAATCTATCCGAACGATCCCAACGGAAACAACGCAACGCTGGAAAGTGGAATATCAAGGCCGGTGAATCTGCTTAATCCGCATTCTGATTTAAGTGGTTTGAAGGCTGTCCCGTCCGGAACCTTTTCGACGCCTGACCCCGTGGAAGGTTACACCGCCTATCACATTGACTGGAATTGGGGCAGGATGAACGGTTTCATGAATGGATCGGGTCCTGAATCCATGACCTACTACACGTCCTCGCAGGTTGCGCCAGAATGGATAATTGCGCAGGAGTATGCAATGGACCAGTCAGATTACGTTCTGATGACGGAGAGCAATCCCAACAGGCTCTACAACCTGGCAGGTTACTCTCCAGTGGTTAACGATTATGGCCCCGCACCCTATATCCCATACTCACAGTCGGTGCTCAGTGAACTGGACCATTATTCAATTTCGTGGAAGTATTTTGTCAAGGATAAAACACAAGGGTACGAGCCCCTTAACTACTTTTGGGGGATCAACCAGCATTTATCCAACATAGGAAGCTGGACTGATTTTACTTCAGAAGTGGAAAATGGAACCCTGCCTTCAGTGAGTTGGCTTATGCCGATCTCTGGAGGAGCACCGGCTTACTATGCCCAGGGTCCGCCTGCTGAAATCCTTGCCGGGGAAATGTGGATCGTTCATGCCCTGAATCTATTGATGCACAGCAGCATTTGGAACTCCACAGCGGTATTCATTACTTATGACGACGCTGGCGGATACTATGACCAGGTTTCACCCCCAGTGATAGACGGTATTCAGATGGGCGAGAGGGTGCCATTCATCCTTGTTTCTCCATACGCTAAGGAGAACTACATCTCGTCTACGGTGCTTGACCAGGGATCTGTCCCAGCCTTCATCGATTATAACTGGAACATCCCTGCGCTCAACGGTTTTGTGTCGAAGTCGGGGATACCGCTTGACATGTTTGATTTCAGCCAAAAGTACGGGTCTTTGAACTATACGTCGAGGCCCCCAATTGACCTTCCCTGTATGATGGGGAGCCAGTTTTCCACCCCCTCCAGTTTATCCTTCCCGGAACCGTCTTCCACGGGGTTGAACTTTTCGTCCATTTTTCCCGCAAAATTCCAGATTCCGTTGGACGAAGTGCCATATTCCGAAAATGGCTCCACAAACTACACGCTCTCCGGAGGAGCTCTCTACGTGCAGCAAAATACCCCCTTCACGCCTTTTTACGAAACCGGCTGGTTCATTGTTGTATTGCTTGCTGCTACCATGGCAATTTCGGTCTGGCTGCCATATATGTGGAAACGGAGAAAAGCGCCATAGGAGCGAAAACACGTGACAGATTTTGTGATCGTATCTAACCCGAGAGCAGGCTCGTTTTCTGAGGAAGTAGAGAACAAGCTGCTGCAGGATCTAAGGGAAATTTCACCAAGAGCAATCCGGACCGAATTTCCCGGCCACGCCACGAAGATAGCAAGGGAATTGCCAGATGGCGCCTGGATTCTCGTGCTGGGCGGGGACGGAACCATTAATGAGGTAGTGAACGGTATTGTTGGAACACGGAAAGTCCTGGTTCCATATGCAGGAGGAACCGGGTCAGACCTAGTCAGGACCACTGGTCATCTGGACTCGGGTACAATTATTTCCGGATTCAAGAGTGGAAAACAAGCGAAAATTGACTGCGGAAAGATCACCTTCAAGACGGGAGAGAGGTACTTTGTCAACTCTCTCGAAATAGGCTTCGGAGCTAACGTCATGAGGCGGGTCAACGCGAAGCATAAAAGGGGCAAGCGTGCTTTCACATCATCAGTTCTTAGGGAAGTGCCTTCGCTGAAGGCCTATGATCTTGCGATTTCCTCTGAGGAATTCTCAAATAAGGTAAGCGCAATCGAAGTTATCGTTGCAAACGGGAGATTTTTCGGGGGAGGGATGCTTGCTTCTCCCGGCTCGAAGTTAGATGACGGGAAACTTGACGTACACCTGATTCACAAGATAGGTCGGGGGCGCCTCATCCTGAACTTTAAGAAGGTGGTCAATGGAAGTTACGTCAACATGGAATTTGTGTCTAATTTCAGTACCACTAAGGTAGCAATAGAGGGCGACGTTGCTTCAGTGGAGGCCGACGGAGAATCTCTGGGAGAGACACCTATTTCGGTGGAAGTCGTGCCCGGATCCGTAAGAGTACTGAAGGGAACCGTTTCCTGATACACTTAGAATTCCTGAATCGCATCAGTGGCGAGTTATCTTGACTCCTTCCCTGGACAGTGCGCCAAACACCTGATCTGTTTGCCTCTGGTCAAACCCAATGGTCTCAGGGGGTGTAAAGCCCCTGAACTCCGGATCCCCGCTCTTTAGACTGGCCACGATTGCAGCAGTATGGCCTGTGAGTCTTGACATAGACGTAATACCGCCGGAGGCGCAGTCCCTGAGCTCGAATGAATGCACTCCGCCGTTGAACGAGGTCACGTCCAGAATTGTTCTATCCTCCGGGTCCTTGAATCCGGAAAAGACGCTCTCCGTAACGAACCTGGCTGAACCTGGTCCGCTTCCATTGAAGAAGCCCATGTCACGGAGAAGTTTCATTCGGTCCAGGTGACCTTTGTATCTCAAGGTCACTTCAAACAATTCCGGTACTTTTATTGTCTGCAGCAAAGTCCTGAGCCCGTCAGAATAGAATCCCTCAAATTCAGGAAAATCAGAAGTCTGGTAGGGGATTCTTTCCTCCAGCGGGTCCACTTCCGTGACCCTGCCGTTCCTCACTATTTTTGCCGGTCGGATGTACTCGTCTATGAGACCCTCGACACTCCAAGTGACGCTATGAAGAAAAGGTTCCCTCGGACTTGCAGGCAATCCTCCCACGTAAATCCCGATCCTATTGCTCCTGTACCTGGAAAATAGATTCCCCACCATGATGTTTGAGAGTCCCGGTGCAAACCCGCAGTCCGGCATATATGCTGCTTCTCCCGTTGCGAAGTGTGCGAGCTGGAACGGGTCTTCATTATAGAAAGACACGTCCACCACCTTCTTTCCAGATTTCAGCAGTCTCCTGACGGTAAGTTCGGCTATGCTTCCCGGGAGTGAGACAACGAAGAAATTCGCCTTTGAGAGGATTTCCGGTGAATTCTCAATTGTTCCGGCAAACTTTTCACTTGTGTTTACATTTGAAAGAGCCCTTTCACTGGGATCCAGTACCCCGCAGGATGCCGTATCAGACAGTTTGTTGGCTATTTCGGAGCCAATGTTTCCAGCTCCTATTACAACGAAATCCAGCATATGGCGTGATCAGGACAGCGTATTGAATAACTTTTCTTCTCCATCCTCAAGCGCAATGCCACGAATGGTTGGCAATGGTTATATAGCGGTTGTGTATGTGCAGTTGTCAACTATTGGTTGATATGGGTGAAAACATGGCAAGAAGGAGAGACAGGGATTTTGATGACTGGAGGAGAGACTTTTTCGACGACATCTTTGAAGACTTCGACGATGAGATCAAGCGCATGAATGAAAGGATGTACCGCATATTCGAGGATATGAAGAAACACGAAGGGGATTCCCAGGGAGAGCCCTACGTTTACGGATTTACATACAGGCTTGGCCCGGACGGAAAGCCTTCATTCCAGGAATTCGGGAACGTCCTTCCGCACACCGGCAGGCTGCCTGCAGGCGAAGAGTATGGAATCAGGGAGCCGATAACGGACCTTACCGAGGACAAGGAGAACGTTTACGTAACTTTCGAGTTGCCCGGAGTTTCCAAGGACAAGATTGACCTGAAGGTCGACGATAAAATGCTCACCATAGACGTGAACGAGGATTCAAGAAAATACCACAAGGAGGTGCCATTCCAGAGCGAGGTGAATCCCGACTCAGTCTCCGCAAAATTCGTCAACGGAATCCTGGACATAACTCTCAAGAAGAAGAAAGAGACTGGAAGAGCCGGCAAGAAGGTTTCCATTCAGTGACGGGAGCGAAAGTCCATGGATGACTCCGTGGACTCCCTTATTTCTGCTTTGGAGAACGAGACAAGAAGAGAGATACTCCGCAGGCTCACAATCGAGCAAACCTATGCATTTGAAATCAGCAGATTTCTGGGAGTTTCCCAGCAAGCTATAAATAAGCAGCTCAGCTTCCTTGAGAACGCCCGCCTGATTGCTTCTGTTGGCGTGGTGCCCAGCATAATAGGAGCACCCAGGAAGATCTACAAGCCCACTGGTTTTTCGACAGTGATCATCGACTATTCGAGAAACTTCCTGGATACCAGGAGTATTCCGCTCGAGTTTCCGGACACTGACGTTAACGCATCAGGCAATAAGGATTCCGGAGGGCTGATCAGAGACCTGAAATCAGTGAATGCCGCGATCGAAGACCTGATGAAGGAGAGAACCGGACTTGTGAGAAAGAAAGATGCGATACTGGAAGTGTTGAGGAAGAGGGTTCTTTCCGGGCCGACTGACAGGCTCAGCAGAGATATCATAGAGAAGTACCTGCAGGTCCTGGACGAGTCTGCGGTGGCGGAAAAACTTGGCGTTCCGGAGAACATAGTGAGATACGTAATTGAAAACTACTTTTAGGCACGAGTGCTCCAGAATTGCATAGAAATGAAACTGGCCTATTTCGGTCATGTCAACATAGACCGCATACTTACAGTTAACAGGATTCCCTCCGAGGGATCACAGCCAGTTGTGGCAACCAGTGAAGTGTTCGGCGGGACAGCCGGAAATTTTGCAATAGTGGCGGCGAAGCTTGGTCTGGCGTTCGACCTTTATTCGGCGGTCTCTACCGGTACACATGGGAAATTTATTTCCTACCTTGAGAGCCTTGGCGTGGACCCCAAGTTCCTGTCCGTAACCGACGGCTACGGTCCGGTTTGCACCATTGTTTCGGACGGGAGAGAACAGATCGCTCTTATGGACCAGGGTCCCATGCTGTCATGGACTCCGTCCAGTTCTTTCCGCTTTGGCAACGAATATGACTGGGTCCACTTTTCAACAGGACCTCCTGACGAATACCTCAAGATTGCCCAAAAACTCGCAGGAAAGACACGAATCGCATTTGATCCTGGGCAGGAAGTCCATTACAGGTATGACAGGAAACAGGTCAGCGATTTCCTGGAACTGAGCGACCTTGTTCTCTGCAACAGATCTGAACTATCAAAGATGTCCTCTATTCTCGGCGTTCACGAGGACAGAATACTTGACAGTTTGCCGGACACCATTGTTACTTCCGGTGAGCGGGGTGTGGACTTCAAGATCTCTGGAAAAATAGGGCATATGAATTCTGTACCTGTGACGAAGGTTGCCGATACTGTAGGCGCAGGAGACGCATTCAGGGCAGGTTTCTATTTCGGACTGGCGGCTGGAAAGGAAATCATGCAGTCTATCAACATCGGCCAGATGGTTGCTTCCACGGTGATCGCCCAATCGCCTACCGGATTCGATCCTTCTATCCTGTTTAAAAGACCGGAATTTTCTTCACCCTAAACCATTTAGGTCAACAGTGGTCAGAGTAGAGATGTTGACTCCTTATCCGTGCGCGGCCAGCCTCTCCAGAGGACCTATGATCATTGAAAGGCAGAACAGCAGGAATCCCAGGCCCACAGACCACTCGTAATCCAGGATAGTAAGGACGTTGTAGTAGTGGATCAGGATTCCCGGAGCCATCATCATTATTGAACCTAGGAAGAATATTGGATATTTCACTCTATCAGCAATGCCGCTCATTTTTTCACACTCATATCGGAATCTGGAATACTGGATTTATCGGAAAGCCTGCCATCAGTGCTCTTATGTAAATGTCAACGCCTATTACAATCACAAGACTGATGAATGCAAATTGCTCGTGGAACCTGTTCAATGCAGACTGGCCCAAATAGAATTTCTTCCGTGTATTGGGCGCCAGGGTGCAACTGTAGCACTCAACGTTTCCGCCGGTCAGGTGCCTGAACGCATGGCAGGACACCGTCCAGAGCGTGAGCGTAATGGTGTTCAGTATAATCAGGAAGCTGCCGACCCCGAACTGGAAATATCCGCCGACCCAGAACATCGATTGATACGAGTCCCAGTAGAACCACGGAAGTATGATTAATCCGACGTACAGAAAGTACCTGTGGTAATTATTCAGTGCGAAGAGTGTTCTCTCCCCGCTGTACTTTCTACCGTCCGGCTCGCCTCTTGCATCTGCCCTGCAGGAGAGAGGGTGCCTGAATACGTTTCTATAATAGTCTTTCCTGTAGGCATAACAGGTTATTCTGAAAAGGGCAATCAGCGGTATCACCAGTACGGTTGGTGAATAAAAGGGATCTGTGAGCCCCTGATACTCTGACATCACAGGATTCAGGAAAAGGACTGCTCCAGCCATCAGTATGATGATTACAAACGACCAGAGCCTCCAGTTAAGCTCAAACAATTCGGGCACTGCAAACCTATGTTCTTTCTTGGTTTCCGTCATATCTACCATTTCCTCCTCTTTACAGCCTTGACCAGCAGCCCGATCGGGTCGTACACGTGATCCACGATTCTCTCCTTCTCCGGTATTATGGCATTGTCAGTGATCTTTATCTCTTCCGGGCAGACTTCCTGGCAGCATTTCGTAATATCGCAGAATCCGAGGCCGCCCTGCTTATAGAGCACCTCAGACCTGTCAATGCAGTCGGCTGGATGCAAGTCCAGGGCTGCGATCTTGACTACGTGCTTTGGACCGTAGTAATCAGAATGATGCTCCCTCACTACGTGGCATACATCCTGGCAAAGGAAACACTCTATGCAGGTCCTGAATTCTTTCGACCTGGTGATGTCGATTTGCTGGATTGTATAGGGGCTATGCATTTCTGGTGACGGAGTGAATGGGGGGATCTTCTTGGCGATCTCGTAGTTGTGGGAAACATCAGTGACGAGATCCTTCACCACAGGATATGCCCTCATGGGCTCAATCTTGATATTTTCCCCAAGATCGTCCACCCTTGTCTTGCACATGAGCCTGGGTTTACCGTTGATCTCTGCAGAACACGATCCACAACGGGCAGCCTTGCAATTCCACCTCACTGCCAGGGTCGGATCGGAATTGTTCTCAACATAGTGCACGGCATCCAGAACGACCATACCTTCTTCGTATGGAACCTCAAACTGATCATACCTGACAGGAACGCCTGCCGAAGGTTCGGACCTCTGTATTGAAAGCTTCACTTTCTCCAAATCCTTCACCTCGCCTTCTGAATGTTGACTATCATTCCCTCAGGCGGCTCTTCTGACGGCGAGAATGTCATCTCGAATGTGTCTCCTGACGAGGTGAATACGATGTTCTTCTTCCACTCATCCTTCGTCTCCGGGAAATCCGATCTTGTGTGGGCCCCACGGCTCTCCTTCCTCTCGTTGGCCCCAGTAACCAGCAACTCCGCGTTCGAAAGCATGTTCTGAAGCTCAAGACAAGCCATGAGACCCGGATTGAATCTCAACCCTCCAGTCACTCCCACAGCCTTGGCCTTCTCCTTCAGGTCCCTTATTGTTCCCAGTTCGTCCTGCAGATCCTTTCCGTTTCGTATAATCCCGACCCTCTTGGACATGGACTCCCTGAGTTCGTTAATAATTGGATAAGGATTTTCGGGATTCTTCTTGTTAAGGAATCCCATTACTCTTGAAATTTCGTCCTCAATTTCCTTATCATCGATTGGTTCAACCGAGTTTTGCTTGGAGTATTCAGCAGCAAACTTGCCCGCCCTCCGGCCAAACACCAGAAGGTCTGAAAGTGAGTTTCCTCCCAGCCTGTTTGCACCATGGAGACCACAAGCCGCCTCTCCCGCGGCGAAAAGTCCCTCAACATTAGTCATGGTGGTTTCCGGATTCACGCGGATTCCCCCCATGTGGTAATGTGTCGTGGGTGCAACTTCCATTTTCTCCTTCGTTATGTCTATCCCTGCGAATTCCTTGTATTGCATATACATGCTGGGGAGCTTTTCGAGAATGAACTTGGCTCCCTTGTGGGATATATCCAGGTATACACCTCCATGCTCCGTTCCCCTGCCCTCTACGATTTCCTTGTAATTGCTCCTTGCGACCACGTCTCTGGCGTCCAGTTCTTTCTTAACCGGGGAGTATTTTAACATGAATCTCTCGCCTTTATTGTTAAGTAATATTCCTCCCTCACCACGTACCCCCTCGGTAACCAGAATACCGCGCACGCTGGGAGGCCATACCATGCCAGTAGGGTGAAACTGGACCATTTCCATGTCCATCAGTGAGGCCCCTGCACGGAATGCCATTGCAAGTCCGTCTCCAGTCGATTCCCACGAGTTTGAAGTAACCTTGAAAAGCCTTCCAACTCCTCCGGAAGCGATGATCACTGCCTTGCTTCGGAAGACATAGAATTTTCCCTCACGAATGCTAAATCCAAAGGCTCCGCTGATTCTTCCATTGTTAACCAGAATCTTGGTAATCACAAACTCGTCCATCACCTTGGCGTCGGTGTGAATAACCTTGTCCTGAAGTGTCCTGATCATCTCCAGCCCCGTCTTGTCACCGACGTGGGCAAGTCTCCTGTAGCTGTGTGCCCCAAACGCCCTCTGGTTTATTTTTCCATCCGGGGTCCTGTCGAACATTGCCCCGTACCGTTCAAGTTCGAGCACCCTCTCTGGAGCTTCCTTTGCGAAAATTTCCACCGTCTTCCAGTTGCTGAGTTTTACCCCTTCATCATATGTATCAGTGAAATGTACCTTCCAGTTATCCTGACTGTCAACATTTCCTATTGCGGCTGCCATTCCACCTTCGGCCATCACTGTATGAGCCTTCCCGAGCAGTGACTTGGACACGATGGTGGTTTTGATCCCAGCCTCGGCCGATTCAATTGCGGCTCTAAGTCCTGCTCCCCCGGCCCCAATGATCAATAAATCAGTGTTGACGACACTATAATCGGTTTTTCCAGACATAGGGCTCGTTGGAATGATTAGACCAAATTTATAACTTTCGCCGAATTTTGCCTAATGCGGTGGAGGTCGTTACCGCCCCCATTCGATACTCAGTTGACGCTTTTGAATTCCGAGCAGCAAAGGTACGGGAGAAGTGACGAGAGATCACTCAAGAGGTTTGTCCTTCTCATCGGAAGATCTTTTGGTACCGGTCACGAAGGACTTGCTCTTCCGCAGGGCGGACGATATCTTCTCCTTCGTATTCCTGGATGCAAGCTTGGTCCAGTAGAGCCAGACGGCAATGATCAGGAACGCAGCCAGAGAAACGTACTGGAATTGATCGAAGATTCCTACCACCGTTTGCCAGCCACTCCCCAGCGAGTAGCCCATATAAATCAGGACGGAATCCCAGATTAGTGAACCAATGAATGTGTACAGGGAAAACTGTATCCTGTTCATCTTTGCAATTCCCGCAGGAATCGAAATGAAAGTCCTGAATACTGGAACAAGTCTTGTCAGAAACACCGATATCTTCCCGTACTTCGTAAACCACGCGGTTGTCTTGTCGATGGCGGACTCGTCGAGAAGCAGGTACCGCCCCACCTTCTTTACAAAAGGTTTACCGCCAAAGTATCCAATGTGATATGCAATTAACGCACCTACGAGGTTTCCCACGGTACCTGCAAGAAGGAGGAGAACAAATGCAGGTATTCCAAGGAGGGGGCCGAGATTTCCCTGGAAGACTTCGTAGCCTCCAAAAAGCATTACAATTTCAGAAGGAATCGGGAGAAGGGCTCCTTCAAGCAGCATCAGGAAGAAAACTCCCAGGTAGCCCATTGCCTGAATGGCATGAGTCGTCCACAAGAATATGGTTGAAATTATCCCCATCAGTCTTCACTCTTCAGGCTAGCGAACTTCTCGCCGATCATAGCAGCCACTTCGTCCACTGGCAAAGAGAATCTCCTGGTGGGCAATCCGCTTTCAATAAGCATTAGCTCAGAAAGTTCATCGGGGTATCCATCAGCATAAATGATTTCGGTGAGCTGGGCATTGATAATCATCTTCGAGCAGATCACACACGGATGGGCAGTCACGTATATCACACCTCCCTTTATTGAAGTGCCGTGCACAGCGGCCTGTATTATTGCGTTCTGTTCCGCATCCAGGCCACGGCAGAGCTCCCTCCTTTGCCCAGATGGTATATCCATGTCGATCCTGACGCAGCTGACCTCAGTACAATGAACCATTCCAATGGGGGGGCCATTATACCCGGTTCCAAGGACCCTCCTTTCCTTCACAATAACGGCACCCACCTTTCGCCTTGAGCACGTCGACCTGGACGCCGCCAAAAATGCCATGCGCATGAAATACTGATCCCATGTGGGTCGCGCGCCTGCAATCAAGATATTTTACATATGAGTAAGTTGTAGATATTATTATCTTAAGGAATTCCCAAAAGGTATTATATCCGGAAACTTGCTAACCTGCTCATTACAATCTCGGTGCGCTAAATGGATCTTCCAAGCATAATATCGGTCAACGAAGCGTTCTATCCACACGAGGGAGGTGCCGAAAAGAGGTCCTACGAGATTATGACGAGGCTTGCGAAGAAGGGTTTCAATGTAAAGGTCCTTACAAATCCGTTCCCCGAAACGAAGGGTGTAGAAGGCATTGATGTCGAGTACGTTACCAAGATGAGGGAAGATCATTATTTCAAGGAGGGTTCCAGAAAACTGATGGGGGTTCTCAAGTTTGCGAGAGAATCCAGGAAGGCATTGCTCCAAAACCGGGATTTCGATATATACCATTTTGATGAGTTCCCTCTCTACCACGGAATAAGGTGCAATGATTCGATCCCCAAGAGGGGGAAGTCATTTTTCACCTGGCATGAAGTCCTGAAGAGCTTCTACGAGGAAAGAGGAGGGCTTTGGCGGATAGTGTCTGGATGGGAAAGACGCGTTTCCAGAAGTTTTCAGAATCACATTGCGGTGTCCGGCACGGTCGCTAGCATGCTTCGAGACACTTATAACGTGAAGAACGTAAGCGTGATAGAAAATGGCGTGGATACCAAGGCGTTTGAGTCCAACGGTAAAAAGACATGGGGAAAGGTCGTTTACGTGGGAAGAATTGAGCCCCACAAGCAGATTGATGTGCTTGTTGACAAGTTCAAGGGGATGAATGACCTCCGGCTGGACATAATAGGAAACGGGAGCCAGATTGGCCATCTTAGAAGCAGACTTAATGGATGCCAGAATGTCAGGATCCACGGGCATCTTGATTTCCCAGATCTGGTGCGTGAAGTCAAGGACTCATGGCTTTTTGTTATGCCCAGTAACAGGGAAGGATTTTCAATAGCTTCGCTGGAAGCCATGGCTTCGTCTGTTCCCGTGCTTACGGTGGACGGGCGGTACAATCTTGCTGCAAATGAAATCATCAGGGATGGATATAACGGCATAGTTTCCCAGGATTTCGATGACCTCGTTTCAAATGCTAAAAAACTCTACTCTGATGAAGGATCTTGGAAGACACTCAGTTCAAATGCGAAGGATTTTTCAAAGAATTTTGACTGGGATGTAATCGCGAACAGAACTGCAGACTTGTTCAAAAAGAATTGAGATGGGGAATTTCAGACTTCAGATATTCACAGTGTTCCTGCTTTCCCTTGCTGCCAGGCTAGTCGTATTCTTCTATTTCGTTGTACCTCCCGGCGACTCTGCTGAATTCGGCACTTTTGTCAGGGAGATTGCTGCGAATGGAGGCTTTGTCCCGTCCACAAATACGCTCTATTTTCCAGGTTCCCCTTATATTTATCCCCCTCTCCTGTTCCTGGCGACTTACTGGCTGGGTCTCCTCGTTTCGCCAATAGTGGGCACAGGAGGCATTCTCAATTTGCAGATCATCTTCCTAATCGCCGTCGCATTCAGTTCCCTGACCTCCTCGCTGATTTACTGGTTCCTTGGTCCGCCCCGCAGGAAACTGGATCTTCTCTTGAGAATGATTCTGCTTTCTTTCTTCAGCGCAGATCTATTTGCGTTAACCTGGGGAGGGCTGCCATATATTGTTTCTGAGTTCTTCTTCGTGCTTGTTCTGGTTTCATTCATGAAGCGGGGTTCAAGATCACAGTGGATGTGGATCGCTGCAGCGTCTGTTGCGCTGATAGCATTCCTGCACGACCTGACCTACTTCGTCACTGTTTATGTTGTCCTTGTCTTTCTTGTTTTTGACCTCGTCAGGAAGGACTACCCGGCTGTGAAGCGTACTCTGATTCCCGTTGTCATCGGAGGCATTGCGGGAGTTATCTGGTGGCTGCCGAGAATTCAATTCATCGTTTCGGCTCTTACCACGCGTGTCTCCTCGTCATCCGGTCCAATTGTGCAGGGCAGCTCTGCATTTTCATCCTATTCTGGCCTTGTTCTTCCCCTGATTGTGCTTGTTATCCTGATCTTTCTAGAACTCAACGGGTCCCGGATATCTGGAGAAAAGATCAAAATAGACTATATCCACGTTGCATTGATTTCGTCTGCAGTCGCTGTCGTCTTCCTGTTCCTGAACCCTGCGGTTACCGCCAGGTATGCGCTCTATTCCCTGGATATTCTCATGATAGGACTCCTTTTGGGCACGCAGTTTATCCTGCCTCAGGAAGGACATAATAAACATGGAAGGCTGGCGGCCGTGCTTCTCGCAACAGTGCTGGTCCTGGTACCGGTCCAGTTTCTGGCAATTGAGGACTCTGCCCGGTTTTACACCTCATCTGGCTACTCGTACGATTCCGGGATAGTTTCATGGGCGGAAAAAAGTCACATCAACGGTACCGTGATAGCTCCCTACCCCATGGGAGATTATCTTTCTTCTATTGACGGGGTCAAGGTAATCCCGTATGATGGCTATTATTACGGAGTCAAGGAAATCTCTCTTATGTCGGGTGCTGCAGGAGTTATAATGAACTCCACCTCGAACCAAAGCCTGACGTTCGTCAAGGAAAACGGCATTGATTATATCGTTGTCCAGAACACCCTCATCAATTCGTCAATATCCAATCACAGGATTACATTCCCGTATCCCGATTACAAACTGGTCATTTCATCGGATTATTATACCGTCTACCTGGTCACTTTTTGACGAAATAGATCCTGGGCGGAAGCATTTCACTGCTCTTCCTGGTTTCTTTCAGGAAAGTATGTCCTGATCTCCGCAAGGAGTTCCATGACGGACTGAGTGGAAAGTCTGCCTGTATTGAAGTTTCTTGGACTGGGATGGTAGGGGCAGAATATTCTGAAGCTCCCAACGTCATTATGCTCACCATGATTGAATCCCGCTCGCGAATTGCCTATCTCAGTTTCCTGGATGTTTCCCATGACCGCACCGAATGCCACACCTCCCAGTGCCAGTATTGGAATGATTCCCCGCAGACCTGAGAATTAGAGACCCAGGCATTTTGAACAGTTCCTTATCTCGATCGCGTATTGCGCCACAGCATCGTGGTGAACATAAAAGGGGATTCCTACAGGCTCAAGGACCGGAGGAGGGCAACCCTCCCCCGTACAGGAAGGAGTGAAAGAAAATGAGTGAAATAATAAATAGGGTGGATCAATTTTACACCGTCGATTGCCACAATAGGCCAATCGCAGTTGAACAATAAATGTAACAGGTACCCGTAAAACCTCTTAAATTAATGATCCGCCTAAATTAGCCGAAGTTCTGGGTTCAACCAATCTGTATTCCATTTTCCCTCAGATATTCAGATACTCCATGAAACGGTTGATTGGAAAATAGGAATCAATCTCCTTGACATCCTCACATCCTTCAGGAATGGATTCGCCAAAACGGTTCAACCAGATGGCTTTCATCCCGAATCGCATGGCACCAAGGATATCAGCATCAAAAGAATCACCTACCATAATAGAAGTCTTGAGTCCTGCACCAATTTTCTTGAGGGTATATTCGAATATTCTCGGATCCGGTTTGGAGTAACCCAAGTCCTCGGAGGAAACGAGAACTGATACATAGTCTCTGATTCCACAACTTTTCAGTTTTTGTTCTTGGCCATCTCTTGGATTGTTCGTTATTACACCAACCTGTATGTTTTTTGCACGCAATTCATTTAAAACTTCGAGGCAACCAGGGACAGGTTTCATGGATTCCTCATAGCAATCAGCGTATGTTTTTACAGCATAATCAAGTTCTTTGCCAGTTAGTGGAACTCCGAATCTGGAAAGAATAAGTCTAATACGTTCCCTTCTCAGGTATAAGATATCTGCTTGATGGCTTATGGTTTCGGAAGGGACCAGCTGTTTCCAGTAAAGGTTCCAGAGTTGATCGAGTTCGTTGAGGGTCGTACCACTGAGTGCCGGATAGCTATTTTTGAGAGCTATAAGTGCAGAATGTCTTGAATGCGTATAATCAAAGAGTGTGTCGTCGAGATCAAACATCACTGCAGACGGTATTTTCATTTGTGACATTCAATTACGCTCTCGGTTAATAATTTACGCAAATTCTACGGTAAATTTTGACAGGAAATCCGCTATAGGGACACTTGAGGTTTCTCCCACCTCTCATATGGATTGTGATAACATCGCGTATCTTTGTCCCGTTATTCCTTATAACGCGGTATAAGCGGAAATCAATGACAGGGTGAACTCCATAACGCAGTTCTTTGCGAGAAACTTCTTAGAAAGAAGTTTCATCAAGTAAGGATAGTTGAAAGTGATAAAGATTAGGACTTACTTATAGGTATAAGTGGGCCCGACCGGATTCGAACCGGTGACCACCGCCTTGTAAGGGCGGTATCATAACCACTAGACTACGAGCCCGTTTTGCATTGAATATTCCAGTTCCCATAAGGTTAACGGCTTTGCAGTTCTCCAAGGAGAAATGCTTGCACAGCACCTTATAAGTGGGATCATGGATGCTTCTTGATGGTCATGATAAATTGATAGTGTCGCTCTTCTGAAAACTTTTAAGAATATCAAGGAATACGGAACAATGGCGGATACTGAGGAGCCCGTCAGCGAGGGAAGACGAAATTTTCTACGACTGGTTGCAGTTGCTGCCGTAGGCGTTACCGCAGTTGGTTTGTTAAAGGGAGGCATCAGCGATCTTATTGCGCCCACTCTTGGACTGACTTCATTTCCCACGCTCACGATTTATGACACAACCGGCAAGCCCCTGCTTTACGAAAACCTTCCAGTTAACTCTGCGGAGGTTTACGAGTTCTTTTACCCTCTTTCCAATGAACCCTCATTTTTGCTGAAACTGGGTGACAAGACTGGAAAACCTTTGAACATCACTACGGGCCCGACCCCCAAGAGCAGGGCGACCGGAGTTACCTACACATATCCAGCAGGAGTAGGTCCCTCGGGAGAGCAGTGTGTCTTTGCATTCAGCGGGATATGCCAGCACGCGGGTTGCATCCCCCCCTCGATCAAGTATTACCCGCCCGGGTTTACAATTCCAGGATATTCCTCGTCCTATGTGGGACAATCCGGATTGATTCATTGCTCCTGCCACGGGAGCACTTATGATCCTGCCGAAGGCGCCACAATTGTGACGGGCCCAACACAGAACCCTTTACCGGGCATCTATCTCGAATATAACGCCACCACCCATCAGATCACCGCCATGAAACAAATGTATGGGCCGTACATATATGGCCATACCAGCGACCTGACAGGAGGGGCGCCATTGGGGACTAGCTACACTCCGATAACCATTATCAAAACGGGTTGATTAGAATGGAGAATGATGAAAAACCGTCTATTACACAAAAGTTTCTGGGCGTAAATCCAGTCAGCTTGATGAATGAACTGCCCGTCAAGAAGAATCCCACCTACATGCGGAAAGGCTTCATGTACTGGACTGGTGCGCTAATTTCTGTTGCGTTCGTGTACCAGATAATTACGGGCCTTGTCCTGCTTCTGTACTATAATCCTGCTCATCCGTACACAAGCACCCAGCTAATGCTCACCACGGTTCCCTACGCTCAGTTGATCGATGCGACTCACCTGTACGGGGCCTTCGCCATGATTGTCCTTGTTTACATACACCTGTTCCGCAACTACTTTGCAGGGGCGTACAAGAGGCCCAGGCAGCTCCAGTGGATTACCGGTGTGATACTGCTTGCCCTGACTATTGGAGTTTGCTTTTTCGGCTACTCGATGCCAGGTGACGTACTTGGTGCGGACGCAGAAGGCGTGGGCTCAGGCTTTGCTTTCGCCACACCGGTGATCGGTCCATCCATCCAGATCATCCTGTTTGGCAACGGTTCCAATACGGCCAGCCTCTTCTCAAGACTGCTTGGATGGCACATAATTCTTGCCGCGCTCGTGGGTCTTCTGTTTGGCCTCCATTTCTTCATGGCTGAGTATCACAACATAATGCCTTCGCGCAAGGAAAGCAAGGATAGGGCTCCAGCCATAGTGAAGGAAGATGACACAATGAAGGCATGGTACCCATACAATTTTGTATTCACTATCCAGCTTGCGCTGTTTGCGTTTGGTTTCATTCTGCTGATTCCTTCGGTCATCGCATTGCTTCCCAACGTGCCAGCCCTGTTCTCTCCTCTACCCGGTCCATCGCGATTTAGCCCGCTTGCAGGGAATCCGGTTCTTTACCCAGATTACCCGCCATGGTTCCTGCTGTTTGTGTACAAAGCCGTGGACTTCTTCAAGGGGACTGTAAGCATAGGGCCGTTCACCCTGAATGGTGGGTTGTTTGCCTCAGGAGTATTCGGTGGACTCCCGCTCCTTTACCTTCTGGCTTTACCATTCATCGACAGAAGCGATGATCTTCACCCGTTGAAGAGGCCAATAATCACGGGCATCGGAATATACCTCATTATTTACCTGACCATTTTGTCGGTCTGGGGAGCCATGACCCCGGGAGTACCAGTGCCGCTTGCGGATGCGTTATTCGTGCTGGGAGTGCCGTTTGTTATCGTGATTCTTGGAATGTTAGCAATAGGCCATTTATACAGGAAAGGGAAACTGGATATCACCTACGACAAGATAATGGGGTCTTTGGCCGTGTTCATTATCTTCCTGATGATTGGGATTTTCGCCACTGCCGTTAATTTCTCAGCATTCCTGTCCCTGGATTCCGTAGGGAGCCTTATGGATACTCTCGCAGCGGGAGCTGCCACATCCTTCGCCGCAGTAGGTGTTGCCAGAACCGCTTCTGTGTCATACGCAAAGACCGCACCTCCAAAGAGGAAGCCAGTCACCATGTCAAAGGATTCTGCCACGATCCTGGTCACTATCCTTCTGGTCATCTCAGTTGCAATAATGTCGCTGGTCATCAATCTCAATCCCATATCGGGACAGATGATCTTTGGAGTTGGACTTGGCGTGGACTTGATAATTGCTGGATTTGTTCTGAGACTATACCGGCTGGTTGTCTACAATGAGTGAAAAATACAATTTTAGCGACCTTGCCGTATGGAATGAAGATTCCATCGGCTTAGTGGTGATCCGCAGCAGTGAGATCGGAGAGGTTCGCAGGACAGTTTTCTCTGAACTTATAATGGCCCTGGGAATCGCTTCCACTGACGACAGCGTGAACGCAGTTGCGCTGGCTGGCCTTAACGCCAACTTTGTGAACAAGATCGACTTTTGCTCGGATCTAAAGTGCGTAATGGACGATCAGGAAATGTTCTCCGGCCTCGTCTCAATGGTATACTCTTTTCCGAAGCCGCTGTACGCTATTCTGACCGGGGACGCTCTGGATATCGGATACGAGATTGCCGCCATTTCAGATTGCATAATTGCCGCTGACGATGTGAGGGCGGGAATAACACAAGCTTATTCATTCAGGCTGTGCGGGTCCCTGTCCACACAGAAGTTCAGGGACATCAGATTCGCAAACGCCAAGCCAGGGTCAAACGTAGACATTGTATTTACGCGTGGGAATCTCCTTGGTGACGCGAAGAAGTACATCCTCAGCGATGTCTGGGCCTCCCGGCCATTAATGAGGAGGAGAAGGCTGGGAGAAGCGAGGTCTGCCATACTTGAGGAGCACAGACTCATCGTGGAAAAAATATCCAGGACTACCCAAGAACAGGGAAAGTCAGCAGCAGAAGCACAGCAGCAGAAACAGTGACAAGAGACGCAAGGAAGTTCACCATCCCCTTCCCAATTATGTTTCTGTTTTCCAGCCTGTCGCCAAGAACGCTGTCAACTGCGGAACCCAGGGTACCCATTGCGGTAATGAAGACCACGGGCCAAACCAGAAAATAACCGTTGTTCAAGTAGACAAAAAATATCCCAATCAGAAATCCGCCCAGTCCGGATGCGGCTGTCCCTGTTAATGATACACCGCCGTTCGCGCCAGGCACCGTCTTCTTGAATGTGGTGATCATGTAAACCTTCCTGTCGAGGCTCCCCAGTTCAGACGCAAAAGTATCCGCGTTGATTACCGCGAAAGAAATGGCAAAGAGCTCGAAATACGGGAAACCGGGGTCCCGAAACACTTGGCTCAAGTAGTAGAAAAGAGCAATTGCCGCTCCTATGATGCCTGCAAAGAGTATGTTTGATGGGCCCCTCTCCCCCGTTGAACCCTCCTGAAGGTTAATTGCCCGTTTCTTTCTGAAGAATGCTCTTGTTGCTACGTAGGAGGAAGCAGCAAACAATACCATGAGGATAAGCCAAGCGTCAGAGCCGAGAAAAGCGACCCACGCGCCAAGGATAAGAGCAGCCACCGATCCTTTCGAGTCGAAAATCTTCAGGACAAGCGAGAGGATGAACAGCCCCAACAGTACCGATACTGCGATAATTACTTGCAGCAGGAGCAATATTCCACTACCAACCCCTTTCCTGGAGCTTCATTTCCTTGGGTATTTGATCAATATCCAGGCCAGACATGGCCGTAAGGCCCCTTGAAACCTGACCTATTATCTGGTAATCCTCGTAGTTCTCAACGGCATCCACGATAGCTTTTGCCATCTCGCTCGGATCATGAGACTTGAATATTCCACTGCCCACGAATACTCCGTCCGCCCCAAGTTTCATCATCAAGGCACCATCTGCGGGAGTTGCTATCCCTCCAGCAGCAAAGTTGACTACCGGGAGTCTCCTGTCCTCTCGCAACTGGGAGATTATCTTCTCAATATCAGCCTCTATGCTGCTACCGGACGCACCGCCAAAGAGTTCACCATCTCCAAGTTTCCCAGGTTCTCCAGTAAGTTCCTCGGAAACCTCGTTCCTGAGGTTAAAATAGGAGCTGGAAACCCTCGAGGCCATAATGCGTATTTCCTCTCCGCTCATGTTGGTTATGGCCCTGATGCCCTCGCTGACAGTACGCATATGCCTGACAGCCTCGATTATATTTCCGGTGCCGGCCTCGCCTTTAGTCCTTATCATGGCCGCGCCCTCGTATATCCTGCGGATCGCTTCCGATATGTTCCTGGCTCCACAAACGAACGGTATCTTTAATTCCTTCTTGTAGAGATGGAAGAAAGGATCTGCCGGCGTCAGGACTTCGCTCTCATCAATCATATCCACACCAAGCGTTGCCAGCGTATATGCCTCCGATATGTGGCCAATCCTCACCTTTGCCATTACAGGTATTGTCACCGCATCCATTATTTCCTGGATTCTTGCCGTGTCAGCCATTCTAGCCACGCCGCCGGAGGATCTGATGTCAGAGGGGACTTTCTCAAGGGCCATCACGGCTACGGCGCCAGCATTCTCTGCGACTCTGGCATGTTCAACCGTCGTAACGTCCATTATGACCCCTCCCTTTGTCATCTTGGCGAATCCGCGCTTCAGGAGGTCCTGTCCAACTCGGAGCTCCTCTATTCCGCCCCGCTTTGAGGTTGGCTGTCCTAACCTGGCATCATCTGCGTTGATCATCTATGTTTCCCCTTACTATCGCCAGATAGTATAACTACTTTTTTTGTGGAGCCCAAGTTTTTGGCTCCGGTGGTGCTTGTACGCATCCGTTGATCCGAAAGTGTTGATCGATGCGCAGAAATAACTATCACCGAATAGTTGAGCAAGAAATCCGCGGAATTCCATTTTATACGATCCCGCAATTCGGAGATCGTGAGTCCCCTCCTGATGGTTATTCTGGAATTTCTCCAGATTATCTTCGCGGGGATTCTGGCAGGCTTTCTTGGAGCCATTACCGGACTCGGCGGTGGAACCGTGCTTGTTCCTGTATTGACGCTGTTCTTTGGGGTACCAATAATTTTCGCCGTCGGAGCATCCCTTATCTCCACGATTGCAACGTCGGCAGGGTCCGCGTCAGCTTACACCAAGGAGAAGATAGCCAACATCAAGATAGGCGTGGGACTCGAGGTTGCTACCACCACTGGAGCCATACTGGGTACACTTGCGCTGGTTTACGTGGAAACCCATGATCTCGAATGGTTAATCTACGTCTTATTCGGGTCTGTTCTTCTTTTTTCATTGCTTCCAACGATAAAGAGGACCTTTTCTGAACTCCCCCCCGACATTCCGGCAGACTGGACTACCCGGGTTTTTCAATTGCGCGGAAGCTACTATGATGCGCGGCTAAAGACCAAGGTTGAGTACAAGGGAGTAAGATGGTGGGCCGGGGAGATGGTGATGTTTATGGCGGGATTTATCTCCGGATTGCTCGGGATTGGAAGCGGTGCCCTGAAGGTAATGGGAATGGACTGGGCAATGAACCTGCCAATGAAGGTGACAACAACGACGAGCAACTTCATGATCGGGATCACGGCTGCTACGGGGTCTTCCATTTACTGGAGCCTTGGATATGTGCAGCCTTTCCTCGCCGCTGGCACCGCAATCGGAGTTGTCCTGGGGTCATATGTGGGGGCCAAGATGCTGGTCCGCATATCCAATGGGGATATCCGGTGGATTTTCTTTGCAGTGCTCTCGTTTCTGGGAATTGAAATGATCTTCCGTGGCCTTTACCTGGATGGTCTGTCAACAATTACACCATTCTGGCAGGTTTCCATCTCATTGATCGTTTCAGTCGCGCTTATGCTATCCGCTTTTTCCATAATCAGAGTGAAAAGGAGGATGATGCACATTGTCAGCAGATAGCGAAGACAAGTTTTCCCTGGCCATAAGTGCGATACTGAAGGTTGGTGTGATGGTCAGCCTTTTCCTGATCGTTCTCGGTTCCGTCCTTATTTTTGTGAATAATGGGTCCAATGGGATCCCTCTGGATCAACTTGCGAATGTGAGCTCAATCTCGGGAATCAATTCAAGGGACCTTCCTCTTTCTAACGTGGTTACTGGTGCCATTCACGGATCAGGATTGTACATAGTCGCCCTTGGGCTCTGGGTTCTTGTGTTTACTCCCATATCCGTTGTGTTCGCATCGCTCATGAACTTTATATTTGAAAAGAACAGGCTGTACGTGGTAATGAGCACAATCGTTCTGGTTAACCTCTTCCTGGCATTATTCATCGTCTCATGAGCACGTGAATTTATGCCTGTGGACAGAAGCACCTCTGCCATGTCCCTTTTCGCAAGAGAAGGGATAGGGCAATTGCACTGGTTGAAGCAGGAAGCCCACGTGCTTTAGCCGTGGGAGGATGTCACGGATAAAACGTTATAATGAATTCAGCAATTCCGGGTTGGCTGTCATATTGCTGAATTTCGAGCGGATGAAGATTACGCACGAATCCCCTGAAAAGAGGGTGAGCTCGTTTACGGTCGAACCCCTCAGGGAATATACCGATCAGGAGGGTTCAGTTGAGGCAAGCAGGTGTATAGGCTGCAATATCTGCACGCAGTCCTGCCCTGCGAGCCTGGACATAGGGGGCTATATCAGGAGCACCGCAGCAGGCGATCCCGCTGAGACCGTAAGGATAGTGTTTGAGAACCTGCCATTCCCGGCCATCATCGGAAGAGTATGCACTCATCTGTGCGAAGACATTTGCGTACTGAACGATACGGGGGGGCCCATTGCCATCAGGCATCTGAAGCGTTTTGCGGCAGACAAATTTGACGATTACGGGACCATACTGAACGTTCCAAGGAGGAAATTCATTGGAAAGAGCGTTGCAGTAATTGGCGGAGGGCCTGCCGGCCTCACAGCGGCGTACTATCTCGCGATACAGGGGGTTTCCGTCACGCTCTTTGAGACGATGCCAGAACTGGGTGGTTTCATGAAATCCGGTATCCCCAGATACAGGCTTCCGCAGGACGTGCTGGACAAGGAGATAGGTTTCATAACCGGCCTTGGGGTGGAGGTCAAGACTAGCACTCGCGTTGGAACTGACGTGAAGTTTTCTGATCTTATGAGAGAGTACGACGCAGTTTTCATTGGCGTCGGAAACCACAAGGCCAGAATGACTGGGACTCCGGGAAGTGATGCTAAGGGTATCGTGCACGCGACCGAGTTTCTCCAGAGAGTTTCCTACGGAGAGAAGATCAATGTCGGAAAGAATGTGGTCGTGATTGGCGGAGGATTCACTGCAAACGATGCCTCAAGAACTTGCTTGCGCCTGGGTGCGAAGAAGGTCTACATAATGTACAGGAGGAGAGCAATAGACCGTCCCGGCTACCCTTCATCGAACGCAGAGGAGGAAATGGAGGAGGCAATTGAGGAATCAGTTGAATACCTCTGGGAGGTCACCCCATTCGAGTACGTAAGCCAGGACGGAAAGGTATCGAGCGTCCGATACTGGCAGAACGAGATGGTCATGGAAGGAAGGGGCAGAGCCAAACCGGTCCCGAAGAAGGAAAAGGTCTTGGAGCTCCCTGCAGACATGGTTATCGAGGCAACCGGACAGGAGACCGATTTTTCGTTCTTGGAGGAGGAGTATCTCAGGCAGTTGCGCCTTACCCCACAAGGACACGTTATTGTGGATGAAAATGGAATGACATCCATCAAGGGTCTGTTCAGCGGAGGCGATTCAACCAATATAAACAGGGACCTTATAACAGCAGTGAGGGACGCAGACACTGCCGTACTGGGAATCCTGAACTACCTGAACGTCATGGATCAGATCGCGGACGAAAGGTGGCTCCCGTTCCTGGACAGATGGAAGAAGTACTCACCCACCGCAGCGATTAAATCCTGATTTCACGCGAAAATTGTGTCGAACCCGGTATATGGAATCAGGACCTTTGGTACTCTTATCGCCCCATGATCCTGGAAATTCTCCATTATTGCAACCATAGTCCTTGTGGTCGCAAGCGCAGTGCTGTTCAGGGTTGCCACGAAACTGTTCCCGTTCTTTTCCCTATAGCGGATATTAAGGGACCTTGCCTGGAAATCGGTGTTGTTCGATGCCGAAACAACTTCCCTGAATTTCCCCTGAGCGGGGAACCAGGCCTCTATGTCATACTTCCTTGCATTCAGCCTGCTGAGTTCACCCGAGCAGAAATCGATAACGCGGTAAGGGAGTTCCAGCGACTGGAGTATGGCTTCTGCATTTGCGGTAAGCTCCTCAAGGAAGTCCCACGAATCCTCGTTCTTGCAGAATATAAACTGCTCAACCTTGAAGAACTGGTGAACTCGAAATATTCCTTTCGTGTCCTTTCCATGGGCGCCCGCTTCTCTCCTGAAGCATGGAGAAACAGCTGCCACCCTGATGGGAAGTTCTTCGGGATCGAGGATTTCGTCTGAAAGCATCGCTGCAATCGGATGCTCCGAGGTCGAGATCAGATAGAGATCCTCACCCTCAATCTTGTATAAGGATTCCTTGAACGTTTCAATGTCCGTGGCCTTTGACATGGGATCGTAGCGCATCATGAACGGTGGTTCCACTGGGACAAACGCCCTGTCCGCAAGAAAATCTAACGCATAGCTTACAAGTGCCTGCTCCAGTTTCAGCAGTCGTCCCTTCAGGTAGAAAAACCGGGCACCGGAGACTTTTGCTGCCCTTTCAAGATCTACCAGGTCCAGGCGGTCTTCAAGGTCAACGTGGCTCATGGGCCTGGTCGAAAGAATCTCGTACTTTCCTTTCCCATTGGATTTTCCGGAAAATTCTTCAACGTCATCCGTGAATACTCGGGCACGTCCCCAGAACCTCACAAACTGATTGTTATCGTCACCTTTCCCGACAAAAACCTTATCATGGATTAGGTTTGGAATGAGAGCAGCGACCTCGCTTCTTCTCCCCTCGATGCCGGCTTGCCATGCTTCGATTGCCTCGATTTCAGAATTAATTGTGCGGACTTCTTCCTTCTCGCCGGAAGAATCCTGTTTCAGTTTGACCTTCTCCCCTATTGCCTGCGTGATCTGGTTCTTTCTCTTCCGAAGGTCATTGAGTTTCTTGAGGTTCGAACGCCACTCCTCGTCCAGGGCAAGGAAGGACTCAACTTCTTCCTTCCCGAACCCTCTCTTCTCGCATGATTCTATGAAATTCTTGGGGTTCTCCCTGAGGGCCCTGACGTCGATCATTGCAGATGCATAAGATAGAAATAATTAAAGTAGCGGACTGAAGCTTGTGTCATTACCTTCGGTCTTCCAGCCTAGTGAATGGCATCCCTTCTTCCTCTGGTGTTTCTTCTTCAAGTTCAAACTGTCTCAACTTCTTTCTCCCCGTATCCTGTGAGAGGTGCAAGGTAGGGGCATCCCTTGTCTTCCTGTAAATTTCGATATCCGCGCTTTTGCTATGCCTGAGTCCAAGGTGCTCTTCTGCAACCTTTAGCGAAGAAACGTTTCCACCAACGTAGCTGAACAGCAAGAGCGTCATTATTGAACTTGGCAGTACAATAGCAAACATCATGATCAGGCCATACGTGGTCTGGATGTCTCTTCCAATGTTGGAAACGGCTGCCAGGTTAGACGATGACAGCGCTACTACCCCCTGGCTAAGGTACAAGGCTGCCCATCCTAGCGGACCACTCTTGAATGGGAGCAAGGCAAAAGTAAACAGGACCACGAGTGCGACCGTGACGAGCCCGGCCTGGAGTGCTTTATAGGAGTCTCCTGCCCGCCTGCCTGAAATGTATCCTGCAACCGCGGGACCAAGTATCGGTATCCACCAGAGGCTGAACGTGAGGAAAATAGAATAGAACAGACCCTTCCTGTAAGAATACAATGAGGCCATGGACTTAGATTCTTTCTCTCCTCTTCTTCTTACGAGGAAGTTTGCAACCGTATTCCTAAACGATTCTCTGACAGGCATCCTACTGGTCATCATGGCATGTCAGACAATATATATACAACACAATACTTAAACTTATCCCATATTTCACACGTTTACCACCATATATGTCAGTACTCTCATGCCCCATACTTTTCTGTGATGTCCGACACACTGAGCAGATACTGCATGAGGTCTCCGCTGAGGATCCTCAGGCTGCCGCGGGAACATGAAACCTCGTCGAAGCGTTTGGCACAATCCTTCCTGCCATTTTCTGTGTATATCAGTATCGGGACCGGATCTCCTGAATGATCTCCATACTCCGCAGGAGTACTGTGGTCGCCAGTTATGGAAATAACAACCCGGTGTCCCAGTGAAACCAGTTGCCTGTATGCCGAGTCTGCACGCTCGATCACGTCGCGCTTGGCCAGTGGGTTTCCGTCATGTCCTGCAATGTCCGGCCCCTTCAAGTTTACAATTACAAAATCGTGGTTATCCAGGGATTTAACGGCTGAAGAAATCTTTGACTCATAATCTGAGTCGAGCCTTCCCGTGACGCCTTTAGCGTGAATTATGTCCATTCCCATGAGTTTGCATATTCCAGATATCATTGGAATGCCGGCAACACACGCAGCCCTGAGTCCGTACTTCGACTGGAAATCCTGGAGGTCCGGAGCCATGCCTGCCCCCCTGATGAGCAGTTCGTTCGCAGGTAGTTTGCCGTTGGAAACCCGGTCCCTGTTGAACGGATGATCGTCGAGTATCTTCCTTATCCGTTCCAGATACTGGTTCAGGACGTTAGCAGTCCTCTTCGCACTATCAACAGTTGCCGTAATATCTAATGGAGGCTTTCCCGCTTCGTGGGGATCGGAATCGGAAACCCTGCTGGACAGATGATCGCCGTGCATGACAAGGGCGGCTCGGTGCTCAACTCCTGGCTTAACTTCAAACGTGACTCCTCCCACATTTAGCGAAATCGCCCTGCACAACTCATCCGTGCTTTCCTGGATCCTCCCTGCCCTGCGATCCGATATAAAGCCACTGTCGGCCCTGGTGGCAAAATTAGCCCTGAACGCGACGTCCCCTTTGGAAACATCCATTCCCAGACCCATGGCTTCAAACGGACCCCGTCCGGTATAAACAACCCTGGGATCGTACCCAAGAATTGAAAGGTGCGAAGTATCTGACCCGGCTCTTATGCCCTGGGACACGGGATACATCAACCCTCCAATGCCGTTCCTGACAAGGAAATTCATGTTCGGCCTGTAAGCAGCCTGCAATGACGTCCTGCCCCCGAGCAGCCCAGAGGGACGCCCCCCAAGACCGTCCATAATGATGAGAAGGATCTTCTTCACACCTTCATGATGCAAACGGTTTGCATAAATCATTTCCAGTCCTGATGGCAATAGATTCACTCTTGCGGAGTGTGAACTGGTTACCTTTGATGCAAATATTCATTAACGCAATTCAGGTAGCTTCGGCTCATATGACGTTAACGGACACACACACAATCCTAGGGAGGCATTCTGCATATGCCTAGTTTCAAGAGACCCTGCAGATATTGTTCTAAGCTGGTTATGCCGGAGGATCTGGCGTGTCCTTATTGTGGGAAGGAAGATCCACTGGTTGCGAGATGCCCCAATTGCAGGGAAAACATCCAGCGCGACTATGTGAAGTGCCCATCGTGCGCGCAGCCGCTGTGGATTTCATGCATAAAGTGTTCCAAACGCACATTTTTCGATGTTTACTGCGATGCTTGCGGCCAGAAACAGGAAATCGAGTGCAAGAAGTGTCATACGGTTCAAATACCTCTTCGCGAGAAATGCGTGAAATGCAAGAAGGAACTGCCATTGGTCGTCAAGCCCGCATGAGGACGCA